>NZ_JBEZZR010000018.1:0-165501 GCF_040639325.1 Actinoplanes sp. NPDC023936 | reverse complement strand
CCCTACGGGCCGCCCCAGCGGCAGCCCACCACCCACCCGAACCGAATCACCAGCCACTGCCCACGAGCAGCCAACCCCAAAAACCAACAGGCTCCCTGGCACAGATGAGAGGTCACGATGGCGTTGCGTGTGCCCTCGCCGCCCCTCAGCCGCGCGTGCGTGTGCCCTCGCCGCCCCTCAACCGCGCCTGCGTGTGCCTCGCCCACCCTCAGCCGCGCCTGCGTGTGCCCTCGCCCACCCTCAGCCGCGCCTGCGTGTGCTCGCGTCCCGGATCGTGCAGCGGCTGCCCGGCCGCACGATCCCGGCCGCACGATCCCGGCCGCACGGAGCCCCGCCGCACGGCTCAGGCCGTGAAGGTCCAGCGTGAGTTGATCGCGTAGTTCAGCACCGGAATCAACACGATCGCGACGGCCTGGACCACCGGATACGACAGGCCCGCCACTTCCGCCCCCACCCACAGCACCACCGCGTTCAACGCGAACGCCGCCCCGGTGACCACCAGGAATCGCGGCCCGGAGACCCGGTGCCCGACCGCCGACCGGAACACCCACGTGTGCTGCAGCAGATACGACACCACCACGCTGGCCGCGAATCCCACGCTCGACGCCGGCACCGGCGCCAGCACCCGGGTCCCGGCCAGTCCCACCCCGAAATGGGTGGCCGCGCTCAACCCGCCGCTGATCCCGTATCGGACGAGGCGTGCCAGGCCCTCAGCGTTCGGCATGCTGTTCGGCCACCCACTGCTCCGGCACGCCCGGCGTCGCGACGTCCGACCGCTCCTGGATCAGGTAGCGCGGCCGGGCCCGGACCTCCTCGTGGATGCGGGCCAGGTACTCCCCGATCACCCCGAGGCCGAGCAGCACGAACGTGCCCGTCACCAGCAGCAGCAGGATGACCGTGGTGAATCCGGCCACCGATCCCCCGCTGATCCAGCGCACCAGGGTCTGCACCCCGAGCACGACCGAGAAGAGCGCGAACCCGATCCCCGCCATCGTGACCAGGTGCAGCGGCGCGGAGGTGAACGAGGTGAGACCGTTCACGGCGAGCCGGCACAGCCCGCGCAGCGTCCACCGGGAGGCCCCGCCGGCGCGGTGGTCGATGTCGACCTCGACGGTGGCCCGGGTGAAGCCGATCCAGCTGCTGGTGCCACGGAAGAACGACGAGTGCTCGGGCAGGCGCAGCAGCGCGTCCAGTGCGGGCCGGCCGAGCAGCCGGAAGTCGGTGGCGTCGACCAGGTCGACCCGGGTGAGGCCGGTGAACGCGGTGTTGAACAGGCGGGAGCCGAGCCGGTTGCCCAGCGACTGGCCGGCCCGGTTGCGTTTGACGGCTTCGACCACGTGCGCGCCGTCCTGCCAGCGACGGACCAGGGCCGGGATCGCGGACGGCGGGTGCTGCAGGTCCGAGTCGATCACCACGACGGCGTCGCCGCCCGCCTGCTCCAGGCCGGCCAGCAGGGCTGCCTCCTTGCCGAAGTTGCGGGAGAGGCGCAGGCCGCGTACCCGGGGGTCGAGCCGGGACTGATGTGCGATGCGGGACCACGAGTCGTCGGTGGAGCCGTCGTCGACGAGCAGCAGCTCGTAGCGCAGGCCGGCGCCGTCGAGCACCTCGGCGATGCGGGCGGTGAACAGGTCGACGCCGTCGCCCTCGTTGTAGATCGGCGCGACCACCGAGATGAGCGGGTCGTTCATCGGACCACCTGGCAGAACGGGACGCCGGCCAGCGCGCGGGCGGCGGCGTCGAGCGATTCGGTGAGGCGGCGCTGCCGGGCCGGCTCGCCGTCGAGGTTGTGCAGCGCCTCGCCGAGCAGCTCGCAGCGGCGGTCGTTGCCGGCCAGGCCGCGTTCGAAGCCGCCGACCGCGAGCGCGATCCGGTTGTCCAGCTGGGAGGGCGCCCAGCCGGCGGAGACGTCGGCGTAGGCACGGTTCGCGGCGGCGCCAGCCCCGGCGCAGATCACCAGTCCGGAAAGGATCAGCGCGACCGAGGCCCGGCTGCGGACCACGACCAGCGCCACGACCACGAGCAGGAGCATTCCGGCGGGCGCGGTGACGGCCGAGTCCCGCCAGCCCTGGGTGAGCAGCGCGCGGGTGTCGAAGTAGTCGTGCACCTCGACGCTGAGCGCCGCCGGGAGCGCGCCGCAGACGAGCAGGGCGGCGGCGGCGATCGCCAGGCCGGTGAGCGGTCCGGCGCCGGGCCGCGACGCCGAAGACAGAACCTTGCGGGTACGGACGCCGAGCACCGCGAGAACGAGGAACGCGGCGACCGGCAGGACTCCCCAGAGCCAGTTCCCGCGCGCCTGCTCGGTCGCGGCCTGCCACTGGGCCGGCGGCATCCAGGCCACCAGCCGGGCCGGCAGCACCAGCAGCGACCGGGCGTCGGCCGCGACGTCGGAGCCGTGGTAGCAGCCGCCGTCCGCGCAGTAGCCCCGGATGATCCAGCGGACCACCGCGACGACCGGCAGGAAACCGGCCCAGAGCAGGGCGGCGAGCCGCACCCCGCCGGAGGTGAGCAGCCGCCGGCCGGGCAGCCCGAGCACGAACCGGCCCCGGGCCAGGACCGCCACGGTGGCCAGCGGCACGGCGAAGTAGGCCGGCTCGTTGAAGACCGCGAGCGCCCCTCCGGTGGTGACCGCCAGGACCGCGTGCCACCAGCGCAGCCGGTCCAGCCGGCAGGCCGCCGCGGCGACGAGCATGACCAGCGCGGCGGTGCTCAGGTAGAGACCGCCGAACAGCGTGGTGGTGCTGTTGCGCCCGGCGGCGACCAGGCCACCCGCGACCGCGTACGGGGCGAGCAGCGCGACGAGCGACGGCCCGGAACCGAACAGCGGTCCCCGGGTCAGCACGCTCTCCGCAAAGATCACCACAGCGCCGGTCAGCACCACCGCGGCGCCCATCGTGACCAGGCGCAGCATGATCGCCGGAGACAGGTGCAGCTGTTCCGCGCCGAGCAGGACCAGCAGGTCGAGAGCCTTCTCCAGCATCCGACCGAGCGGCCGGAAATTGCCCAGCCGCAGGTACGTCTCCCCGGTCCCGATGGTGTGCGAGACGATCCGCACCGGGTCGTCGAGGAACAGCCCGCCGTGCCAGTAGATGTTGAACCGGTGGTCACCGCGGGGCGCGACCGCCACGAGCGGCGTCAGCACGATCAGCGGCAGCAGCACGCAGCGGCGCAGGACGTGCCCCCAGAGCCGGGTCCCGGACTCCGGGTCCCGCGGCGGGCCCGGCCGATCCTCCGGCTGCTGCGGTAATAGTGCGGTTTGCGCGGTCACGACTGAGGCAACGACGGGTGCGCGGGCGGGGTTGTGTCGATCTCGGAGAGCAGATCCGCCAATCCGGGCGGCGCATCCGGATCGACGAAGATCACCTGCGCGGCGGCGTGGTCGCGGGAGAGGTGCGCGAGACGCTCGGCGAGCACACCGTCCCAGGGCCGGTCCGGCCGGTGCTTCTCCCAGGTCCGCCGGTCCGGCAGGTACTCCAGGATCAGCCCGGCCTTGCGCAGCAGCGAGAACGCCGGCTCGTCGGTGAGCACGACGGCTCGATGATCGTTCTCGACGAGCAACCGGCGCCGCACCGCCAGCACGAAGTCGCGCAGCGCCGCCAGGTCCAGGCCGATCGCCACGTACAGATGGGTGGGCTGCGGCGGCGCGGCGACCTTCTTGCGGCGGGCCGGCTGCGCCGGCTTGCGCCGCGCCTTCCGGACCAGCTTCCGGGAGGCGCCGAGCGGGCTTCGAGCCAGATCCACGAGGGTACGGCCCAACCGGTACGACCCACTGGCCCGCAACCGCCGGATCGCCTCGCGTTCGTCGTCCCGTTCCCCGGTCACCTGATCGAAGCGGGACCGCCAGGCGTCGCGCTGCTGTTCGATGGTGCGCAGCCGGACGACCAGAGCGTCCACCCGTGCCGGGTCGGTGAGTTCGGTGCTGCGGTCGGGCATCGTCATACTCCGGGGGTTCGTCGGTCGGCCAGCTCGGCGAGCCAGCGGGCGGCCGCCGCGGCGCCGTTGCCGGGTCTGACCTGTTCGCAGCGGCGGCTCAGCTGGTCACGGACGTCGGCCCGCACCGCCTGGGCCAGCACTCGGTCCAGGTCCGGGCCGTCCGGCTCCTCGACGATCAGCGCGGCGCCGGCCGCGGCCGCGAACCGGGCCCGGCTCACCTGGTCGTCCAGGGACGTCTCGTGGTTGGGCACGAAGACCGCCGGCACGCCGAACGCCAGCAGCTCATGGAACGAGTTGTAGCCGGACGCGCTGATCACCAGGTCCAGTCCGCGCAGATACCGACTGATCGGGTACAGCTTCACCAGATGGGTCCCGGGGACCGGCGGCATCGGCTCGGTGGCGATCGCGGACTCGGCGAGCACCACCTGGAAACCGGCGGCCCGCAGGTGCCCGGCGATCCGGGCGACCGGCGACGCGATGTCGTTGATGTTGCCGGCGCCGAGTTGCAGCAGCGCGGCCGGACGGCCCGGTTCGAGACCGAGCGTCTCCCGCGCGGCGACCGGCTCGGCCAGCTCGCCCGGGTCGAGATAGGTGATCGGGTCGACGGTGTGCACGCCGGCCCGGTCGGTGACGGTCGGCCCCTCGTCGGCGGCGGCCGCGAACTCGCCGGGCTCGAGGATCGCGTCGAAGTACCCGCCTCGTTCGATCCACTCGGTGCCGGTGTCCCGCCGCCACATCGGCCGCCGCACCCAGACCCAGGTGACGTCCGGGCGGGACCGCACGGCGGCCACGATGCCGTCGTGCGGGACGCTGTCGACCGCGACCACTGCCGGTTCGTGCAGGTCGATCAGGTGCTCGAGCCGGCTGCGCAGCGTGTCGGTCCAGCGCTGCCGGGGCAGCTTTAGCACGCTGCGGGACGGGATGTACTCGGTGAGGAAACCCTCCCGGTGCGCGACCGAGGCGCCGTGCGACTGAGTGGCGATCACCGTCGGGGTGCCCTCCGGAAGCCGCCGGCCGATCGCCATGAGCCGCGACAGGTGGCCCAGGCCGACACCGTTGTCGCTGACCATCAGCACGCCACGGTTGCGCCGGGAGACGACGAGCGCGGCCGGCCGGTGCACCTCGACGTCGGTGCCGGGGCCGGGCGGGCGCACGCCGCGGTCGGCGAGGCGGGACAGGTGGGACGCGTACCCGAAATGGTCCTCGACGAAGTCGCGGGCGTTCTCCGCGATCTCGCGGTACCGCCGCGGGTCGGCATGCAGCTCGCGGACCAGCGGCAGCACGCCGGCCGGGGTGGTGTAGAGCGCCGCGGCGCCGAAGACCGGGCGGAAGTGCTCGCCGATCAGCACCGGCACCCCGGCCGCCATCGCCTCCATGATCGTGCGGCCGAACGCCTCGACCAGGTCAGGATCGTGGAAGTAGACGAAGAAGTCGAGTCCGCCGAGGAACTCCCGCGGCGGCACCGAGCCGAACTCCACGATCTCCCAGCCGGCCGGCCGGCGGCCCAGACGCTCGACCGCCAGCTCGCCGCCGCCGAGGATCCGCACCCGCACGCCGGCGTCGTCCGGATAGGCCTGGAGGAGCTCCTCGGTGGTGCGCGGCCACTTCACCGGGTCGGGGCGGCCGTGCCGGCCGATCACCGGGACCGGGCCGGCCGGGCCGGTGCGGCCGGTCCACCACTGCGCCACGTCGATGATCTCGTGCCAGTCCTCGCCGGAGAGCGGCGCGTCCGGGGCCGAGCGCAGCACCTCGGCCCGCACCTGCGGGCTGATCGGCGCCCACTCCACGTCGTTGCCGAAACAGGCCTCGATCCGGGCCCTGACCTCGGCGAAGTCGTAGTAGCGGGCGGGGTCGGCGGCGTCGCCGGGCGCCTGGTTCAGCACCATGACCGTGCGATCCGCGGCGACCCGGGGCACCGACGCCGGGTCGGCCGTGAAGATCCGTGGCTGGCGGAGCACGAACAGCTTCGCGCGCACCAGCTCGCCCTCCACCGCGAGGTGCGCCGAACCGTCCTTGAGCAACTCCACGATCAGCGGATTGAAGGGACGGTCACGCTTGAGATGCGGCGAGCGCACCTGGACCAGAACCGTGGAGAGCCCGGCCCGTGCCTGCGCCCGCACCTCGGCGGCGATGCTGGCCGAGGTGCCGCCCGGATAGCGGAAGTCCGAGAGGATCGCCACGTCATGGACGTGCTCGGTCATTGAACTACTCCGATGTCTCGCGTGGCGTGCCTGACGACGCCACAACGAACGGCGCTCGCCCGGCGTCACGCTCCCACCCACCCGGCCGTTGATCCCCGGGGCACCGCGAGATCACCCGGCAGGAGCACATGCGCAGGCTGCACACGACACCCGACGCGTACGGAACCGAACTGCTCGAACGGCAGTGGAGTGAACTGTGCGACAGCTCACCGGACGGACCCGCCACGGCCGCCCTGCACACCAGGTCGGCGTCGGCACGGGCGGTCCTCGCCTACGCCGCCGCCCGCCGCTCGGTGGACGACCTGATCGGCGGCGCGTACGAGGGCCGTCTCTTCCCGGACGCCGACCCCTGGGTCTTCGGCGAGCTCGCCCGGGTGATCGCCCTCCAGGACCTCTGGACCGAGGACCGGGCCGACGCCATGGTGCTGCTCGACTCGCTGCTGCGCACGGCCGGGGCGGCCGGTGTCGCGCCACGGCACCAGGGCCTGCACGCCCAGCTCGCCTACGCCACGGGTGACCGCACCCGCACCGAGAAGCTGCTGGCCGACTACCCGCGGATCCCCGATCCGGTACGGACCGCGCTGGTCGTCGACCTGACCACCGGCGAGGACTGGACGGGCCGGTTCCTCGGGCTGCTGCCGGCGCCCGGTTTCGCCCTGGACGGTGAGATCGGTCCCCGGTTCGACCGGATCCGCTCGAACCGGGCCGGCCGGGTCGGCTCGGCACACCGGATCACCACGATCGTCACCACGTACCGGCCGGGGCTGCCACTGCTCACGGCCGTCCGCTCGCTCGTCGCGCAGAGCTGGACCAACCACGAGATCCTGGTCGTCGACGACGGCTCCGGGCCGGGACACGACGCGGTGCTGGACCGGGCCGCCGCGCTCGATCCACGGGTCCGGGTGATGCGGATGCCGGAGAACGGCGGCACGTACCTGGCCCGCAACGCCGGGCTGGACGCGGCCACCGGCGAGTTCGTCACGTTCCAGGACTCCGACGACTGGTCCCACCCGCTGCGGCTGGAACGGCAGGTGGCGCCGCTGCTCGCCGACGAGACGCTGTTCGCTACCACGTCGGCCGCCATCCGGGTCACCGAGAACCTGGTGGTGACCCGGCCGGGGGTGCCCGAGCACCGGTCGTACAACCTCTCCTCGCTGATGATCCGCCGCGAGGCCGCGCTGCAGCGGCTCGGCTATCTCGACACCGTCCGCAAGGGCGCCGACGCCGAGTACGTGGAACGGGCCCGCGCGGTCTTCGGACGGCCGGCCGTGCATCATCTCGGCGGCGAGCCGCTCGCGCTGGTCCGGCTCAGCGCCCTGTCACTCTCCAGCGCCGACATCGCGCCCGGCTGGATGCATCCGGCGCGGTACGCGTACCTGTCGGCCTTCCAAGCCTGGCACCACCGCCTGGCCGCCGGCCGCGCGGAGGCCCGGCGGGACCGCTCGCCGGGCGCCCGGGCCTTCGCCGTCCCGCGCCGGCTGGCCGAGCACCCGTCCCGGCAGCGGGCCCTCTCCGCAGTCCCCCATCGCGGGTTCCCGGGGCGGGACTACGACGTGATCCTGGCGGCTGACTGGAGCGCGCCGCCGCCCGGTCTGGCCGAGCCGCACGCCGACCGGTTGCGTGCGGTGTCCGTGCCGGGCCGCTCGGTGGCGGTGCTGCACCTGAGCCTGCTGCGGAACGTGACAGGCCGGCCCGCCAACCTGGACCCGGACGTCCAGGAAATGATCAATTCCGGACGAGTGGACCAGGTCGTGCTCTCCGACGAGGTGTCCGCCCGGCTGGTCCTCGTGCAGGACCCGGCGCTCGTCGGCTTCGCGCCCGGATACCCCTCGGCGATCCGCGCGGACCGCGTGGTGATCGAGGCGGACCCGGCGTGGGGCGAGGCGGCCTTCCACTGCGAGGCCGAGGCACGACGCCTGTTCGGCGTGGAACCGTGGTGGGCGCCCGCCGGAACCGCCGAGCGCCGCCGGCTGGCCGGCGGCCCGTTCGGCATCCGGCTGGCCAAGGCCGACCTCCCGGCGACCATCGACCCGGACCGCTGGCGGCTGCACCGCACCGGGCCCCGCGCGGACCGCCCGGTGATCGGCCGGGTGCTGACCGCCCGCCCCGGCGCCGGCATCGCCGCCGAATGGCTGCGGTTGCGCGAGGCGCTGCCGGCGCCGGCCGGGCTGGACGTCCGCGTGCTCGCCCCCGAACCGCCCGCCAAGCTCGGGAAGAACTGGCTGGTCTACCGGCCGTCCGACGTGGAGGTGCGGGCGTTCCTGCACCAGCTCGACTTCTACCTGCATCTGCCGGCCGACGAGCGGACCACGACACTCGACCCGGAGTTGCTGGCGGCGCTCGCGGCCGGCTGTGTGCCGGTCCTGCCGCACCGGTACCAGCCGGTGCTGGGGCCGGCCGCCGTCTACTGCGAGCCGGCGGAGGTGGCGGGGACGGTGGCGAAGCTGCACCGGCGGCCGGAGGCGCTCGTCGCGCAGAGCCGGCGGGGGCTGGAGTTCGTTCGGCGCGATCATCATCATGGTCGCTTCGCCGAGGCGGTGGCGGTGCTGCTCGCTCCGGATCCGGTTGAGGGTCGAGCGGTTGCCGAGTTGCCTGCGGCCGGCCGGGATGAACACCGCTAGCCGGGATGAATACCGCTATTCGCGATGAACGCGGCTGGCGGCGGCTGGCGGCTTTGTCGGCACATCGGCCGCCGCCGAGCTCAGCGGTGACGCGGGCATATACATCGTCCGGTGAGGGCGGGGGCCGCCGACGATCTTTCGTCAGCGTGCGTGATCGTCACTGGGCGTGTCGGTATTAGAGGTGAACCCGGCGCTTCGCGGAAAGGCGCGGACGTCCCAGGCCCTGCGGAATGCCGCAAAGCAGCGGCGCTCCACCGTTATCACTCACCCGCAGTGACGCTGGCGCCGATTCAGGCCAAACAGCAGCCACCACCTGGCCAGACATCTCCAAGATCCGCGCCGGAGGGCGGGGCCCAGGCCGCGCGGGGCGGACCACGGGTGGGGCCGGCGGGGCACGGGCCGGGCGGCGGGCCGGTGGGCCGGTGGGGCACGGGCCGGGCGGCGGGCCGGTGGGCCGGCGGGGCACGGGCCGGGCGGCGGGCCGGTGGGCCGGTGGGGCAGGGGCCGGGCGGCGGGCCGGTGGGCCGGTGGGCGTCAGCGGTCGGGGCGGGGCTGCCAGGGGAGCTTCGGGTCCAGCAACGGGGCGATCAGCTTCGCGTACGCCGCGGTCATGTGGTTGCTGTCGCGGTAGACCAGCCGGTTGCCGACCACGAGCGGGCACCGCTGGGCGCAGAGCCACGGCAGCGGGTCGACGGTGGGGACGCCCACCTCGTTCCCGGTGGCTCGCTGGATCGCTCGCCAGCCCGGCTCCAGCACCACCATGTCGGCCGGTGGCGCGCAGGTGCCGATCGCGGCCGGGCGGGTGGCGAGGCAGTCGGCCGGGTCGCCGGCCAGGAACGGGGTGTCACCGAGCATCGCGACCTGACCGGCGGCCCGCTGCAGCCGGTCGAGGGTGCGCCGCCAGGCGGCCCGCCACACCGCGTCGGGGTCGGCCGGCTCGCCGGTGAGCAGCGCCCGGTAGTTGACGCTGGAGGAGACCACGACCAGGTCGGCCCGGAGCTTCCCGATCTTCTTGATGATCTGCCGGCGCCAGGTGTCGCACTCGGTGTACCGGCGCTGCGCCCGCCGTTCCTGCAGCTCCAGGTCGGCCGGGCTGCACGCGCTGCGGGTGTAGACCATCAGCCGCCAGTGGCGCTTCTTCGCGAGGTCCTCGAGCGCCGGGAACCACTGAAGGGCGTGCGAGTCGCCGAAGAGAACCACGGTGTGGTCGGCGCCGGTGTCCCCGTACGCGCACTCGGTCGCCGGCGCGAACGCGCCGGTCAGGCCGACGTGGCAGCCCTCGTCCTGGGGCGCGGACCGCTCGCCGGCCGCCGTCTCGAACTCGGGCGTCAGGTTCTCCGGGACCTCGGTGGTCGACTGGCCCGCGACGATCATGTGTTTGAGCTCGGCGGCCGGGTCGACGGCCCGGGCCATCAGCCGGCGGGCGTCCGGGACGGCGTCGCCGGTCGGCATCAGCGGCGGGAAGATCATGCCGAGGGCGGCCAGGCCGGCGGCCGCGGCCGACAGGACGAATCCGAAGCCCAGGCCGCGGCGCGGGTACGGCTGCCAGAAGCGGTGGTGGCGCACCGGGTTCTCCAGCAGGTGGTGGCTGATCGCGGCGAGCCCGAGCGCGGCGGCCGCGAACCCGGCGCGCGCCGGCAGGCCGGTCGGCGCCAGGAAGAGCATCGGCCAGTGCCAGAGGTACCAGCCGTAGGACATCCGGCCCACCCAGCGCATCGGCCAGGTCTCCAGCAGACGGTTGCCGCCGGCCGCGATCACCGCGATCGTGCCGAGCACCGGGACCAGGGCGGCCGCGCCCGGGAACGGGGTGGCCTCGTCGTAGAGCACGGCGGCGGCCACCACCGCGGCGGCGCCGATCCAGCCGAGCCACGGGCGGCGGCGACGCGTACCCGTCAGGAGAAGCGCGAGCAGCGCACCCGCGCCGAGCTCCCACGCGCGGCTGAGCGAGCCGAAGTACGCCCACGGGGCGGCCCGGTCCAGCTCGTGCACGCTCCAGGCGAACGAGGCGACGGTGCCCAGGGACAGCACCGCGCCGGGCAGCCAGCGCCGGCGCCGCCCCCAGATCGCCAGCGCGCCGATCAGAACCGGCCAGATCAGATAGAACTGCTCCTCGACGGCGAGCGACCAGAAGTGCTGGAACGGCGAGGGCGCCTGGTCGGCGAAGTAGTCGGTGCCGGCGTCGGCCAGCCGCAGGTTCATCGTGTAGGTGGCGGCCCCGACGGCGTCGGCCGCGTACCCGCCGAACCGGTTCGGCGGGGCCAGCCACCAGGCCGTCACCAGGGTCGACGCGATCACCAGCGTGGCCAGCGGCAGCAGCCGCACGGCCCGGCGCGCGTAGAACCGGGGCAGATCCAGCCGGCCGGTGCGCAGCAGCTCGGCCCGGAGCAGCGAGGTGATCAGGAAGCCGGAGATGACGAAGAAGACGTCCACTCCGACGAAACCGCCGGCCAGCCGGGGCACCCCCACGTGGGCGAGCACCACGAGCAGCACCGCGACGGCCCGCAAGCCCTCGATGTCCGCCCGGTGCCGGTGGCGGGGCGGTTCCGCGGCAGGAGCCGGGCGGACGTCGGGTCGCACGAGCGTCGTGGTCATCGATCAGCCGTGCGCGGCGGCCATCGAGGGAGGACGGGCGAACGCCAGCACCGCGTGCCGGCCGAGGATCTCGCCTTCCCGGGTGAGGCCCTCGTACCGCTCGGTCCAGGCGGCCAGCGCGGCCTGCTCGTCCTTGCGGCCGGCGTCGTCGAAGATCAGCGTGGCCCGGTCCGCGAGCCGCTTCTCGATCATGTGAAGGGCCGGGAAACGGGCGTCGGCGCCGATCGCCGCGGGCGGCCCGTCGATCAGTACGAAGTCGATGTCGTGCAGGTCCGCGAGGGTCTCCGGGTCGTACCAGGGGTAGTCGCGGCCGTCGATCGACGCGGGCGTGAGCGGCGCGTCGCGAACCTCGGCGACCTCGGCGAGCCCGTGCGCGGTGAGCACCGCGCGGGTGCGCCGGGCGAACTCGCCGTCGTGGTCGAGGGAGATCAGCCGGCCGCCGGACTGCTCCAGCGCGTACGCGATCCACACCGACGACGTGCCGCTGCCCAGCTCCAGCACGAGGCGCGGCTGGCGGATCCGGATCAGGTGCAGCAGTTCCAGCAGATCGGTCGGGTTCAGCGCCCAGTCGCCGGAGGACGGCATCGGGGCGCGCGGCACGAAACCCTGGAACAGCTGGACTGTCGCCTCGAACTCGCGCGGCAGGCCGAGCACCTGGGCGGAGCTGGCCTTGCGGTCGGCGACCTGCTTGACCCGGGCGATCGCCTCGGAGAGCTCGAGGTGGCGGTCACCGGCGGTGAGCCGTTCCCGCTCCACGGCCGCGACCAGGCGCCGCTGCATCTCCTCGACGGTGGTGCGCAGGTCGCGCTGGGCGGCGAGACCGGCCTTCTGCACGCCGGCGAGCCGGCGCAGCACCACGAGCAGCAGGGCCAGCGTCACGCCGGCGAGCAGGCCGAGGAGCGCGGTCGCCACCTGGGCGTACCCGGTGAGCGCGGCAGCCGCGACACCGGCACAGAGGACGCCGGCGCCGCACAGGGCGGCCGCCTGCCGTCCGGAAAGGCTCGGCAACCGGCGGACGACCCGCCGGCCGATTCGGGTCAGGGAACTCATGCGGGCACTCCTCATCGCTGCGTTCACCCTCGGTAACGCCGGTGGACACGACCCCGTTACGCCCCGGCGGAGGGCACCCGTTGCGCCGGGGTCGCGGACCGCGGGGTGAGGGCGCTGATCCGGGCGGCCAGCGCGGCCGGCGAGTGGTCCCGGGCGATCGCCGCGCGGGCCCGGCGGCTCTGTTCCGCGTACCGGCGGGGTTCCCGCTGGAAGCGGCGGATCACCGCGGGCACGTCGGCCGGATCGCAGGCGACGGCGGCTTCGGCGTACGCCGGGAGCAGCCGTTCCGGCACGAGCACCACGCACCCGGTCGCGGCCGCCTCCAGGGCCGGCCGGGAGAGCAGCTCCGGCGCCTGCTCGGACGGGAAGTGCAGGTAGAAGTCGAGCTGCGCGGCGAACGTGCGCGGATCGAGGTCGCCCGGCTCGTAGACCAGCCAGGAGACCGGCAGCGTCCCGGGCCGCAGCGGGGTCTCCGGCAGCCGGACCCGCACGTCGGCGCCCTTGCAGCGGCGGGGCACGGCGAGCGTCGCCGCCAGATCGGCGGCCCACTCACCGGCGTCGCACAGGTCGACACCGATCACCGGCGGGCCGGCCGGGCCGGGCAGCGGGCGTCGGACGTCCTGCGGCTCGACGACCGAGGGGAAGGGGACGGCGTCGAGCAGGCCGAGGATCCCCGGGTCCGGCGAGCACCAGAGCGCCTCCGTCCCGAACAGCCGCCGCGTCGCCTCGGCGACGGCGTCCACGGTGTAGCGCCGATCGGTGCCGTCGGCCCGCTGCGGCGCCCGGTCGGCGACCACGACGACCTTGCGCGGCCGCAGACCGCACCCGCCCTCGGGAGCGAACTGGAGCACCTCGGGCTGCCGGACCACCAGCAGGTCCGCGTCGAT
Organism: Actinoplanes sp. NPDC023936; assembly: GCF_040639325.1. Lineage (NCBI taxonomy): Bacteria > Bacillati > Actinomycetota > Actinomycetes > Micromonosporales > Micromonosporaceae > Actinoplanes > Actinoplanes sp. NPDC023936. The sequence goes on along the minus strand of NZ_JBEZZR010000018.1, from coordinate 152,220 downwards.
CCGGTCGCTCTCCAGCACCTGCGCCACCTGACCGGTGTTGATCAGTTGCTGGACGCCCGGGCTGAGCAGGCGGCGCTGCCGGTCCACCGAGCGCAGCGACTCCAGGTGCATGATCGCCACGGAGCGGCCGGCCTCGCGCAGCGCCCGGACCTCGGCGAAGGCGGCCCGCTGCGCGCCGGCCAGGAACCGCCAGTCGGCGGCGATCACCACGTCCCAGCTGGGCGGCGCCGATCCGCCGGTCAGGTGCGGCGGCGCCACGAACGGGCGGCCGGTCGCGCCGGGCTCCCGGCGCAGCGGCGCGCCCGAGGCATGCCAGCAGCGGTACGCCGACATGTACGCGGTCCGCGCCGGATGCATCCAGTAGGCCCGGATCTCGGCCCGGGACAGCGAGCCCTCGGAGAGCCGGATCAGCGCCAGCGGCTTCGCCACCCGCCGTACCGACCCCGGGCCGAACGCCGCCTCGATCCGTTCCAGGAACTCCGAGTCGGCGGCCTTGCGCACCGCGTCGAAGCAGCCGATCCGGCCGAGCACCGCGGCGCGCCGGAACAGCAGCGAGGAGACGTTGACCCGGCCGCGCCGGATGCCCGGCCGGGTCATCACCAGCTGGTCGGTGACGCTGATCCCCTCCGAGGTGGTGGCCATCGCCTCGGGACGCTGGAGCAGCGGCTGCATCTGCAGCTCGACGCGGCGCGGGTGGGACCAGTCGTCGGAGTCCTGGAACGTGACGAACTCGCCGTGGGCCGCCTCGACGCCGGCGTTGCGGGCCGGGTACGTGCCGCGGTTCTCCGGCAGCCGCAGCACCCGGACCCGGTCGTCGATCGCCTCGGCCTCGGCCAGGACCGCGTCGTACTCCGGGCCGGACGCGTCGTCGACCACGAGGATCTCCAGGTCGCGCCAGGTCTGCGCGGCGATCGAGCGGACCGCGGTGATCAGGCCGACGCCGGGACGGAACGCGGTCACCACCACTGTCACCCGGCGATCGGTCTCCACGGGCGCCGGGGGTTCGGTGGTGAGCCGGTCGAAGGGCAGTCGCTCCGGTGCCGCCATCAAAGCCGGCGCGGGCGCGGGGAAGAGCCGCCCGAACCGGGACAGCCAGGTCTCCTCGGGGACCGAGCCGCCGGCGTACGGGTTGGCGAGGTCGATCTCCAGGGTCTCCCGGGCCGGCCGTGGGATCCGCCGGTACGCGGCGAGCAGGTCACGGGCCTGGGCCGGGCCCTGCCAGGCGTACGCGAGCTGGGCGTGCAGCGCCTGGTGCGCCGGTGGCACCGACCGCGCGCCGAGACCGGTGCGGATCAGCGCGTACAACGCCAGCGCGTCCTCCCGGTCGCCGGGCAGCTCGTCCTGCAGCGCGATGGTCTGCGCCAGACCGGCCAGCAGCGCCGGATCGACCTTGCGGCGGATCCGGCGCAGCCGCCGGGTGTCCCCTGATCGGGCCGCCTCGATCAGCTCCTCGAGCGTGGAACCGGCGCCGGTCGCCGCACGGGCGAGCACCCGCCGCGCCGCCACGGAACGGTTGCGCATCGCGGTGTGCGGCAGCGACAGCTCCGCCCCGGCGCCGGCCAAAGTTACGTGATCGTCCAGCAGTCCGACCGGCTGCGCCTCGGCCATCGACTCTCCGTCCGTGTATCCCGCGGTGTCGATCAGCTCAACGCGACGCGGCGGCCCGGGGTGACGAGAGGAGTCAGACGGCGGACAGGACGGCGGCCTCCACGCGATCTCGTTCGGCGGTGTCGGCCCAGGTGCCGACGAGGTAGAAGGCGTCCACCACGTCACCACCGAGAGTGGAGATGCGGGCGGCCCGGATCTCCGCGCCGGCCTCGTCGAGGGCCGTGGTGACCCGGTACAGCAGGCCCGGCGAGTCGGCGGCGCGCAGCTCCAGCACGACGGCGTCGGTGGCCGCGGCACGCTGCCAGACCACCCGCGGCGAGGCGGTGCCGCCGCGCGCGCTCATCGCGCGGGCCCGCACCCGCTGGATCACCGAGACGTCGCCGGCGGCGACCCGGCGCAGGTCGGCCGCGAGGGCCACCGGATCGTACGGCGACCCGTAGCGCGGCGACGTGTAGAACTCCACGATCGCCCGGCCGTCCACGGTCGCCGTGTTGGCGGCCACCACGTCCAGCCGGTGCATCGCGAGGCAGGCCGCCACCCCGGCGAGCAGGCCCCGCCGGTCGGCCGCCGCCACCGCGACCCGGTCGCCGTCCAGGTGCACCACCGGCAGGCCGCCCTCCAGCAGCTCCGGGTCGGGGCGGGGCGGTTCGGGCAGCTCACCGGTGTCGAGCGCGGTGTGCACCCGGCGGACCAGCTCGGCCATCAGCCGGCCTTTCCAGTCCGACCAGGCGGCCGGGCCGGTCGCCTGCGAGTCGGCGCGGGCGAGGGCGTGCAGCAGGTCCAGAGTGGCCGGGTCGCCGACCGCCTCGGCCACCGTCGAGATGGTCTTCGGGTCGCTCAGGTCCCGGCGGGTCGCCACGTCCGGGAGCAGCAGGTGCAGGCGGACCATCTTCTCGATGGTCGCCACGTCGGCGGGCGGCAGGCCGATCCGGGCCGCGATGCCGGCGGCGATCGGCGCGCCGACGACGCTGTGGTCGCCGGGCAATCCCTTGCCGACGTCGTGCAGGAACGCGCCGAGCAGCAGCAGGTCGGGCCGGTCCACCTCACGGGTGAACCGGGTGGCCTCGTAGGCGGCCTGCACCAGGTGCCGGTCCAGGGTGTAGCGGTGGATCGGATGGTGCTGCGGGAGGCTGCGCATCCGGGCCCACTCGGGGAGCCAGGCGTCGATCAGCCCGTACCGGTCGGCGGTCTCCCAGGCCGGCAGCAGGCCGGGGCCGGCGCCGAGCAGCGAGACCAGGGCCGCGCGGGCGGCCGGTGGCCAGGGGGTGGGCAGCGGCGGGCAGAACGCGGCGAGCCATTCGCTGGTGGCCCGGGCGATGGGCAGCCCGACGGTCGCGGCCGCGGCGACCACGCGCAGCGAGAGACCGGGGTCCGGGACCGGCCCGATCGCGGTCCGCGCGAGCACCAGCTCGCCGTCCTGCTCGACCACGTCACGGGCGACCGGGCGGCGGGTGGGCGCGGCCGGTGAGCCACCGCGGCGGCGGCCGCTGCGCAGGCGGTCCACCGCGCGCCAGGCGTCGTCGACGGCGTGCGCGATCGTCCGGGCGTCGCCGGACACCCGCCGCAGCAGCGCGTCGGAGTCCTCCACCTCGAGCAGATCGGCGACCGCTGCGCGTTCCTGGGCGACCAGCCGGTCGACCCGCCGGCCGACCGCGAGGTGCAGGGCGTCGCGGGTGTCGAGCAGGCGCAGCCCGGCCGCGCGGACGGCGGGACGCATGGTGTCGGCGATGCCGGCCCGGCCGATGCCCCGCAGCAGCGTGAGGTCGCGCAGCCCGCCGGCGGCCTCCTTGAGGTCGCCCTCGAGGAGGAACGCGAGTTCGCCGTGCTGGGCCCAGCGGGCCGTGGTGAGCTCGCGCAGCTGCGGCAGGAGCCGGACCGCGGTGCGCCGCCACTGGTCGCCGGTCGCGGTGATCAGCTCGGCGGAGAGGGCGGCGTCCCCGGCGACGTGCCGGGCGTCGAGCAGGCCGAGCGCCACCTTGACGTCGTCGTGCGCCACCGAGAGGGCTTCCGGGAGGGTACGCACGGAGTGGTCCAGCCCGAGCCGGGCATCCCAGATCGGGTACCAGAGTCCGGAGGCGATCCGGTCGATCCCGGCCGTGCCGTTGTGCACCAGCACCAGGTCGAGGTCGCTGTAGGGCGCGCAGTCGCGCCGCCCGAGACCGCCCACCGCGACCAGGCTCACGCCGGGCACGTGGGACGGGAAGAGTTCGGTCAGCCACACGTCGAGCGCCGCCGCCCGGTCATCCCGTGCGGCGGCGCCGATGTGGTCGCGCAGTTTGTCGAGCGAGCCACCGGCTGCCGGGCGCACCGGCGGGGCCGGCGGCTCACTCAACGGATTCGTCATGTCGTCTACAGGGCGTCGAGGCCGCGCTCGCCGGTGCGGACCCGGACCACGTCGTCGACCGACGTGACCCAGACCTTGCCGTCACCGATCTTGCCGGTCCGCGAAGCGGTGATCACGGCGTCGACGATCTTCTCGACGTCGATCTCGTCGGTCAGCACCTCAACCTTGATCTTCGGCAGGAACTCGACGGTGTACTCGGCGCCCCGGTACACCTCGGTGTGGCCCTTCTGGCGGCCGTAACCCTGTACCTCGCTCACGGTGAGCCCGGCGACGCCGAGGGCGTGCAGAGCCTCCTTCACCGCGTCGAGCTGGTACGGCTTGATGACCGCGGTCACCAGCTTCATGCTCAGTCCTTCCATAGGAGCAGCCATCAGAGAATTTAGCCGGAGACCTTCTGGCTGACGGAGGCCTTCCCGTCAGCGTCGTTGGACGGGGAGCCGGTGAGGCCGGCCATCGCGAACGCGCCACCACCGGAACCCGTTGCCGGGGTGAAGTCGTAGCCGGTCTCGCCGTGGTCGGCGATGTCGATGCCGCCGACCTCGGACTCCTCGCTGACCCGCAGCAGCTTGACGGCCTTCAGGGCGAGGGCCAGGACCGCGGCGATGAGGAAGGAGTAGAGGGTGACGGTGAGGCTGCCCAGGGCCTGGCGGCCGAGCTGGGTCACGCCACCGCCGTAGAAGAGGCCGTTGCTGGCGTTCAGGATGGCGGAGTCGGTGATGCCGGAGTTGACCGCGTCGGTGGCGAAGAAGCCGATCGCCAGCGAGCCGATCCAGCCGCCGACGAAGTGGACGCCGACCACGTCGAGCGAGTCGTCGTAGCCGAACCGGTACTTCAGGCCGACGGCCAGGGCGCAGACCACACCGGCGATCAGACCGATGATCACGGCGGCGAAGGGAGCGACGAAGCCACAGGCCGGGGTGATGGCGACCAGACCGGCGACCGCGCCGGAGGAGGCGCCGACCAGCGTGGGCTTACGGTCCCGGATCCACTCCACCGCGACCCAGCCGACGAGCGCGGCGGCCGTGGCGACCTGGGTGTTGATGAAGGCGATGACGGTGGTGCCGTCGACGGTCAGCTCGGAGCCGGCGTTGAAGCCGAACCAGCCGAACCAGAGCAGGCCGGCGCCGAGAGCGACGAACGGCACGTTGTGCGGGCGCATGTTCTCCCGCGGCCAGCCGATCCGCTTGCCGAGGATCAGGACCAGGGCGAGCGCCGCGGCGCCGGCGTTGATGTGGACCGCGGTACCACCCGCGAAGTCCAGGGCGCGGATCTTGGAGCCGATGAAGCCGCCGCCCCAGACCCAGTGCGCGACCGGGACGTAGACGAGGGTGAACCAGCCGAGCGCGAAGAGCACCCAGCCGCCGAACTTCATCCGGTCCGAGACCGCGCCGCTGATCAGGGCGACAGTGATGACCGCGAACATCATCTGGAAGACCAGGAACGCGTACGTCGGGATGCCGGTGTTGGCCCCGAAGAACAGCCACTCCTCGGAGATCGTCCCCACCGGGGTGCCGAGGTAGCTGAAGTTGCCGATGATGTTGTTGAGACCGGCGCTCTCGTTGACGCCGAAGGCCAGGGTGAACCCGTAGATGATCCACAAGACGCTGACGAGCCCGATCGAGGCGAAGCTCATCATCATCATGTTCAGAACGCCCTTGGACCGGTTGAGGCCACCGTAGAACAGCGCCAGACCCGGTGTCATGAGCAAAACGAGCGCAGACGACAGGAGCAACCAAGCGGTATTGCCGGTGTTGATCTCCACGCTGCCTCCTCTCGGATTAAGGTGTCCACTCACACCGGACCTGGGGCAGCGTCGCCTGTTGGCCGGTTCGGCGCGAAGCCTTCCGGTCAGCTGTTTCGAGCACGGTCTTTACGCGATTTCCGGCGCGTCACGCATTGTTTCCGACGTGTGAAGAAACTCTCACAACCGGTACAGCGATACCCCGCGAAGTGCCACGATCCCGGCCTTTCAGCCGCCGTCACAGGTCAACCGGACCGTCTGTCGATCAGCGGAGCGCGTACTCGAGAGTGTGCCGCTCGTAGTCGAGCAGCCGCAGGTCCCGCATCGGACGGCGCAGGTGGCCCTTGTGCACGATCCGGACGAATGCCGGGTCGCCGGCCGCGGCCATCCGGCGGATGCCTTCCACGTGGTCGACGATCCGCTTGCGGATGGTCCGGACCAGGCGATGCCTGTCCCGCGGGATCAACCCGTACGCGTCGGCGAACAGGCGCAGCCGGCGCGGGCGGTTCGGCCGTTTCCAGCCCAGCGTGTACGAGTCCCGGTCGCTGAAGAGCGGCACCCAGGTCCACGCCGCGTACGCCACGTCGTAGAGCCGTGAGCCCGGCGACGCGAGGTCGAAATCGATCAGGGCGAGCGTGCCGTCCGGCCGCCAGACCACGTTGTGCGGCGCGGCGTCGTGGTGGCAGATCACCTCGGTGTCCGGCGGCGGCGGCCCGAACGAGCGCCACACCGCACCGGGCGGGGGGACGAAACCGTACTGGGCGTCGTGGAACATCCGCAGCATCGTGCCGACGGTGACCAGCGCCTCCTCGGTGACCCAGTGCGGGGCCAGAGGGTACTCGCCGCACTCGCCGTCCAGGTAGGAGAGGACCTCGCGGCCCTTCTCGTCCATGCCGAGCGCGTGCGGCGAGCCCGTGAAGCCGACCCGTTCCAGATGGTTCAGCAGAGCGTGCACGGCGGGGGTCCAGGGACCCGCGTTACGCCGGACCGTGTCGCCGATCCGGGACACCGTGCTGACGTTGCCACCGTGCAGCGGTATCTCGCGCACCGGCTCCTGCGTCACCAACGTCCTCCCGAATCCCTGCCCGACCATCCGACCGCCCCGCCCACCGCCCGGAAACGGACGGAAGCCGGGCCCTGCTTTCCTCGGCGAAGCCTACGCGTCCGCGCCAAGAAGGGCCTCGACGAAGGCGGCCGGCTCGAACGGCGCGAGGTCGTCCGGACCCTCGCCGAGACCGACCAGCTTCACCGGAATACCCAGCTTGCGCTGCACCGCGATGACGATGCCGCCCTTCGCGGTGCCGTCCAGCTTGGTGAGGACCACACCCGTGACATCCACCACCTCGGTGAACACCCGGGCCTGCTCCAGACCGTTCTGACCGGTCGTGGCGTCGAGCACCAGCAGGGTCTCGTCGACCGGCCCGTGCTTCTCCACGACCCGCTTCACCTTGCCGAGCTCGTCCATCAGGCCGACCTTGTTCTGCAGCCGGCCGGCGGTGTCGACGAGCACGGTGTCCACGCCGACCTCGATACCCCGCTTCACCGCGTCGAACGCCACGCTCGCCGGGTCGCCGCCCTCCGGGCCCCGCACGGTCTCCGCGCCGACCCGCTCACCCCAGGTGGACAGCTGCTCGGCGGCGGCCGCCCGGAACGTGTCAGCCGCGCCGAAGAGCACGGTGCGCCCGTCCGCGATCAGCACCCGGCCGATCTTCCCGCAGGTGGTGGTCTTGCCCGCGCCGTTGACCCCGACGACCAGCACGACGGCCGGGCGGCCCTCGTGCGGCGTGGTCCTCAGGCTGCGGTCGAGGTCGGGCTCCAGCGCCGCGACGAGCTCCTCGACGAGCTGCTCACGAACGCCGGAGACGGTACGCGTGCCGAGGACCCGGACCCGCTCCCGCAGCCGCTCCACGATCACCTGAGTGGCCTCGACACCGACGTCCGCGGTGATCAGGCTCTCCTCGATCTCCTCCCAGTCGTCCTCCTCCAGGTGGTCCCGGGAGAGAACGGTGAGCAGGCCGCGGCCGAACGCGTTCTGCGAGCGGGCCAGCCGGGCACGCAGCCGGACCAGACGGCCGGCGGTCGGCGCCGGCTGCTCGATCTCCGGTTTCGCCTCCTCGACGACCGGCGCCTCCGCCACCACGGGCGGGGCCGCCGCGGGCGAGACCGGCCGCTCGATCAGCGGCGGGAGCTCCTCCTCGGGAACTGTCGGTACGGCAGGCGGACGCTCCAGCGTGGTGGTCGAGCCCTCGGACGGCGGCGGAAGCTCCCGGCGGCGCAGCTTCGGCACCACCAGCCCGGCCGCGCCGACGACCAGGACGACGAGCAGGATCACTGCGGCGACCACGTATTCCATGCCCGAATCCTGACAGATGAGCCGTGCGGACGTGGCGGAGGCCGCGCACTGGCGATTCGGGTCCTCCGTGACGGAGGATGGGGCACCCCTCGAAAGAACTGCGTGGAAGGCATCCGAATGCGGCAATCCCCCGGCCTCCTCCGATGACGGCACAACTGCTCATCGGGCCGGTGCTGCGCCGTGTGACAGGCGACAGCGCCACGATCTGGGTGGAGACCAGCGAGCCGGCGCAGGTTCGGGTCGAGGCCGACAGCGGCGCCGCCGGCTCCGCGACGACATTCTGTGCGTACGGGCATCACTACGCGCTCGTGGTGGTGACCGGTCTCGCGCCGGACTCGGCACAGGCCTACACGGTGACGCTCGACGACCGGGTGGTCTGGCCGGCGGCCGGATCCCCGTACCCTCCGTCGGTGATCCGGACCCGGGCCACCGACGACCGTGACCAACCGGTCAGCCTGGCCTTCGGCTCCTGCCGTGAGGCGACGCAGGAGTCGTCCCGCCGGCGGCTCCCGCCGGACGCGCTGGACGCCTTCGCCCGGCGGCTGATGGCCGAGCCGCGGGAGCGCCCCGATCTGCTGGTGCTGCTCGGCGACCAGGTGTACGCGGACGAGACCTCGGCGAAGGTGCGGCGCTACCTGAAACGCCGCCGCCGCGACGGCCACCGCGGGCCGCAGGACCAGGTGGTCACGTTCGAGGAGTACACGAAGCTCTACCTGGAGTCGTGGCGTGACCCGGAGGTGCGCTGGCTCTTCTCCACGGTGCCCAGCGTGATGATCTTCGACGACCACGAGCTGATCGACGACTGGAACACCTCGGCGTCGTGGCGTGCCGACATCGCGCGGAACTCCTGGTGGCGGGAGCGGATCTCGGGCGGTCTCGCGTCGTACTGGATCTATCAGCACATCGGCAACCTGAGCCCGGACGAGCTGGCCGCGGATCCGCTGTTCCAGAAGGTGTCGACGGTCGACGACGCCACCGAGCTGATGCGCGACTTCGGGCTGCGGGTGGACGATCCGGAGTCGGCGGAGAACACCGACCAGCCGTACCAGTGGAGTTTCGCCCTCGACCTGGGCCGCACCCGGCTGGTCGTGCTCGACAACCGGTGCAACCGTGTGCTCACCCCGGGCGCGCGGGCGATGCTGCCGGCCACCGAGTGGGAGTGGTTCCTGGACCGCGCGCACGGCGACTACGACCACCTGGTGATCGGCTCCTCGCTGCCCTGGCTGCTGCCGCCCGCGCTGCACCACCTGGAGGCCTGGAACGAGCGGACCGCCGACTCGTCGCACGCCCGCACGGCCGCGTTCGGCGAGAGACTGCGCCGCGCGTTCGACATGGAGCACTGGGCGGCGTTCGGCAAGTCGTTCGAGGCGCTCGGCGAGCTGTTCCGGCGGCTCGGCGAGGGCACGACGGGCACGTCCGGCGACCGGATCGGGGCCGGCGGGGCGTACGCGGCGCCGGCGTCGATCAGCGTGCTCTCCGGAGACGTGCATCACTCGTACGTGGCACGTGCCGACTTCGGGCACCCGCTCGCCACCCCGGTGATGCAGCTGACCTGCTCGCCGATCCACAACCAGGTGCCCGCGCCGATGCGCCCGCTGATGCGGATCAGCTGGTCGCGGGCGGTGGCCCGGCTGGCTCGCGGGCTGTCCAAGTCGGCCGGGGTGGCGAAACCGGCGCTGCGCTGGAAACGGCTGGCCGGGCCGTACTTCGGCAACGCTGTCGGCGTGCTCCGGCTGGAGGGCCGGGCGGCCACCGCCCGGATCGAGGGCACCACGAAGGACGGCGAACTGTTCGACGTGGCGTCGGTGACCTACGCGCCGGACGAACAGCGATAGTGAAATCGGTGGCGGCGGGCACCGGCGTGGCCCAGGATCGGTGTCGATGACTACCTGGACCGCGCCCGAGGCGCATCGTGTTTCCGAACCCACCACCGGCGACGAGCGGACCATGCTCCAGGGCTGGCTGGACTGGCACCGGCAGACCCTGCTGGGCAAGTGCGCCGGCCTCACCGCCGAGCAGCTCACCATCGCCTCTGCCGAGCCGTCCAACCTGACCCTGCTGGGTCTGGTGCGCCACATGACCGAGGTGGAACGCGCCTGGTTCCGCCGGCGCGCGGCCGGCCAGGACCTGCCCGACCTGTACAGCTCTCCGGACAACGCGGACGGCGACTTCGACGACGTCGCGGGGGCCGACGCCGAGGCCGACCTGGCGGCGTTCCACGCGGAGCTGGAGCTGGCCGACGCCGCGGCGGCCGGGCTCTCACTGGACTCCGAGTTCACCGGGCGGCACGGCCGGATCAGCCTGCGCTGGGTCTACCTCCACATGATCGAGGAGTACGCGCGGCACAACGGCCACGCCGACCTGATCCGCGAGCGCATCGACGGGGTCACCGGCGACTGATCACCGCCGGTCACTCCGGCAGGTCGAGGACCTTGCGCAGGTACGGCACGTGTTCCGGCCCGGCCCAGCGGTACCCGGACAGGCCGGACGACCGCGCGCCCCGGATCACCCGGTCGTCGTCGTCCACCATCAGCACGTGTTTCGGCACCTGGCCGATCAGCACGCAGGCCTCCCGGAAGAACTCCGGCGCGGGCTTGTGCACCTTCAGCTCCCACGAGCTGATCACCAGGTCCACCTCGCCGGTGAGGCCGAGCGCGTCGAGGTCACCGCGGAGCCGGTCGGTGGCGTTGGTGGCGATCGCGACCGGGCGGCCGGCCGCCCGCACCTCACGGACGAACGCCAGCGCCTCCGGGTCCACCTCTCCCCGGTACGCCTGCCACTCCGCCACCGCGGCGGCCGACTCCTCGTCGCCGAGCGGCAGCCGGGTCGCCACCAGGCTCATCCACTCCGCGTCGGTGATCTCGCCGGCCATCGCGGGCCGGTAGATGTCCCACGACATCGCCGTCTCGAGCAGCGAGGCCGGCTTCAGCCCGTACTTCACCTCGACGGCGATCATCGGGGCCGGATCCCAGCGGCGCAGCACGCCGTCCAGGTCGATGAACAGGGCCCGGGCGCGATCGCGCATGACTATCTAGCTCTCTTCCTCGCGGTTCAGTCGCTGGCTGATCACCTGGGTGACGCCGGCTCGCATGGTGACGCCGTAGAGGGCGTCCGCGACCTCCATCGTGCGTTTCTGGTGCGTGATGATGAGCAGCTGGCTCTTCTCCCGCAACTGCCGGAAGAGCGTAATCAACCGGCCCAGGTTGACGTCGTCCAGGGCCGCCTCGACCTCGTCCATGATGTAGAAGGGTGAGGGGCGGGCCCGGAAGATCGCGCAGAGCATCGCGACAGCGGTCAGCGAGCGCTCGCCACCGGAGAGCAGCGACAGCCGCTTGATCTTCTTGCCCGGCGGGCGGGCCTCGACCTCGACGCCGGTGGTCAGCATGTCCTCCGGGTCGGTGAGCACGAGCCGGCCCTCGCCACCCGGGAAGAGCACCTGGAAGACGGTCTGGAACTCCCGCGCGGTGTCCTCGAACGCCGACGTGAAGACCTCGAGGATCCGGTCGTCCACGTCCTTCACGACGGTGAGCAGGTCCTTGCGGGTGGCCTTGAGGTCCTCGAGCTGGTCGGAGAGGAACTTGTAACGCTCCTCCAGGGCGGCGAACTCCTCCAGCGCCAGCGGGTTGACCTTGCCGAGCAGGGTGAGGTCGCGTTCCGCCTTGTTGGCCCGCTTCTCCTGGGTCTGCCGGTGGAAGGGCACCGGGCCGGGCGCCGGCTTGCCGTCCTTCTCGGCCTGCGCCACGTCGGCCTGGGTCGGCGGCACCAGCTGGTCCGGGCCGTACTCGCTGATCAGCGTGTCGACGTCGAGCGAGAAGTCCTCGGCGGCCTTGGCCTCCAGCTGCTCGATGCGCATCCGCTGCTCGGCCCGGGCCATCTCGTCGCGGTGCACCTCGCTGGTGAGCCGCTCCAGCTCGGCGACGAGGCGTTTCGCGGTGGCGCGCACCTCCTGCAGCTCCGCCTCCCGGCTGGTGCGCGCGGTCGCCACCTCGTCGCGGTGATCGGCCGCGGCCGCGAGCGAGACCGCGACGCGTTCCAGCGCGGCGGCGGCGCCGAGCGCGACCGCCTGGGCGATCTCGGCGCCCCGGGCCCGCGCGGCTCGGCGAGCCGCGGCCCGTTCCCGGGCCTGGCGTTCCGCTGTGGCCTGGCGCAGCAGCGAGTCGGCCCGCCCGGCGATCGAGGAGACCCGCTCCTCGGCCGTGCGCACCGCGAGCCGCACCTCCATCTCGTTCTGCCGGGCCTGCGGGACCAGCGCGGCGAGCCGGTCACGCTCCTCGGTGGACGGCTCCTCGTCGATCGGCGAGTCCTCGGCCAGCCGGAGGCGTTCCTCCAGCTCGGCGAGGCGCATCAGGTCGGTCTCCCGGGCCGCTTCGGCCTTCTGCCGGGAGGCGCCGAGCCGTTCGCACTCCGCCTTCGCCGATCGCGCCGCCGCGCCCAGCTCGGCCAGCCGCCGGGCAGCAGCGTTCCGCTCGCCCTCGGCCGCCCGCTTCTCGGTCGCGGCCAGGTTCACCGCCTGCTTGAGCTCGGCCACCTCGGCCCGGGCCTCGCCGAGCTGCTCCTTGATCTCGGCGATGGCCTGCTCGGCGGCGGTCCGCTTGGCTTTCGCCTCGTCGACAGCGGCCTGCACCTCGATGTAGCTGGTCGGCTTCGACGAGCCGCCGGCCGCCGCGTAGGCGCCGAGCACGTCGCCCTCCGGCGTCACCGCCCGCAGTTCCGCGTTCGCCGCGACCAGCCGGGCCGCGGCGGCGAGATCGGGCACGAGCACCACGTCGCGCAGCACCCGGTTGAGCGCCGGGCGGATCTGCTCCGGACAGTCGACCACCTCGGGCGCCCAGACGGCGCCCTCCGGCAGCTCGGGGCGCAGGCTCGCGAGCGAACCCCGCATGCCGGGTCCGGCGGACCCGGCGACCACGAGATCCGCGCGGCCGGCATCAGCGATCTTGAGGGTACGCATCGCCTCGATCGCCTCGTCGACCCCGGAGAGGGCCACCGCGTCGGCGAGCCCGCCCAGCGCCGCGGCGAGCGCGACCTCGTGCCCGGGCCGGACGGTCAGCAGCGAGGCGAGGCTGCCGAGCAGGCCGGGGACCTGGCCGGCCTTGGCGAGCAGCGCGCCGGCCCCGTCCTTGCGCTTGAGGCCGAGCCCGAGCGCCTCCTCACGGGCTTTCCAGCTCGCGGCGTCCTTCTCGGCGGCGCGTTCGGCGTCGGAGAGCTCGCGGACCACGGCGGCGGCCCGGTCGTGCGCCGCGACCGCCTCGTCGTGCCGGGCGTCCAGGCCGGCGTTGTCCCGGTCGGCCTCCGACGACTCGGCCGCGACCAGGTCCACCTCGGCCTGGGCCGCCTCGGCCCGGATCAGCGCGTCGGTGTGCGCCGCCGCGAGCCGCTCGATCTCCTCGTCCGCGCTGCTGGTCCGGGCCCGCGCCGCGTTCACGTTGCCGGCGAGCTTGGCCAGGCCCTCCCGCCGGTCGGCGATCGCCTTGGCGGCCGCGCGCAGCGCGCTCTCGGCCGCGGCCAGCTCGCGTTCCAGTTCCTGCCGCTGCTCGACCGCCTCGGCGAGGCGCATCTGGTCCTCGGTGAGCGCCTCGCGCAGCTCCTCCTCCTGCTCGCGAACCCGCTCCGCCTCGGCCTCGAGCATCTCCGGGTCGCGGCCGGGACGCTCCTCGTCGGGGGTCGCGGCGAGGTGACGCAGCCGCTCGGTGGCGAGCTGCTCGGTGGAGCGGAACCGTTCCTGCAGCGCGGAGAGCCGGTACCAGGCGTCCTGCGCGGCCTGCAGCAGCGGCGCGTCCTCGGCGTGCTGCGCCTCCAGGTCGGCGAGCCACCGCTGCACCTCGCGGTTCTCCTCCTCGACCTGGCCGCGCCGCTCGCGCATCGCCGACTCGTCGGCGATCTCCTTGTCCAACGTGGTGCGCAGCGTGTACAGGTCGTCGGCGAGCAGCCGGAGCCGGGCGTCCCGCAGGTCGGCCTGGATGCCGGCCGCGCGCCGGGCCACCTCGGCCTGCTTGCCGAGCGGCTTGAGCTGGCGGCGCAGCTCGTGGGTCAGGTCGCCGAGGCGGTTCAGGTTGACCTGCATCGCGTCGAGCTTGCGGATCGCCTTTTCTTTGCGCTTGCGGTGCTTGAGGACGCCGGCCGCCTCCTCGATGAAGGCGCGGCGGTCCTCCGGCTTGGCGTGCAGCATCGCGTCGAGCCGGCCCTGCCCGACGATGATGTGCATCTCCCGGCCGATGCCGGAGTCGCTGAGCAGCTCCTGGATGTCGAGCAGGCGGCACGCGTTGCCGTTGATCTCGTACTCACTCGCGCCGTCCCGGAACATCCGGCGGGTGATGGAGACCTCGGTGTACTCGATCGGCAGCGCGCCGTCGTTGTTGTCGATCGTGAGCGTCACCTCGGCGCGGCCCAGCGGCGCGCGGCCGGCGGTGCCGGCGAAGATCACGTCCTCCATCTTGCCGCCGCGCAGGGCCTTGGCGCCTTGCTCGCCCAGCACCCAGGCGATGGCGTCGACGACGTTGGACTTGCCGGATCCGTTCGGGCCCACGACACAGGTGATGCCCGGCTCCAGCCGCAGCGTGGTAGCGGAGGCGAAGGACTTGAAGCCCTTGACCGTCAGGCTCTTGAGGTGCACGGATCTCCGAGGGTCGGCGGTGGTCTGCTGGTGGCAGGCTACCCGCAGAGCATCGGCGGAACTGTGACACGCCGCGCCCGGGGCCTCGCAGAACCGCGGAAGTCAGGCCAAGAACACCGGAAGTCAGCAGAAACCATGAGAGGCAGGCAAAAAGCTGCGCGCCGCCACGAAATGTGGAGGCGCGCTTTTTCTTTCGTTCTTCACTTCGTGCGAACTAGCGGTGCGAGGGGATGAACGCCGGGAGATCACCCCGCGGACTCACCGGCGGCCGGATGGAGCTCAGGTCAGGGCGGGCTCGGTCAGCCGCGCGAAATCGTCTGCCTCCGCGGCTGCTGCCACGAGACGATCGTTCTCCGCCCGGAGGCGGGTGACCTCGAACTCCAGGGACTGCACCCTGGAACGCAGTCGGGTGACCTCGTCGAGCAGACGCCGGTCGGGCGCCGCACCTACGTGGCCGTAGAGGGCCTTCGCCATCGTGACTCCTTGTGACGCGCTGCGTCTCGTTGTGATGCGTTGCCGGAAAGGCCGGCCAACGTGCGCCCAGTACGGTGCACTGCACCAGCGATCACGGGCACGCGTGAACGCAGAACCCTGCCAGGTGATCAACAGAGTTCTTTAGGTGCGGAAGCTCATGCCACGAGTGAATCGGGGCGTGAGTGGGCGCGACTGGCGACACCTCCATAGTCCGCCGATACCCACCCTCCGTCAAGCCGAGGCTTTCGTGGTGGCGCGCTTCTTCTCAGTGAATCACGCCACCAACACGGTTTAGCTGCGGTTATGCGCCTTCTGCCAGTTTCGTGAAGCGGCCCGCCACCCCGAGGGCGCCGTGACCGGCCGCATCTGACCGTCAGCGTCGACACCACCCATCGGCAGGGGCCGCGCTCACCTGAGGGTCCGGCCGGGGCGCTGTTCCGGCCGGATCGGCGGCGCATCAATGCCCCTTCCGGGCAAAAACGGGCAAAGGCGGCGGACATATGCGCGCAAAAGGGGCGTAATTGTGTCGCCTAGGCGACAGGCTCCGGTGACTTCGGCAGGCTGCGTCGTTGCCCCCACCGTGAATCCAACCCCGTCGCGCGAGCGCATCTGTCTGCTCACCGGCGGCGGGTACCCGTACCGGCGGGACGCCCTCGGAGGGTGGTGCCGGGCTCTCGTCGAGGGCCTGCGCCGATTCCGCTTCGAGCTGCTGACCGTCACGGACCGTGAACTCCCGTCCGCGCCGGCGTACCCGCTCCCGTTCAATGTCGGCTCGTCGCAGGCCGTCGCCCTGGGCCGCGAGACGGCCCGCGCCGGACGCCGTCGTGCCCGTGCGCCGGAGGGCGCCGAGGAGGCCGCGGCGCTGCTCTGCCGCGGGTTGCTCGGCGAGGACGAGCCGGTCACCGCGCAGTTCGGCGACGGCCTGCGCCGGCTCGCCGGGCTGACCGGGCGGCCCGACCCGCTCGCCGGGGTCCCGTTCACCGACGCGCTGCTCGAGGCGTGGCGTCAGCGGCAGGCCGCGCCGGACTCGGACCCGACGCCACTGCCCCGGCTCAGCGTGCGGGACGCGCGCACCGCGGCCACCCTGCTGGGGCACGCCCTGCGCGCGCTCGCCGTGGAGCTGCCCGACGCCGAACTCGTGCACTGCGTCGGCGGGACCACACCACTGCTCGCCGCCCTGGCCGGCCGCTGGCGCAGCGGCGTTCCGCTGCTGCTCACCGAGGCCCGCGCGCCGGTGCCCCGGCAACGACCCGCCGAGGACCGGCTCTCGCCCGGCGTGCGGACCGTGCTGCGGCGGTTCCGGGCCGGCGTGGCGCGCGCCGGATATGCCGAGGCGGAGCTGATCGCGCCGCTGAGCACCTACCACCACGGGTGGGCGCTGGACCACGGCGCGCAGCCGGCCCGACTCGTGCAGGTGCCCGCCGGCGTCGATCCGCGCGACTACCCCGGAGCGGCCGAGCTCAGCCCGGCGCCGGCCGTGGTCTGGGCCGGCAGCGGCGGGCCGGACAGCGGGCTCACACTCGTGCTGGACGCGTTCATCGAGATCGTGGCCGCCGTACCGGGAACCGTGCTGCACCTCGTCGGCATCACCGCGGCGCACGAGGAGCACTGCGCGGAGCAGATCGAGCGTGCCGGGCTGGGCCGCACCGTACGGCTGCACCCGCTGCCCGCCGACCCCCGGGACCGGTACACGGCCGGGCACGTCGTGGCCCACGTTCCCGGACCGGCCGACCCGCCGTACCGGCTGATCGAGGCCATGATGTCGGGCCGCGCCGTGGTCGGCGTGGACGTCGGGCCGGCCGGCGAGACCCTCGGCGAGACCGGGCTGCTGGTGCCGCCGGACGCCCCGTCCGAGCTGGCCATCGCCGTCGTCGGCCTGCTCCGCGACCCGGCCCGGCGGCGCACGCTCGGCGACGCGGCCCGGCAGCGGGCGATGAGCCACTTCACCGTCGACCGGGTCGTGCGGGTCTACGGCGCGCTCTACACCGACCTCGCCGCGCCACCGCCGGCGCAGGCCTTCGAACTCGCGCTCGCCGTCCCGGCGCCGCGGACCACGACGCCGGCCACGGTGCGCTGGCTGACCGGGGAGAACCGATGACGATCACGCCACCACGCGGCGTACCCGCGACGCAGACCCGGTCGGCCCGGAACCGGGCCCGCCGCCGGGCGGCCGGCGGCGATCCCCGGGACGCGTTCGACGAGCTGACGCCGCCACGGCGGCGGGCCGGTGGGCGGCACTCGGCCGAGCCGGCGACGCCGCCGATCCGAGCCGATCGGGAAGGCCCGGACCCGGCCGGCGGCGCCGCGGCGGTCCTCGCGATGCCGACGACGACAGGACGGGGTGAGCCCTCTTCCGCGGAGGGCGAGGGCGTCGACCCGTACCCGAGACGGAGCAGGCGCCGCGCTCGCCGCGGCTTTCTCGGTGGCGCGCTGCTGCGCTGCTGCCTCTATCTGGGGCCGCTCAGCGTCGCCGTGGCCGCGGCACCGTCGCTGAGCGTGGTCGCGTGGCCGGTGCCGGCCGTGATGCTGCTGCTCGGCTGGAGCGCGGCACAGTGGCTGACCAGCATGGGCGTGGTCGTGGCCCGGCGGACCGGCCCGGAGGCGGCGGCACGGCTCGTCGGATCCGGGTTCGCCGCGGTGACGGGTCTGTGGTGCGCGCTCGTGTGGATCGCGCCGGACACGCTGCTCGGACCGAGCCGCGCGCTCGCCGCCGCGGTGGGCGCCCTCGGTCTGCTCGCCCTCGGCAGCGTGACGTGTGCGCTGGTCAGCCGGTCCGAGGGCGTGATCTCCCTGTGGTTCGTGCCGTGCTGGCTGCTCGCCCTCTTCACCGCTGCCGGCAGTTTCGGCGTCGCCTGGGCCGCCACGCCCGTCGACGCGCTGCTGCCCGCCGCGGTCGTGGCGGTGGCGGTGCGCGCGTTCCGGCCGGCCGTGCTCTCCAGTCCCGGACGCAGCCCGCTGACCGGGGCGGACCGCCGGCGCGGACTGTCCTATCTGGTCATCGGGGCGTCCCAGGCGGTCTGCGTGGTGCTGCTCTGGCGCACCGGGCCGGCCGTCACCCCGCTGCCCGCGGCGCTGCCGCTGCTGATCGCCGTGCCGGTGCTGGAGACCCTGATCGGCTGGCACACCGACCGGCTCGAGGCCGCGCTCGACTCCGCGGAGAGCGCCGGCGAACTCGGCCGGCACGTCCGCAACGTCACCGCGATCACGCTGGCCGGCCTGCTGCCGCCGCTCGCGGCCGGCGGCGGGCTCGCGGTCGCCGCCTACCACCTTCCCGGACTCCGCGACGGCGTGCTCGCCCTCGCCGCCGGAACGCTGCTCGGCGGGGTGTTCGCCGTGACGTTCCTGCTCGCGGCCCGCTTCCGCACCGGCATCGCCGCCACGCTCGCCGCCGTGCCACCGCTGGCCGCCGCGATCATCGCCCTCGTCCCCCCATCCGCCGGACCGTTGCCGGCCGCCGTCGCCGTGCTCGCGGCGGCACACCTGGCCGGCCTGCTCACCGTCGCCCTGACCGCTGTCGACCTACGGAGGACGCCGTGAAGACACTGTTCCCCTCGTACGCCCACCCGTCCCCCTCGCTAGAACTGGACGCCGACACCTGGATCGTCCGCGAGATCCCCGGCGACCGCAGGACCCTGCACCAGTCGCTCGGCCGCATCGACCTGGACTGGGGCAGCCGCTCCCTCGCCGACGTGCTGACCGATGTGGATGCCTGGCGCGCGGACGGGGTGGAGGGGCTGTTCCTCGATCGCGCACCGGCCGGTTCCGGCGGGGTGGGCCCGGCGGCGTTGACGATCCGGTTGGCGGCGCGGCGCGGCCTGCATCGGGTGGTGCTGAATCCGGGCGTGCCGACTCACCCGCTCTATCGGGATCTAGGCGTGCGAATCTGCACGTTCGAGGGGCCGTGGGACGCCTACCAGAACTGGGACGGCGACGGCAGCCGGCCGGGGGACGGGCACATCGTGCACGGTGTGCCAACGGAGCTGCTCACCGCGGCGCGGCGCCTGATGGGCCGTCGTGGCGCGGGGTTCGGCCTGGCCACCGATCTCAGCCCGCATCGCAGCGTGGCGACCTCCGGGCGCGGAGCGCACGCGGCCGAGTGAGTCGCCCCTTTCCGGGTACGCGGTGGGTCGTTCCCGACCGCAGGTGACGCCGTCCCGCGGTTTCCCGGGCGACTGACGTCCGCCGGGCCGGCGCGGCTCGCCGCCGGCCCCGGCGTCCCCTTCCGGCCCGGGGTCGCGGGCGGGTGCGGCTCAGCCTGAGCTGCGGAACTGCGGGACTGCGGGCCTGCGGGACTGCGGAAGGTCAGCGGCGAGGACGGGGCTGGCAGCGGGGGCAGCTGAACGAGGAGCGGTTCATGAACTGCTCGCGGCGAATCGCGGCGCCGCACCGCGAGCAGGGCTCGTTCTCCCGGCCGTAGGCGTTCAGCGAGCGGTCGAAGTAGCCGCTCTCGCCGTTCACGTTGACGTAGAGCTCGTCGAAGCTGGTGCCGCCCGCGACGATGGCCTCGGACAGCACGTCGCGCACGTGGGCCAGCAGGCGTTTCGCGGCCGGGCGGGTGATCTGGTCGGTGGCGCGGGCGCCGTGCAGCTTGGCGCGCCACAGTGCCTCGTCGGCGTAGATGTTGCCGACACCGGAGATCAGGGTCTGGTCGAGCAGGGCTCGTTTGATCTCGGTGTGGCGGCCGCGCAAGCGGGCCACGAAGGCCTCGTCGTCGAAGAGCGGGTCCATCGGGTCGCGAGCGATGTGGGAGATCTCGCCGGGCAGTTCGGCGCCGCCCTCGGAGACCGAGAGACCACCGAACGTGCGCTGGTCGACGAAGCGCAGCTGCGGGCCGCCGTCGGTGAAGGTGAAGCGGACCCGCAGGTGCTTCTCGTCGGGTGCCTCGGCCGGCTGCATCAGCAGCTGGCCGCTCATGCCGAGGTGGGCGATGACCGCGTCGCCGGAGTCCAGCGGCAGCCAGAGGTACTTGCCGCGGCGGGAGATGTCCAGGATGGTGCGGCCGGCGAGGACGGCGGAGAAGTGGGCGTCACCCGGCAGGTGGCGGCGGATGGCGCGCGGATGGCGCACCTCGGCGGCGGCGATCGTGCGGCCGGCCACCCACTTGGACAGGCCCTGGCGGACGGTCTCGACCTCGGGAAGCTCGGGCACCTGACGGAGGTCCTTTCGACGACGACGCTACAACGTTTACGGCCGGCTACAACGTGTACGGCCAGACGGTGACCAGGTAGGCGCCGTACCAGAGTCCGAACGCCGCCCACGCCGCGATCGACAGAATCGCGACCCGGGGACGGGCCCGCGACGCCGCGACGGCGGCCGGCAGCAGCGTCAACAGTACGGGCAGCAGCAGGCGCGGCTTGGAGTGGTAGAAGCCGGCCTGGCCGTACACCAGGATCATCGCCACCACTCCGTAGACCGCGAGTGGCAGCCACGGCTTCCCGGCCAGGGCGACCCCGGCCGCGGCGAGGGCGACCAGGAGGATCAGCGCCACACTCATCGGGATCCAGCCGTCACCCGTACGCAAGGTGGTCTTGAGAAATTCGAACGTGCTGGACCCGTAGTCGAACGTGGTTCCCCAGCCCGCCGTCTGAATCTTAAACCAGGCGTCGAGGTCGCCGACCCGCCACGCCACCCAGCCGATGTAGAGCGGCACGCCGGCGAGCGCGGCGGCCGCCGCGGCGATCGGTTCCCAGGCGAGCCGGCTCTCGGTCTTGCGGATCTCGACGATCGCGATCACGGCGGCCACCGCGAGGGCCAGCGCGGCCGCCGCACCGGTCGGGCGGCTCAGCGCGGTGAGCAGGCCGAGCAGGCCGGCGGCCCACCAGACCCGCCGATGCGCGGCCACCAGCATCCCGGCGACCAGGGCGAGAAAGATGCTTTCCGAGTACGCCATGGAGAGCACCACCGACGCCGGAGCCGAGCAGCAGATCGCCACCAGGGCCCAGCCGGCCCGCTTGCCGTACAGGCTGGTGCCGAGCAGGTGCAGCGCGACAGCGGCCCCGATCGACGCGAGCCACGCGACGCCGATCGCGGCGGACGACGGGGGCAGGCCGATCGCGGCCCCGAACCGGACCAGGATCGGGTAGACCGGGAAGAACGCCAGCTCGTTGCCCTGCAGCACGCCGTTCGCGTCGTAGGTGTACCCGCGCGGGTAGCCGTCCATCGCGACCCGCAGGAACCAGCCGCCGTCCCAGACGAGCAGCCGGTCCCAGACGCTGCGTGGCTCCGCGGTCGCCCCGCCCAGCCACCAGATCATCAGAAGTTGGCCGGCCCGGGTGAGCGTGAGGATGCCGATCGCGGTCCCGACACCCTTCGCGGCGCCCGCTTTGTCCCAGAGGCGCTCTTTTTGCGCCACCATGGTCTCCGTCTCCACGCCCGGGATCATGGCACGTCCGGTACCGATTCCTCAGCCTCCGCACGGTCCGTCAGGGTTCGCCAGGCCGCCGCGGCCGCCCGTTGCTCGGCCTGCTTCTTGCTGCGGCCCTCGGAGCCGCCGTACCGCTCACCCGCCACCACCACCCACGCGGTGAACGTCTTCGCGTGATCCGGGCCGGAGTCCTCGATCTCGTAGTCCGGCACGCCCAGGCCGAGGGCCGCGGTGAGCTCCTGCAGGCTGGTCTTCCAGTCCAGGGCGGCGCCCCGGCTCGCCGACTCGATCATCAGCGGGTCGAAGAGCCGGTGGATCACCTCACCGGCGATCTCCAGGCCGTGCTCCAGGTAGATCGCGCCGAGCAGCGCCTCGAGGGTGTCGGCGAGGATGCTCGCCTTGTCCCGTCCGCCGGTGGTCTCCTCGCCCTTGCCGAGCAGCAGGTGCGGGCCCAGGCCCAGCGGCCCCAGGCCGCGCGCCACGTCAGCGAGCGCGTGCATGTTGACCACGCTGGCCCGGAGCTTGGCGAGCTGCCCCTCGGGCAGGTCCGGGTGGTTGTGGAAGAGCGCCGACGTGATCACCACGCCGAGCACCGAGTCGCCGAGGAACTCCAGCCGCTCGTTGGTGGGCAGGCCACCGTTCTCGTACGCGTACGAGCGGTGAGTCAGCGCGCGTTCCAGGAGCTCCGGCTTGAAGGGGACGCCGAACGCCTCCTCCAGCGGCTCGGTGGACGGACGGCGACGCTTGTCAATCATGCGATACCTCGCTGTATCTGAGCAGATCGGCGATGGCCGCGACCGAGGCGCGGCGATACAGGTCCGCCGCGTGGGCGATGCCAGCGGCGAGATCGGAACCGGAGGCCGCGCCGTGGCAGACGACGACCGTGCCGTTCACCCCGAGCAGGACGGCGGCACGTGGCGGCAGGGGTGCTCCGGGCTGCGGAGGGCCGGCCAGGGCGTAGCCGGTCTCCAGGCCCTTGAGCAGGACGTTTCCGGTGAAACCATCGGTCACCACGACGTCGGCGGACGCCCCGAGGACGACGTCGCCGCCCTCGACCAGGCCGGCGTAGCCCGCACCGGCGGGCAGGGGCCGGGCGGCCAGCAGCGGAGGAAGGGCACGGCGCAGGCGGTCGCCCTTGCCGGGCTCGGTGCCGATGGTGAGGAGGCCGACGCGGGGCGCGGCCACCCCGTGAACCACTGAGGCGTACGCGGCGCCCAGGCACGCGTGCACGACGAGGGTCTCCGCGTCCGGGTCGACTGACGAACCGACGTCGAGGAGGACGATCCGGCCGGCGGCCGTCGGCAGCGCCGCGGCGAGGGCCGGCCGGCGCACACCGGGCCAGCGGCCCAGCTCCCGGGCCGCGGAGAGAACCGTGGCGCCGGTGTCACCGGCCGAGACGAGAGCGTCGGCGCGCCCCTGGGCGACCGCGTGGGCCGCGCCGCGGACGGTGCCGGCGCTGGTGATCGTCGTGGTGATGCGCTGCCGATCCGCGGGATCGAGGGCAGCGAGAACCGAGCCGGCGGCCTCGGCCGGGCCGACAAGTGTCAGGTGCAGGGCTGGATCGGCCTGAACGGCGCGCAGAGCGCCGTCAACCACGACGGCGGGAGCGTGGTCCCCGCCGAGGAGGTCGACGGCGATCCGCGCGGTGCCCGGCTCCCCGACAGTGCGCTGTCCGGGAGCCGTTGCACCGATGGTTCGCCACCGCTCTGGTGCGACCCGCCCGATGATCGGGCGTGTCACTCGGCGACGTCAGACCTCGAGGACCTGACGGCCGTTGTAGGTGCCGCAGACCGAGCAGGCGGTGTGCGGAAGCTTCGGCGACTTGCACTGGGGGCACGCCGCGGTGACGACCGCGGTGGCCTTCCAGTTGGCCCGGCGCGAGCGGGTGTTGCTGCGCGACATCTTGCGCTTGGGGACGGCCACGGTACTACTCCTTAGAATATTGCTCTTGCTGCGGCGCAGCCGCCTCAGGCGACTCAGCTGTCAGGTTGCGCAAAGCGGCCCAGCGGGGATCGACTTCCTCGTGGCTGTGATCGGCCGGAAGGTCGTCGAAGTGCACCCCGCACTCGGGGCACAACCCTGGGCAGTCCGGCCGGCAGAGCGGGTTGGTCGGCAGGGTCAGCACGATCGCGTCCCTAATCGCCGGCTCCAAGTCGAGCAGGTCACCCTGCATCCGCCCCACCTCGTCGTCGTCGGTGGTCTCCTCGGTGGTGCTGTCCGCGTAGGCGAACAGCTCCGCGATGGAGACCTCGAACGACTTGCCGATCTCGTTGAGGCACCGGCCGCACTCGCCGGAGAGCGAGCCGCGAACGATGCCGCTGATGTAGACCCCCTCGGACACCGACGTCATGCTCAGATCGAGCTCGAGGTCGGAACCCTCGGGGACCGAGATCAACTCCAGACCGAGGTCCGTCGGCGCCGGCACCACCCGACTCAGGGCACGCGTCGCACCAGGCTGCCGGGGAAGCTTCGTCGTGTCGACGACAAGCGGCTGCCTGGGATCCAGGTGACTCTGCGGTGACTTGGGCATCGTGATTCCTCAGCCATAGGTAGGCCGACCGAAAACATTACCTGAGCTTGGTTGACGTCGTCGAATCGGGCTCCGGTCAGAAGGGGAGAGGCCGCTCACTGTCCTCGCCCTGGAACGTGCCGATCTCCCGGAGCGCGTGCATCTTGTCACGGCCGCGCTCTATCGACGCCAACGCCCTGGTCAGGAACTGTTCGAAGTTGGCGAGGGCGGTGTCGACGTAGTCGTCCACCTCCTCGCGGAGCCGCTGCGCCTCGGTGCGGGCCTCCGCGATGATCCGCGCGCCCTCGTGCTCGGCCGAGACGGTGATCTCGTTGACCGAGACCAGGCGGGCGTGCTCGGCCTCACCCTCGCTGACGATCCGGTCGGCCTCGCGGCGACCGGCCTCGATGATCCGGTCGCGCTCCTCCAGCACCGCCGCGGCCTTGCGCAGCTCGGAGGGGAGCTCGGACCGGAGGATCTCCAGCCGGTCGATCATTTCGACACGGTCGAACATGAAATTCGTACGAGACATGGGTACGGAGCGCGCGTCCTGCACGAAATCGATGATCTCGTCGATCCGATCGAGTGGATCCACCGCTTCCTCACCCCATCCAACCGCCCCGCCCGCCACCCGACAGCGGACTGAAGGCGTTCCTCCGCGTGGTCCGAAACGTTACTGCGTCCGCGGCGTACCGGTTTCCGGCGCGCCGGAGCCGATCAGTTCTGCTTCAGACGGCTGATCAGACGTTCGAGTACCGGGTCGGGCAGATACGACGACGCGTCCCCGCCCCACTTGACCACGTCCTTGACGAGGCTCGAGGAGAGGAACGAGTACAGCGGATTGGTCGGCATGAACAGCGTTTCCACACCGGACAGCCCGATGTTCATCTGCGCCATCTGCAACTCGTAGTCGAAGTCGCTGACCGCGCGCAGCCCCTTGACCACGACGGCCGCGCCCTGGTCACGGCAGAAGTCCACAAGCAGTCCGTGGAACGCGGCGACGCGGACGTTGCCGTACTGGGCGGTGGACTCGCCCAGCATCTCGAGTCGTTCCTCGATGGTGAAGAGTCCCACCTTCGACTGGTTGATAAGCACGCCGATGATGACCTCGTCGAAGAGCCTGCTGGCCCTTCCGATGATGTCGAGATGCCCGTTGGTGACAGGATCGAAGGAGCCTGGACACACCGCTCGTCTCATGATCGGCGACCGTACCAAAGAGTGGTCTCGCCGTAACGCCGGGTGCGTTCGCCGACAAGGCCGTCCACCCAGCTCAACGGGCCACTACGACGAGATCTTTCGAAAACCACGACGGCGTCCGGCGCGAGCCAGCCCTGGGACACCAGAAGCTCCTGCACAGTGTCCACCTCGTCGGCGTCCAGCGCGTACGGCGGATCGGCGAAGACCACGTCGTACGGTCCGCCGTCCGGGGGTCCGGCGAGGACCTGCAGCACCTTTCCGGTGACCACGCGCGCGGCCGGACCGACACGGAGGGCCACGACGTTGTCACGGATGACCCGTGCCGCCTTGGCATCCGATTCCACCATCAGGGAGTGCGCGGCGCCCCGGGAGAGTGCCTCGAGAGCGACAGCGCCGGACCCGGCATAGAGGTCGGCGAACCGCGCATCGGAAATGTCCGTCATGGTGTCGAGTGAGCTGAACAGCGCCTCTCGCACACGGTCCGAAGTGGGCCTCGTGTTCGCGCCGGCGGGGGCGGAGAGGCGGCGGCCGCCGTGCGTGCCCGCGATAATCCTGGTCATCACCGCTGACGCTACTTCACCAGCAAAGTCAAGCCACCAGCCAGTGAAGATTTCCCTCGTCGCGGGCACTACGCGCGACGGCACCGTTCCGTTCGGTGGATGGAAGATCTCGGATTGATATCAAGAGGCTTGGCGGCCGCTGCACGGTTTCATTGATCTCGCGAAGTGACTATGGTCGGGCGACGTTGCGGGTCCGTTCTATCGTTCCCGCCGGATGACGCGGGGAGGCGTTGTCGCAGGTGTCGCTACGTCCACAAGCGACAGGTGCGGGCCCCTCGTGCACACCCTTCCTGACCCCTTACACAGGAGATGGCGTGAACCTGCCCCAGTCCCCGCTCCGCCGCTTCGGCTCGCTGGCCGCCGGCACCGTCCTCGGCCTCGCCGGCGTCGCTGTCGTCGCGTCGCCCGCTTTCGCCCACCACAGCGAGGTCACGGGCGAGTACTGCAAGACCGCCAGCGGCGACCTGGTCGTCACCTGGAACCTCGACGCCGTCGGCCAGCGGGTGGGCGAGGCCCGCCCGTACCGGCTGACCACGTGGAAGCCGAGCCCGGCCGGCACTGTCACGAACATCGCCGCCACCGAGGACGAGGACAAGTTCCCGTACACGGCGGGCACGGTCGTCACCGGCACCCAGACGATCACCGGCGCCGAGCCGGGAACCGCCCCCACGGTCGTCTACAAGGCCAAGTTCGACAACGGCAACGGCGACATCCACTCCAAGACCGCCACCGCCGTGGACAAGGGCACCTGTGCCCCCACCGAGCAGCCGCCCGCGGAGGAGCAGCCCCCCGCCGAGGAGCAGCCGCCCGCCGAGGAGCAGCCGCCCGCGGAGGAGCAGCCCCCCGCCGAGGAGCAGCCGCCCGCCTCCCAGCCGCCTGTCTCCGAGTCGCCGTCGGCCTCGCCGAGCACTCCCGCGACCCCGGACCTCCCCGCTGAGGACATCCCGGTCGATGCGGACATCAAGGACATCTTCGAGGTCACCTGCGACACCATGACGATCGGCCTGGACAACCCCACGGACAGCCTGCCGATCGACCTGCACTACAAGACCAGCAAGGGCGAGGAGCGCAACCTCACCATCAACCCGGGTGAGGCCAAGAGCGAGAAGTTCAGCGCCTCCGAGGGCTTCACTGTCGACCTGACCATCTCGGTCACCGCCGAGGGCGAGACCTTCAGCGAGACCGTCACCATCCCGTGGGAGAAGCCGGCCGGCGAGGACTGCGACGGCGGCACCGGCGGCGGCCTCCCCGTCACCGGCGCGGCTGCCGGCGGCATCGCCGGTGGCGCCGCGGCCCTGCTGGCCGTGGGTGCCGTCCTCTTCATGCTGGCGCGTCGCCGCAAGGTGAAGTTCACCGCCTGATCCGAGCAACACCGCAGTACCGAACACGGACCCAACCGGGAGGCGCGCCGACGGCAGATCTGGTCGGCGCGCCCCTTCGTCACACCCCTCTCGTTCCCCTGGGAGAACACTTTGCGCAGCACCCCTCTCAACCGTGTCGCGGCCGTGCTGGCCGGCGCGGTGCTGGGCCTGACGGCCCTGGCGAACCCGGCCGGCGCCACCGGTAACCACGGCACCAACGAGCAGACCGGCACCGGCGACCGGCACCGCTGTACCACGGTCGAGAAGGCCGAGTACAAGCACTGGTTCGACGGCAAGGCGGGCACCGCCAGCATCGAACTGACCAACGGCCCGCTGTGCAGCGGCGAGCAGGCGTTCTCCCTCGTGTCGTACACGGCGCCGTCGGCGACGTTCTCGACCCCGCAGTACGTCCTCGACCAGTCGACGCAGACGTTCAAGGCGCCCGACAGCAAGAACGAGCTCACCCCGAACCGTCTCGACTTCAAGGTCGAGGTTCCGGAGTGCTTCGCGCAGGTCGACTTCGTCTTCGGCAAGGACGTCATCCCGGTTCTGACCGACAAGGGCGACCGCTACAACGAGCGCAAGGTCGGTAGCCAGGTCGGCACCAAGCACGGCAGCAAGAAGTACAACTCCACCGCGGCCGAGGGCCAGCCGCAGAACGCCTGGGCCAACTTCGGCTCCGGCACCTGCGTGGCCGAGCCGGTCGTCGAGGCCTCGTCCGACTGCGACGGCAACGTCGTGCTCACGCTGATCAACCGGAGCACCCACAGCGCGACGTTCGAGATCACCGCGGACGGCGGCTTCACGCAGACCGAGAAGCTCGCGGTCCGCGCGCAGCCGAAGCCGGTCGACATCCCGGCCGCCAACGCGAAGAACATCGTCGTCACCTCCGGTGGCAAGGAGATCTACCGCGGCGGCTGGACCAAGCCCGAGGACTGCCAGGTTCCCGAGGTCGGCACCCCGGAGGCGAAGTTCGCCAGCAGCTGTGAGGGCCTGACCTTCACGATCACGAACCCGGAGAATGGCAAGCCCGTCACCGCCACCTTCACCCCGAACACCGGTGCGGCCCAGACCCTCACCGTGGAGCCCGGCCAGACCACGCCGGCCTTCTTCCCGGCTTCCGAGGGCCTCAAGGTCGTGGTCACCGGTGACCTGGACGTGCTGAACGGCGAGGTCGCCTGGACCAAGCCGGCCGACTGCGTCGTCACCCCGCCGTCCGAGGGCACGCCGAGCGACAGCCCGAGCGAGACGCCGTCCGAGTCCCCGTCGGCGACCCCGTCGGAGTCGGTCAGCGAGTCGGCCTCGCCGTCCGTGTCGACCAGCTCTTCGCCGGTCGCCACCACCCCGGTCAGCGACACCGAGGACGGCGGCTCGCTGCCGGTCACCGGCGCCGCTGCCGGTGGCATCGCGGGCGGTGCGGCTCTGCTGCTCGTCGTGGGCGCGGGTCTCTTCTTCATGGCCCGTCGGCGCAAGCTGAACTTCAAGGCCTGATCAGCAGTAGTCAGATCAGCCGGTAGCCAGATCAGCCGGTAGTCAGTGGAAGGGCGCGCCGAGCGGCGCGCCCTTTCTCATGTCCACTCGGGGAACGACCCGTCCTCCCGTGGCGGATAGGGACGCACGTTGCGCACCGCCGTGACCGGCAGGGGCGCGTAGATGTGCGGGAACTGCCGGCCGTCCGGCGACGGGGGCACACCGTCCTCCCAGACGAGCGAGCCCGGCGGCAGCGCGTCCGGGTCGATCTCCAGGGCCAGCAGGTCGGTCCGGCCGCGGAACAGCAGCGTCGCCGGAACGTGCACCCAGTCGGCCGGGGAGCAGTGGATGAACCCCTCGGTGGCGAGCGTGTCGCCCTCGTAGAAATCGACAGCGGACTCCCACGACGCGCGTGGGCAGATGTGCAGGATCAACCCTTCTCCAAGTACTCGGCGCGTTCCTCGTCGACCAGCACGGCCACCGAGGCGGCCAGCGCGGGATAGCGGGAGAGGTCGGGATCGTCGCCGATCAGCTCCGACGCCTCCGCCCGGGCCTCCTTGATCAGTTTCTCGTCACGCAGCAGCGAGAGCAGCCGCAGATGCGAGTGCTTGCCGGACTGGGACGCGCCGAGCACGTCACCCTCCCGGCGCTGCTCCAGGTCGATCTCGGAGAGTTTGAAGCCGTCCGTCGTGGAGGCCACCGCGTCCAGCCGCTCCCGGGCGGCCGAGCCCTCGGCCGCCTCGGTGTGCAGCAGGCAGATGCCGGGCGCCGAGCCACGGCCGACCCGGCCGCGCAGCTGGTGCAGCTGGGACACCCCGAACCGGTCGGCGTCCAGGATCAGCATCACCGTCGAGTTCGGCACGTCCACGCCCACCTCGATGACCGTGGTCGCCACCAGCACGTCCAGGTCACCCGCCGCGAACGTACGCATGACCTTGTCCTTGTCCTCGGCCGGCATCTTGCCGTGCAGCATGCCGATCCGCAGGCCCTTGAGGTAGTCGTGCTCGAGCAGCGGCAGCACCTCGGTGACCGCCAGCGGGGGCCGCCGAGCGCCCTCCTCGCCCTCTTTCGGAGGCGACTCGTCGTCCTCCCCGATCCGCGGGCACACCACGTAGGCCTGATGCCCGGCCCGCACCTCTTCCTTGATCCGCACCCACGCGCGGTCCAGATAGGCCGGTTTGTCCAGCGCGGGCACCACGTGCGACGCGATCGGCGACCGGCCCCGGGGCAACTGCGACAGGATCGACGTCTCCAGGTCGCCGTAGACAGTCATCGCCACCGTGCGCGGAATCGGCGTGGCCGTCATCACCAGCACGTGCGGTGGCCGGGCCGCCTTGGCACGCAACGCGTCCCGCTGCTCCACCCCGAACCGGTGCTGCTCGTCGACGACCACCAGCCCGAGATCCTTGAAGTCGACACCCTCGTACAGAAGGGCGTGTGTGCCCACGACGATGCCGGCGCTCCCGTCCGCGACCTTGGCCAGGGCCGCACGCCGGGCCGCCGCGCCGAGCGAGCCGGTCACCAGGGTCAGCTGGGTCCCCTCCGGGTCGCCGTCCAGCTCACCGGCCCGGCCCAGGGCGCCGAGTTGCGCGCTGATCCCGCGGAAGTGCTGCGTCGCGAGCACCTCCGTCGGCGCCAGCAGAGCCGCCTGTCCGCCGGCGTCCACGACCTGCAGCATCGCCCGTACCGAAACGAGGGTCTTTCCGGAACCGACCTCACCCTGGAGCAGCCGGTGCATCGGGTGCGGGCGGGCCAGGTCCGCGGCGATCTCCTCACCGACCTGGCGCTGGCCCTCGGTCAGCTCGTAGGGCAGGGCAGCGTCGAATTTCGCCAGCAACCCGGCCTCGGCGCGGGGCCGGGCGGTGCCGGGCGCCAGGGCCGCGCGTGCCCGGCGTTGCACGAGGGTCAGCTGTACGGCCAGAGCCTCGTCCCACTTCAGCCGGTGTTTCGCCCGGTACAGCGCGTCCTCCGAGCTCGGCCGGTGGATCTCCCGCAGCGCCGTCCCGATGCCGACCAGGCCGCGCTTGCCCCGCACGTCGCCGGGAAGCGGGTCGGGCGGCGGCTGGAACGTGTCCAGCAGCGTCCGCACGCATTTCGCGATCGTCCACGTCGGCACGGCCTGCGCCGCCGGGTAGACCGGGATCAGCGCGCCGGCGAACTCCTCGATCTCGGCGGCCGCGTCGTCCTGTGTGGCGTCGGCCTTGAGCAGCTGATAGGCGGGCCCGTTCAGCTGGCGTTTGCCACGGAACTCGGTGACCTTGCCGGCGAACAGGCCCCAGACGCCTTTGCGCAGCTCTCGCTCACGCCACGCCTGGTTGAAGAACGTGCAGGTCAGCGTCGCGCCCGAACCGTCACCGATGGTCACCTCGAGCATGTTGCCCTTGCGTGCCCGGAACGGCTTGAGGCTGATCCCCTGCACCTGGGCCAGCACCGTGACCTGCTCGTCCACCTCCAGCCGGCGCAGGTCGGTGTGCTCGCCGCGCTCGTCGTAGCGCCGCGGGAAGTGATAGATCAGATCCCCGGCGGTGTGCAGGTCCAGGTGGTCGGCGAGAGCCTTCGCGGTCTTCGCGCCGAGCACCTTGGTGAGCGGGGTGTCGGTCGTGGTCATTCGACTCCTGCCAGAAGGTGGTACCGCGGTTGTCCGCCCGCGTAGCACTGCAGCTCGATGAAGGGCCAGTTCCGGTGGGTGTGCTCCCTTATCCGGGCCTCGAGACCTGGCGGGGCGTCCGCGCCGAGCACGCAGGTGACCAGCTCGCCGCCGCCGCCGAGCATCCGGTCCAGCAGCAGGCGGCTGACCTCTGTCACATCGTCGCCGATCACGTGCACCTCACCGTCGACCAGCCCGAGCAGGTCACCCGCACGGCACGGGCCGGCCACCGTGAGAGCGTCCCGCTGCGCGGTGCAGACCTCGCCGTACCGGCACGCGCCGGCCGCCTCCGCCATCGCGATCACGTCGTCGGCGAACGGCCGCTGCGGGTCCCGCACCGCCAGAGCGGCGAGCGCCTGCACCGGCGACCGCGTCGGCACCACGCTGACCTGCACTCCCCCGGCCGCCGCCTCGCGCGCCGCCGAAGTGGCGACGGCATGCGTGTTCGCGTCGTTCGGCAGCACCACCACCGAGCCGGCCCCGGTCGCGGCGATCGCGGCGAGCAGCTCCGCCGTCGACGGGTTCCGGTCCACGACAGTGGCGCCCTCGGACTCGAACAGCGCGGTCAGCCCATCGCCCGCGGCGACCACCACCGCGGCCCGGAGATCATGTCCAGGCCGTCGTTCCTCGAGCCTTGTCACACTTATCTTGTACGGCCGGCCGGCCTCGATTCCCGCCTCGATCGCGGGTCCGACGTCGGCGACGTGCACATGAACGTTCCACGTGCCGTCCCCGGTGCCGACGACGACGAGGGAGTCACCGAGGGCGTCGAGGGTCTCGCGGAGGGTGGTGACGGCTTCCGGTGGGGCGTCCAGAAGGTACTGAACCTCGTAGCCGTAACCGGTGCAGTCGTCCTGGTCTGCCGGCTTGTGCTGGTCCGCCGGCTCGTCCCGGTTCGCTGGCTCGCCCCGGTTCGCTGGCTCGCGCCGGTTCGCCGGCTCGGCTTGATCCGCCGGCTCGGCTTGATTCGGCTCGTCCTGGTCGCGTATTCCGACAATTGCCTTGTCTTCCGCGTCATCGCCCGCCACCGCGTCGACCAGGGCGTCCAGCAGCAGGCACAAGCCGCGCCCACCGGCGTCGACCACGCCCGCCCGGGCCAGCACCGGCAGCTGCTGCGGGGTGCGGTCCAGCGCCTCCGCGGCCGCCCGGGCCGCCGCGCGCGCCACCGCCAGCAGGTCGTCCGACTTGATCCGGCCGGCGCCCTCGGCGGCGGCTGCCACGACCGAGAGCACCGTGCCCTCCACCGGACGGGCCACCGCCGCGTACGCCGCATCGGTCGCCATCCGCAGAGCGCGCGCCAGCTCCCGGCCCCGGACCGTGACCACCGTCGCGAACGTGTCCGCCATCCCGCGCAGGATCTGCGAGACGATCACGCCGGAGTTGCCCCGCGCCCCGAGCAGGGCCCCGCGCGCCATCCGCCGCATCAGGCGGTCGACCGGGCGGCCCGGCTCCGGGGTCTCCTCGTCGAGCGCCGCATAGGCCGCGGTCAGGGTCAGGACCAGGTTGGTGCCGGTGTCGCCGTCGGGCACCGGGTAGACGTTCAGGTCGTCGATCTCACGCTGGTGTGCCCGGAGCGACTCCAGCCCACCACCGCACCAGCGACGGACCGTGGCGGCATCGAGGGTCTCCAGCACGCGAAAATCGTACTAACCACCCCCGACAATCGCCCGGGCACGCACCCTGAGCGGGGGCGATTGGTTCTAACCCCGGTGAGTCGGGTAAGCTCGCCGGGTTGCCTGGCTGAGGTTGATCGCTAGGCGCCTTCAGTTTCGTTTCAAACCCAGGAGTATCCCGTGGCTAGCGTGTGCGACGTCTGTGGCAAGGGACCGGGCTTCGGCCACAACGTGTCCCACTCGCACCGGCGGACCAACCGCCGCTGGAACCCGAACATCCAGTCGGTGCGCACCCCGGCCGGTGGCGGGACGACCAAGAAGGTCAAGGCCTGCACCTCGTGCATCAAGGCCGGCAAGGTCACGCGCGCCTGACCCTCTGAATTTCACATCGTTGTAGCCGCCGAGCCTGAGGGTTCGGCGGCTACAACGCGTTCGCGCACCAGATGTGCGCCGCGCCCAGCCGCGCCCCCGCGGCGGCAGCAGCCGCGGCAGCGGCGCTACAGGGGCTTGGCGTAGGAGAGAACACCCTCATGCCCGGCATAGAACCCGAAGTCCTCGATCCGCACATATCCCGCCGATTCGTACAGCGCGATCGCCTCCGGCTGACGGTCCCCTGTCTCGAGGATCACCCGCGAACACCCCGCCGCCTTCGCCGACTCCTCGATCGCCGCCAGCATGCGCCGGGCCACCCCGCGGCCACGCGCCTCGGCCAGCGTGAACATCCGCTTCAGCTCCGCGTCCGCGGACCCGTGGCGGCGCCAGCCCGCGCTCCCGATCAGCTTTCCGTCCAGCGACGCCACCAGGAAAGCCCCGTTCGGCGGCGCGAAGTCCGTGCCGCTGATCGGGGTGTCGTCGCCGGTGCCGCCGTAGCGCTCGGACAGGTCTCGCAGGTTCGCCGCCACCAGCCGCTGAACGTCCGGGTCGTCGAAGTCCGCCAACTTGATCTTGATCTCTGACACGAGAGACAGGCTAACCAACGTCAGCGGAAGTGATCCCAGCCCAGGCCCCCGGTCCACGGCTTACGGTCGACCGTCACGCCCTCGCCGTCGTGGACCGCGCCGATCACCTGCCAGCCGGCCGGCAACTCCACGCCGGGCGGGAACGTGGCGGCCAGCGGATGGTCGTCCCCACCGGCGAGAACCCAGTGGTACGGGTCCACCCCGAGCGCCTTGGCGGCGTCCCGCATCTGGTCGGGTACGTCGAATGCGTCCCGGTGCACGTCGATCGCGACGAGACTGGCAGTCGCGATGTGCCCGAGATCCTGCAGCAGCCCGTCCGAGACGTCGATCATCGAGGTCGCGCCGACCCGTGCCGCGAGCGGGCCGGACGCGTACGGGACGGCCGGCCGCCGGTACGCCTCGACGAGCTTCTTGGGCGTCCGGAATCCCCGGGAGAGAACGGTGAGCCCCGCGGCCGCGTACCCGATCCGGCCGGAAAGGGCGAGAACGTCGCCCGGCTGGGCCCCGTCGCGCCGGACCGGCTCCACCCCGCCCAGGTCCCCCAGCGCGGTGACCGCGATGGTGAGCGTCGGGCTGGCGGACGTGTCGCCGCCGACGACGCTCGCGCCGACCAGCGCGGCCTCGGCGGTCAGGCCGTCGGCGAGGCTCTCCACCCATTCGCTCTCCACGCCGGGTGGCACGCAGAGGGCGACGAGCAGCGCGGTCGGCACGGCGCCCATGGCGGCGATGTCGGCGAGGTTGGCGGCGGCGGCCCGGTGCCCGATGTCGGCGGGTCCGCACCAGTCGCGGCGGAAGTGGCGGCCGTCGACGAGCACGTCGGTGGAGGCCACCACCCGCCCGTCGGCGGCGCGCACGATGGCGGCGTCGTCACCCGGCCCGAGCAGGGTGGACGGGCTGGTGCCGAGACGGGAGACGATTCGGCCGATCAGTCCGAATTCGCCGCCTTCGGAGATGCTCACGTCTAAGTCCTTCGATGGTGGCGTCCCGCTCCCGGGTCGCTTCGTACGGTAGTTTCACGACCGGGGATCACCGACAGTGGCGGATAGGAGTCGATCGTGGTCCAGGCATACATCCTCATCCAAACCGAGGTCGGTAAGGCCCGTGACGTGGCCGCCGCGATCGAGAAGATTCCGGGGGTCGTCCGGGTGGACGCCGTGACCGGGCCGTACGACGTGGTCGTCCTCACCGAGGCGCACACCGTGGACGAGCTCGGCGGCCTGATTGTGAGCAAGGTCCAGTACGTGCCGGGCATCACGAGGACGCTCACCTGCTCCGTGGTAAACCTCTGAGCATGGCGAAACAGGACACCACACGGGAAAAAGACCCGGCGACCCGAGCAGCCGCCCTCTGGGCGACCGTGATCGCCGTTCCGGTGGCACTCCTGGTCGGTGTCCTAGCATTTATCGCAATTCAACCAGATAAATCCGAAAAAGCGGACAACACGCCGGTCGCCATGCCGAGCACGCCCGTCGTCATGGACGCGCCGAAACTCGACGACCGTGCCGCCACCGTCTGCCTCGCGGTCACCTCACAGCTCCCGGCGAAGATCCGGGAGCTGCCGGCCCGTGCGGTCTCCGCCGGCCACGAGCAGAACGCCGCCTACGGCGAGCCGCCGGTCACGGTCTCCTGCGGCGTGCCGGCGCCGATCATGTGCGAGTCGCTCGACGACGAGACCCCCGGTTGCGTCCCGATGGACACCGAGCTATTGATCATGAACCGGGTCTGCTGGTACGCGAAGACCGGCGCCGACGCGGCCACCGTCACCACGATGGACCGGGAGGTCCCGGTGACGGTGACCGTGCCGAACACCTACGAGAACCCGGCGCAGTGGGCGAACGAGTTCTCCGACACGATCGTGGAGACCGTGAAGTCGAAGCCGGTCGCCGAGATGCCCAGCGGGTGCCAGATCAGTTAGTGCAGGCCGGTCCCGCGCCGCAGCGCGGTGCGGATCAGCCGGTCGACCACCTTCGGGTACTCCAGGCCGGTCGCCGCCCACATCATCGGGAACATCGACGTCGGCGTCATCCCCGGCATCGTGTTGATCTCGTTGAGGAAGACCTCGCCGGACCCGGTCACGAAGAAGTCCACGCGCGCCAGCCCGGCACAGTCCAGGGCGGTGAACGTCCGCAGCGCGTACTCCTGCACCTGGCGAGTGATCTCGGGAGAGAGCGACGCCGGGATCGTGTAGCGGCTCCCGACCAGGTACTTGGTCTCGAAGTCGTACCAGTCCGCGTCGTCCACGTGGATCTCGGCGAGCAGGGACGCCTCGGGCGCGCCACCGGCCTCGCCCTCCAGCACGCCGCACTCGATCTCCCGGCCCACGATGGCGGCCTCGACGAGCACCTTCGGGTCGATCTGCCGGGCCGTGGCGACGGCCGCGTCCAGGTCCGCCCAGTCGGTGACCTTGGTGATCCCGGTGGACGAGCCGGCCCGGGACGGCTTCACGAAGACCGGCAGCCCGAGGCGCTCCTTGTCCGCTTCCGACAGGGAGACGCCGGCGCGGAGCACCGCGTACGGCCCGACCGGGATGCCCTCGGCGGCCGCGAGCTTCTTGGTGAACTCCTTGTCCATGGCCGCCGCGGAGGCGAAGACGTTCGCCCCGACATACGGAATCCCGGCCATCTCCAGCATTCCCTGGATCGTGCCGTCCTCGCCGTAGGCGCCGTGCAGCACCGGGAAGACGACGTCCACGCCGTCCAGCGAGGGAAGCCCGTCCTGAACGATCAGCTCGGTCACCGTCGGGTCCGCCGCGAGAACCACCGAACTGCCCGAGGACGCGGTGATCTCGGGCAGGGTCCGGCCCTGGATCGTCAGCTGCGAGGCCTCGCCCGTGGGAAGAACCCAGCGACCCTCGCGGGTGATTCCGACCGGAACCGCCTCGTACTGATCCGGGTCCAGCGCGCCGAGGATGGCGCCCGCGCTCACGCAGGAAATGGCGTGCTCAGTGCTGCGACCGCCGAAAACGATCGCGACGCGGGTCTTCCGGGGGGTGGTCACTCTTCTCTGTGCCTCTCGCTAGCGGTCATGCCGGGGGTGACCCTACTCTGCGTAAGCCAAATATGGGATGTGCCGAGGCGGGGGGAACGAACAGGTCATGGCACCAGCACTCCACGTGATCGCCGGGCCGGGTCCGGGCCAGCTGGCGACGATGGCGCACCCCTCCGACGAGCCGTGGTCGGCGCCGGAGCTGGGGGCGCTGGCCCGGGCCGGCGTGCAGATCCTGGTCGGCACGACGGAGGCCGCCGGCGACACGGCCGGCATCGAGCTGATCCCGTTCCCGGACACCACCGATCCGGCGAAGCGGGAGGAGGCCACCGCGATGGTCGCGCTCGCCGCCCGCCTCGCCCAGGACGTCCGCGCCGGCCGCTTCGTGGTCACCCAGTCCTCGTCCGGCACCGGCCGGTCCACCCTGCTCGCGGTGATGACGCTGGTCCTGCTCGGCATCCGCCCCGGCGAGGCCCTGCGCCGCATCGGCGGCCGCACCACCGCCGAGGTCCCCCGCGACTGGCTCCACGACTTCGTCGCCACCAACGGATAACCCCAGGGCAGGGGGTACGCCCCGTCCGGCACACAACCGCACCGGACCCGTCCCGGGAGCCGGCCGACTGACGCCCCTTCCGCCGGCTCACGCCGGCGCCGGCCCCGGTGTCACGCCGCGGTGAAGGTCTGCGGCAGGACGCCCGAGTCCCAGAGCGAGTCCAGATGGGCCAGGAACCCCGTCACGGTGCGTTCCAGCTCCCGCCGCTCGTCCGCCGGGAGCAGCGCCAGCGGGTCCGAGAAGATCAGCCCCTCCGGGTGCTTGGCGCGGGTGCCCACGAACTTGCCGCACCCGCCGCACCAGACATAGCTGACGAGCGTAGGCCGCCGCGCGTTCGCCGGCGTCGTCACGTAGGCCCGCAGCCGCCGGGCGCCGCACGACGGGCACTCCCGCTCCCCCGGCGCCAGGAAGAAGCTCTCCCCGAGGGTGAGGGCCGCCACCTCGTCGGCGGAGAACGTGCCGGTCACCGAGACGCGTCCAGGGCCGCCGTCACGTCCGCGATCAGATCCGCGGTGTCCTCGATCCCGCAGGAGAACCTGACGAACCCCGGCGAGGTGTCGTCACCCCACTGCGCCCGCCGGTCCGCGGTGGTGTGCACGCCACCGAACGACGTCGCCGCGAACACCAGGCGCGCCGCGTCCAGGAACCGGGCCACCCGCTCGGCCGTGCCCAGGTCGAACGAGACCACCCCGGGGATCCGCCGCATCTGCGCCGACGCCACCGCGTACGACGGGTCGGAGGGCAGTCCCGGCCATCGCACCCCCGTCACGTCCGCCCGGCTCACCAGCAACGACGCGAGCGCCTCCGCGTTCTGGCTCTGCCGGGCCAGCCGCAGGTCGAGCGTCGCGATCGAGCGGTGCGCCAGCCAGCAGTCGAACGCGCCCGGCACCGCGCCGGTCTGCTTGCGCCACGTCTCGATCCTGCCGAGCAGTTCCGGGTCGGCGGCCGCCACGTAGCCGAGCAGCACGTCGGAGTGCCCGGTCAGCGCCTTGGTGCCGGACGCGACCACCAGGTCGGCGCCGAGCGCGAGCGGGTTCTGCCCGAGTGGCGTGGCGGTGGTGTTGTCGACGGCGACGAGCGCGCCCGCCTCGTGCGCCAGCGCGGCGATCGCGCGCACGTCGCAGACGTCCAGGCCCGGGTTGGCCGGCGTTTCCAGCAGCACGAGCCGCACCCCGGTGAGGTCCGGAACCGGGCCCGCGGTGGGCACCAGAACCGTTTTCACCCCGAGATCGCGCAGGAAGCTCTCGGCGAACGCCCGTACCGTGAAATAGCCGTCCGCCGGAAGCGCGACGGTGTCGCCGGCGCGCAGCACCGCGAGCAGCAACGCGGTGATCGCCGCCTGGCCGCTGGCGAAGGCCAGCGCGGACCCGCCTTCGAGCTCGCCGATCGCGGCTTCCAGGAGCTCCCGGGTGGGGTGCTCGGTGCGGGCGTACCCGTGCGTGCCCGGACCGGTCGCCGGGTCCAGGTGGTAGGGCGCCGCGAAGACCGGGCCGGGCAGGAACGGCTCGCCGACGGCCGGTGCGGGGAGACCGGCGTGGACGGAACGGGTGCCGTCGGAAAAGGAGTCACTCACTCGGGTTTCATCTCTCGTGTCATCAGTAGTTTCACCGCGACCCGCGGGTCGGCGCCCTCGTGGCAGACCCGTTCCACCTGTTCGACGATCGGCATCTCGACGCCGTTCGCCCGGGCCAGGTCGCGGATGGAGAGGCAACTCTTGACGCCCTCGGCGGTCTGCCGGGTGGCGACCTGCGCCTGTTCCAGCGTCTCGCCCCGGCCGAGGTGCTCACCGAAGGTCCGGTTCCGGGCCAGCGGCGAGGAGCAGGAGGCGACCAGGTCGCCGAGACCGGCCAGGCCGGCGAACGTGAGCGGGTCGGCGCCGAGCGCCACACCGAGCCGGGCCGTCTCGGCCAGGCCGCGGGTGATCAGCGACGCCCGGGTGTTGTCGCCGAGGCCGATCGCGACCGCCATCCCGTAGGCCAGCGCGATCACGTTCTTGGTGGCGCCACCGAGCTCGCAGCCGATCACGTCGTCACTGGTGTACGGCCGGAAGTACGGCGTGGCGAGCGCGTGCTGCACCTGTTTGGCGCGCCCCTCGTCGGAGCAGGCCACCACCGTGGCGGTGGGCTGCCGCGCGGCGATCTCGGGCGCCAGGTTCGGCCCGGAGACCACCACCACCCGGTCCGCGGCGACACCTGCCGTCTCGACGATGACCTCGCTCATCCGTTTCAGGGTGCCGAGCTCGATGCCCTTCATCAGCGAGACCACTGTCGCGTCGGAGGGGAACGCGCCGGCCCAGTCCGCCAGGTTGCCGCGCAGGGTCTGCGACGGCACCGCGATGGCGATCAGCTCGGCCCCGGCCACCGCTTCGGCCAGGTCGGTCGTGCCGGTCACCGAGTCGGCGAGGCGGACACCCGGAAGTGATCCCTCGTTGCCGCGCCGCTCCCTGATCTCGGCGGCGACGGCCTCACGCCGCGCCCACATGGTGACCTGCGATCCGGCGTCACCGAGCACCTTCGCGAACGCGGTACCCCAGGCTCCGGATCCGATGACGGCGGCCCTCATGAAGCGTCCTCCGAGGTAGAGGCCCGGCGTGCGGGCCGATCGTAGAGCGCCGGCGGTTCGCCGTCGCGGATCTCAGCGAGCAGGTCCCGGATGTCGAGCATGATCGCGTCGGTCATCTCCTGCAGCACCGCACGGGTCGGCGGGGCGCCGTCCCACCGGCTCAGGTCGACCTGTCTTCCGGCGATGACCGTCACCGGCGTACGCCGGAGCCGCAGTCTGTTGGTCCGCGGGTCGAAGATCGTCTGCGGTCCCCAGGTGGCGATCGGCACGACCGGAGCCCCGGTGAGCAGCGCGAGGCGGGCCGCGCCGGTCTTGCCCCGCATCGGCCAGAGGTCCGGGTGGCGGGTGGTCGTGCCCTCCGGGTAGATCACCACGGCGCCGCCCTCGTCCAGCGCCGTGACCAGGGCCTCCACCGATCTCACGGCCTCCGCGCTGCCCCGCTCGACCGGAATCTGCCGGGTCTTGCGCAGCAGGTAGCCGATGATCGGCACGTTCCAGATGCTGGCCTTGCCCAGGAACCGCGGCCACCGCGGCACCCGGTAGATGAAGTGGGCCACCACCAGCGGGTCGAAGTGCGAGACGTGGTTCGGAACCAGGATCACCGGTCCGGTGCGCGGGACGTTCTCCCGGCCGATCCAGGTCTTCCTGGTGAGAACGGTCATGACGGGAAGAACCAGCATCACCGCGACACGCTGCCAGAATCCCAGCCTGAGCTGCGCCACGGCTTCTCCCGTCCCTCGATCGGCGACGTACCCCGCGCCGCGCCGACTCCACCTGTTCACCTGCGGAGAAATCATGCCCGCTGGGGACCGGGAGAACCAGGCAGGGGTCTGCCGGAGTAAGCAAAAGCGCAGTTCTGACCGGCTCCGCGGCGCTCCGCGGCAAGACGCGATGCTGACCGGCTCGCTTCGCTCCGCGGCACGGCGCCTGATACCCGATGAGACGGCACACGATTTTCCAAACCCCCACGGCGTCGGAAGACGCGGGCCGTGTCACCGGCGGCACGATGCTCACCGGCGGCGCCTTGCGCGTGTCGCGTCGTGCAAACTTGCGAGGTGCGGAAGTGGACTGTGGTGATCCCGGTCAAGCGGCTGAGGGCGGCGAAGACGCGGTTGCGGGGCGCCGTGCCCGCCGACCGGCATCCGGATCTGGCGCTCGCCATGGTGCGCGACACCGTGGCCGCGGTGCTCTCC
Organism: Actinoplanes sp. NPDC023936; assembly: GCF_040639325.1. Classification (NCBI taxonomy): domain Bacteria; kingdom Bacillati; phylum Actinomycetota; class Actinomycetes; order Micromonosporales; family Micromonosporaceae; genus Actinoplanes; species Actinoplanes sp. NPDC023936. The sequence goes on along the minus strand of NZ_JBEZZR010000018.1, from coordinate 111,114 downwards.
ACGCCCGCGGTGACCAGGCTGATCGTGGTGACCGACGACGCCGCGGTCGCCGCCTCGGTGGGCCGGCTCGGGGCCGAGGTCGCTCCCGACCCGGGCGCGGGGCTGAACGCGGCTCTGCGGTTCGGCGCGGACGACGTCGCGGGCCCGGAGGCGTACCGGGCGGTGCTCACCGGCGACCTGCCCGCGCTCACCCCCGGCCAGCTCGACCAGGCGCTGGGCGCCGTGACCGGCCGCAGTTTCGTGCCGGACGCGGCCGGCACCGGCACGGTGCTGCTCGCGGTCCCGCCCGGCGAGTCCCTCCGGCCGCTCTTCGGCCCGCACTCGGCGCAGGCGCACGCCGGCTCCGGCGCGGCGCCGCTCACCGGTGACTGGCCGGGTCTGCGGCAGGACGTCGACACCGCCGCCGACCTGGGCACCGTGCTGAGCCTCGGCGCCGGGCGCCGCACCTGCGAGCTCTTACGTGATCTCGGACTCACGGCGGAGTGCGCCCCGGCGGCCTGAGCCGGGTAGCGTGCAGCGTTATGCAGGGCACCGTCGCGACTTTCGACCCCGACACCCGCAGCGGCACGCTGCTCCTCGACGACGGCTCTGAACTGGGGTTCGGAGCGGACGCCTTTCAGCGGTCCGGTCTGCGGCTGCTACGGCTCGGGCAGCGGGTCACCGTCGAGCCGGGCGACGACGGTACCGTGCGTAGGGTCTCCATTCCCGGAGTCGACTGAATTGATCACCCAGTAGTTCGTTTCACGTTCCGCCGGAAGCGGCAAGAATAAGCTTCATGCAGACCCCGCCCCGGACCCCCGACCCCCGTAGGCGTGGCCCGAACGGCCGCTTTCTCCGCACCTGGGAACTCGCGGAGGCACAACCGGCCGCGACCCTCGAGCCCGCCGATCCTCTCCCCGAGACGGAGGCCGGGTCGGAGGCCGGGCCGGCTGTCGGGCCGGAGGCCGGGTCGGAGGCCGGGCCGGCTGTCGGGCCGGAGGCCGGGCCGGAGGCCGGGCCGGCTGTCGGGCCGGAGGCCGGGCCGATTGTCGGGCCGGAGGCCGGGCCGATTGTCGGGCCGGAGGCCGGGACAGCAGCCAGGACGGAGGCCGGGACAGCGGTCGTGGTGAAACCCGAGGCGGAACCCGTGGGAATCGAGACTGTGGTGACAGACGAGGCAGCCGAGGCTTTCGAGGAGGACGCCGACGACGACGCGTCGGAGGCCGTCCCGGACGAGCGTTACGTGCTCCCGGACGACCGGTTCCTGAACCGGGAACTCTCCTGGCTGGACTTCAACGCCCGCGTGCTGGCCCTCGCCGAGGACCCCGGCACGCCGCTGCTGGAGCGGGCGAAGTTCCTGGCGATCTTCGCGAGCAACCTCGACGAGTTCTTCATGGTCCGGGTCGCCGGCCTGAAGCGGCGGCTCAGCGCCGGCCTGCCGGTGCGCGGCGGTGACCGTTCCCCGCTGCGCCACCAGATCGAGATGATCACCGAGCGGACCGCCGACCTGGTGACCCGGCACTCCGCCTGCTTCGCCGACGAGGTCCGGCCGAAACTGGCCGCCGAGGGCATCGAGCTGGTCAGCTGGAAGGAGCTGGACGCGCCCGAGCAGGGGCGGCTGCGCACCTTCTTCCGTGAGCAGGTCTTCCCCGTCCTGACGCCGCTCGCTGTGGACCCGGCGCACCCGTTCCCGTACATCTCGAGCCGTTCGCTGAACCTCGCGGTGGCGCTGCGCTACCCGGGTGAGGACGCCGCCGAGCTGTTCGCCCGGATCAAGGTGCCGAACAACGTGTCCCGCTTCGTGACGGTGCAGAACGACAGCCGCGGGGTGCGGTTCCTGCCCATCGAGGAGCTCATCGCGAACCACCTGGACCAGCTCTTCCCGGGCATGCAGATCCTCGAGACGCACGCGTTCCGGGTGACCCGCAACGCCGAGCTGGAGGTCGACGAGGACCGCGACGAGGACCTGCTGCAGGCCCTGGAACGGGAGATCGCGCAGCGCCGGTTCGGCCCACCGGTCCGGCTCGAGGTGGCCGCGTCGATCAGCGACCACGTGCTCGACCTGCTGGTCCGCGAGCTCGACATGGACAGCCACGACGTGCTGCGGGTGCCCGGCCTGCTCGACCTGTCGGCGCTCTGGCAGGTGTTCGGCGAGGTCGACCGGGACGATTTGAAGGACCGCCCTTTCGTGCCGGCGACCCATCCGCAGCTGGCGGACGGGGAGGTGCCGCGGAGCGTCTTCAACCGGCTCCGTGAGTCCGACATCCTGGTCCACCACCCGTACCACTCGTTCTCGACGAGCGTGCAGCGCTTCATCGAACAGGCCGCGGCCGACCCGAACGTGCTGGCGATCAAGCAGACGCTGTACCGGACCTCGGGCGACTCCCCGATAGTGGACGCCCTGGTCGACGCGGCGGCGGCCGGTAAGCAGGTGGTGGTCCTGGTCGAGGTGAAGGCCCGCTTCGACGAGGTGGCCAACATCGCCTGGGCGCGCACCCTGGAACGGGCCGGCTGTCACGTGGTCTACGGCCTGGTCGGCCTCAAGACGCACTGCAAGACCGCGCTGGTGGTCCGCCAGGAGGGCAACCAGATCCGGCGGTACTGCCACATCGGCACCGGCAACTACCACCCGAAGACCGCCCGGCTGTACGAGGACTTCGGCATGCTGACCGCCGACCCGGAGGTGGGCGCGGACGTCACCGACCTGTTCAACGTCCTGACCGGGTACAGCCGGCAGACCACGTACCGGCGGCTGCTGGTGGCGCCGCACGGTGTCCGCAAGGGCCTGATCGAGCGGATCGAGGAGCAGTCCCGGATCGCCCGGTCCGGTGGCGAGGCGCTCGTCCAGATCAAGGTGAACTCGCTGGTGGACGAGGAGACCATCGACGCCCTCTACCGCGCCTCTCAGGACGGTGTGAAGGTCGACCTGGTGATCCGTGGCATGTGCGCGCTGCGGCCGGGCGTGCCGGGGATGTCGGAGAACATCCGGGTGCGCTCGATCGTGGGCCGGTTCCTGGAGCACTCCCGGGTCTTCCGGTTCGGGCCGGGCGCCGACTCGGAGTACTGGATCGGCTCGGCCGACATGATGCACCGCAACCTGGACCGCCGGGTGGAGGCGCTGGTCCGGGTCACCCTTCCGTCCGCCCGTGAGGAGCTGCGCACCGTGCTGGATCTGTCGATGCGAGATCAGTCGGAGGGCTGGGACCTGGACGGCGACGGCATCTGGCACCGCAACGCCGGCACGCCCGGCCGCCCGCAGGTCCACCTCCAGGAGGCCCTGCTCCGCCGCGTCATCGGCAAGAAGAGCTGATGCCCGAGACGGAACTCGCCGCCGGCGCGGTGCTGTGCCGGCCGCACCCGGACGGCATCGAGATCTGCCTGGTGCACCGGCCGCGCTACGACGACTGGAGCCTGCCGAAAGGCAAGCTGACGCCCGGCGAACCGGCGCTTCTCGGCGCGCTGCGCGAGGTCGAGGAGGAGACCGGCACGGCCGGGATCCCGCAGCTGCGCCTGCCCGACGTGAACTACGTGCTGCCCGGCGGCCGCCCGAAGAACGTGGCGTACTGGCTGATGCTGGCGTCCTCGAACGGTCCGGTGCAGGACGTCGAGGAGGTCGACGAGCTCGCCTGGCTGCCGCTCGCGGCGGCACGGGAGAGGCTCACCTACGCCGGCGAGCGGGAGCTGCTGGACCACGTGTCGGCGCTGCCGCCGGTGACCGCCGTGACGGCGCTGGTCCGGCACGCCCACGCGGGCGAGCGGAAGAAGTGGAACGGCCGGGACGAGCTGCGCCCGATCGACCCGGAGGGCGCGAAGCAGGCCGACCGGATCGCGGCGACGCTGACCTCGTTCCGGCCGCGCCGGCTGGTGTCCGCACCGCCGCTGCGCTGCTCGCAGACGCTGGAGCCGCTGGCCGCCGCGCTCGGCGCCCAGCCGATCATTCTGGACGGCGCGTTCGCCGAGCCGTCCGACGTGGCGGGTCTGCCGGCCCGGCTGACGGCTGCCCGGGCCCGGATCGCCCAGCTCCGCGCGGACGGCCGGGTGGTGATCTGCAGTCAGGGCAAGGTGATGCCACCGCTGCTGGCCGCGCTGCACGGCAGCGACGACCCGGAGCCGTTCAAGACCCGCAAGGGCGACGGCTGGCTGCTCACCTGGTCCGGCGAGCGGCTGCTGGGCGCTTCCCGGCTGTGACCGCCCGGCCGGACAGCAGGTCGGCCCGCCAGTAACCGAGCAGGTCTCCGGTGAGCCAGCGGGCCCGCCAGAGCTCGTCGCGCCGGGGATCCCAGTCCCGGTACGGCAGCAGGGCGAGCCGCCAGCTCAGCACGCCGAGCAGGTACCAGCCGTAGAGCGGGACGGCGCCGAGCCAGCCGTCCCGCCGCCGGTACGAGCACCACGGCGCGTAGACGGTGACGGCCAGACCGGACCAGCCGCAGGTGACCAGCCAGTCCAGCACCGGCCGGCCGGTCCACTGCTCGGCCAGGTCGCCGAGTGTCCATCCGGGCAGGACGGCCACCGCGAACAGCGCCGCGGCCACGGTGGATCGCGCGGTCAGGCCCCGCGGCGTCGAACGGTGTCCCATGCCCGGACGGTAGGACCGGCCCGACGCCTGCGGACCCGGAACACGAAAGGCGTCCACCCAGCGGGTGGACGCCTTCGGTGCGACAGCGGTCAGCGCGCCTTGCGCGACGACGCGGTACGGGCTCGGGCCGGCGCCGCCGCCGGCGTGGTGGACTTGCGTGCCGTCTTCTTGGCAGCCGTGCTCGTCGCCTTCGGGGCGGCCGGCGCCGCCTTGCTCGTCGTCTTCTTCGCCGCGCTCTTCGCCGGCGCGGTCTTGGCGACCGTGGTCTTCTTCGCGGCCGCCGACTTGGCCGTGGTGGCCTTGGCAGCGGTCGCCTTGCTCGCCGTGGCCTTGGTGGCGGTGGCCTTCGCCGCGCCCGCCTTGGCCGGCGCCGCCTTGGTGGCCGTCGCCTTGCTCGCGGTGGCCTTGCTCGCCGTGGCCTTGCTCGCGGTGGCCTTGGCAGCCGACTTCGCCGCCGTGGCCTTGGTCGCCGTGGCTTTGGTGGCTGTCGCCTTGCTGGCCGTGGCTTTGGCAGCCGTGGATTTGGCAGCCGTCGCCTTGGTGGCCGTCGTCTTCTTCGCCGCGGTGCTCTTGCCGGCGGTGGCGGCCTTGGCCGGCTTGCCACTCGCCACCAGCTCCCGGAACGCGCTTCCCGGTTTGAACGCTGCGACCGACGTCTTCTTGACCTTTACCGGCTCACCGGTTCGCGGATTCCGTGCGGTACGCGCATTGCGCACTCGCTTCTCGAAAGAGCCGAAGCCGGTGAGGGCCACCTTGTCGCCCTTGGCGACGGCGTTCTGCACCTCGCTGATGAACGCGTCCAGTGCCTGGGTCGCGACCTTCTTGTCACCCAGTCGGACGGCGAGCGCCTCGATGAGCTCGGCCTTGTTCACGGTTTTCCTCCCGGACGTGAGAACTGGCCCGTCACGGGCCATTCTGCGCGCACGGTATGCCCTGTGACCTGGAGACACAAACATTCGCGGCAAAAAAGCCGTTGTGTCCCAACGAATTCGCCCCGGCCGGGCGACCGGCCGGGGCGAATTGCAACCGATGAGCTAAAGGACGACGACCGGCTTGAAAGCGGGACGCCGCTTCTCGTACGCGGTAATCGCCTCTTCGTTGCGAAGCGTGAGTCCGATGTCGTCGAGGCCTTCCATCAGCCGCCAGCGACTGAAATCGTCGATCGGGAAGCCGTAGGCGGCGTCGTCCACGCGAACCACGCGCGCTTCGAGGTCGACCGTGATCTGCTTTTCCGGCTCGCTCTCGGCGAGGTCCCAGAGGCTCTCGATGATCTTCTGATCGAGCTGGATCGGGAGCAGGCCCTCCTTGAGGGAGTTGCCCCGGAAGATGTCGCCGAACCGGGACGCGATGACGGCCTTGAAACCCCAGTCGCGCAGCGCCCAGACGGCGTGCTGCCGGGACGAGCCGGTGCCGAAGTTCGGGCCGGCCACCAGGATCGTGGCGCCGGCGTGGGCCGGCCGGTTCAGCACGAAGTCCGGGTCCTCACGCCAGGCGTTGAAGAGGCCGTCCTCGAAGCCGGTCCGGGTGACCCGCTTCAGGTAGACCGCCGGGATGATCTGGTCGGTGTCCACATCAGAGCGGCGCAGCGGCATGACCGTGCCGCTGTGGGTGACGAACTTGTCCATGGGTTCTTCTCCCGGAAGATCAGAGGTCGGCCGGGGCGGCCAGCTTGCCGACCACGGCGGTGGCGGCGGCGACCTGCGGCGAGACCAGGTGGGTGCGGCCACCCTTGCCCTGCCGGCCCTCGAAGTTGCGGTTGGAGGTCGAGGCGGCACGCTGGCCGGGGCTGAGCGTGTCCGGGTTCATGCCGAGACACATCGAGCAGCCGGCGAAGCGCCACTCGGCGCCCGCCTCCTTGAAGACCTTGTCGAGGCCCTCGGCCTCGGCCTGCTCGCGCACCTGGTACGAGCCGGGGACGATCATCATCCGGACGCCCTCGTGCACCTTGTGGCCGCGGATCACCTCGGCCGCGGCACGCAGGTCCTCGAGCCGGCCGTTGGTGCAGGAGCCGACGAAGACCACGTCGACCGGAACCTCGCGGAACGGGGTGCCCGGCGTCAGATCCATGTACTCCAGGGCGCGCTCGGCGGCGGACCGCTCGACCTCGTCCAGGAAGTCCTCGGGGCTCGGCACGACGCTGTCCAGCGCGGCGCCCTGACCCGGGTTGGTGCCCCAGGTGATGAACGGGCTGATCGTCGAGGCGTCCAGGATGATCTCGGTGTCGTACTCGGCGTCCGCGTCGGTGGCGAGGGTCTGCCAGTACGCCACAGCGGCGTCCCAGTCGGCGCCCCGCGGCGCGTGCTCGCGGCCCTTCAGGTACGCGAACGTGGTCTCGTCCGGCGCGATCATGCCGGCCTTGGCGCCCCACTCGATGGACATGTTGCAGATGGTCATCCGGCCCTCCATGGAGAGCTTGCGGATGGCCTCGCCGCGGTACTCCACGATGTGGCCGTTGCCGCCGCCGGTGCCGGTCTGCGTGATCAGCGCGAGGATCAGGTCCTTCGCCGAGACGCCCGGGCCGAGCTCGCCGACGACCGTGACGGCCATCGTCTTCGGCTTGGCCTGCGGCAGCGTCTGGGTGGCGAGCACGTGCTCGACCTCACTGGTGCCGATGCCGAAGGCGAGCGCGCCGAACGCGCCGTGGGTCGCGGTGTGCGAGTCGCCGCAGACGATCGTCATGCCCGGCTGGGTGAGGCCGAGCTGCGGGCCGATCACGTGCACGATGCCCTGGTTCACGTCGCCCAGGGGACGGATCTCGACGCCGAACTCGGCGCAGTTCTTCCGCAGCGTCTCGATCTGGGTACGCGAGACGGTGTCGGCGATCGTGAGCAGCTCGCCACGGCGGGTGTTGAAGGCAGGATCCGCGTACCCGGTCGGGGTGTTGTGGTCCTCCGTCGCCAGCGTGAGGTCGGTCCGGCGGACCGGGCGACCGGCCATCCGGAGACCGTCGAACGCCTGCGGGCTGGTGACCTCGTGCAACAGGTGCAGGTCGATGTAGAGCAGGTCGGGCTCGCCCTCGGCCGTGCGCACCACGTGGTCATCCCAGACCTTCTCGGCCAGGGTCCTGGGTTTCCCGCTCTGGGGAGTGACTCCCACCATCTGGACATCCTAAATTCTGGAATGTATGTTTCGGCTTGTGGGACACAGTATGAGCGGTGTCGGCGTTCTCGACAAGGCGGTGGTCATTCTTGCCGCCTGCGTCGACGGCGCCAGCCTGGCCGAACTAGTCGAGCGAACGAAGCTGCCCCGAGCAACAGCACATCGCCTGGCACAGGCCCTGGAGATTCATCGGATGCTGGTCCGTGACACCCAGGGCAGGTGGCGTCCGGGACCCCGTCTGGGCGAGCTGGCGAACGCCGCTCCGGATGTGTTGCTGACCGCCGCGGAGCCTCTCCTGTCCGCATTGCGGGACGCGACCGGGGAGAGCGCGCAGCTCTACTTGCGCCGCGCCGACGAGCGCATCTGCGTGGCCGCCGCCGAGCGCGCGAGTGGTCTTCGCGACACCGTCCCGGTCGGTTCGGTGCTGCCGATGGTGGCCGGTTCCGCCGCGCAGATCCTGCTCGCCTGGGAGCCGCCCGAGGCCGTCATGCCGCTGCTGCCCCGCTGCAAGTTCACCGGCCGCACGCTGGCCGAGGTCCGCCGCCGCGGCTGGGCGCAGAGCGTCGCCGAGCGCGAGCCCGGTGTGGCCAGCGTCTCCGCGCCGATCCGCGACCGGACCGGCCGGGTGATCGCCTCGATCTCGATAAGCGGTCCGATCGAACGTCTGGGCCGCCGCCCCGGCGAACGCCACGCCATGGCAGTCGTCCGGGCCGGCCAGCGGCTCTCCGGTCTGTAATCCATCGATCACCGTCCGATAGGCTGCCGCCGTGCGGCTCTTCGGACGCGATGATCGGCTCTTCGGACGCGAAGCTGAGTGCGCCGTCCTGGACGGCCTCCTCACGGCGGCGCGATCCGGTCGCAGCGCGGCCCTGGTGCTGCGCGGCGAGGCCGGCGTCGGCAAGACCACCCTCCTGCGGTACGCGTCGAGCACCGCACCCGAGAGCCTGTCCGTCAGCGGTGTCGAGTCCGAGGCCGGCTTCCCGTACGCGGGACTGCACCGGTTGCTGCTCCCGCTGCTGCGCCGGCGTCACCACCTGCCCGCCGGTCAGCGCGCCGCGCTCGAGGTGGCCTGCGGTCTCGCCGGCGGCCCGCCGCCCGATCTCTACCTGGTCAGCCTCGCGGCGCTCACCCTGATCGCCGCGGCGCCCCGGCTCTGCGTCGTCGACGACGTGCAGTGGCTGGACCGGGAGTCGGCGCGGGCGCTCGCGTTCGTGGCGCGGCGGCTGCACGCCGAGGGCGTGGTCCTGCTCTTCGGCCGGCGTGGCCTCTTCGGCCGGCGTGGCACCGAGGAGGAGGCCGACGTCTTCGCCGGCATCGACGTGCTCGAGATCGGCGGGCTGACCCGGGACGCGGCGATCGCGCTCCTCTCCGACGTGGTCACCGGCGACCTCGACCTCGCCCTGGCCGAGCACCTCGCCGAGTCCACCGGCGGCAACCCGCTGGCCCTCACCGACCTGGGTCACGAGCTCACCGGCGACCAGTGGCGTGGCGCCGCGCCGCTGCCCGAGCCGCTGCCGATCGGCAGCCGCCTGGAGGCGCACTACTCGTCGCGGGTCCGCGACTACCCGGCGGAGACCCGGACCTGGCTGCTGCTGGCCGCGGCCGGCGCCGGCGGCCGGGACGAGCACCTGCTGGCCGCGGCCCGGCTCCTCGCCGCCGCGCCGGAGGACGCCGCCCCCGCCGAGGCCGACCGGCTGATCGCCGGCTCGCCTCCGGTGCGCTTCAAGCACCCGCTGGTCCGATCCGCCGTCTACGGCGACGCGGCGCCGGCGCAGCGCCGGGCCGTGCACGCCGCGCTCGCCGCGGGCACCACCGATCCGGCCGAGGCCGACCGGCGCGCCTGGCACCTGGCGGCCGCCACCCCCGCGCCGGACGAGGACGTCGCCGCCGAGCTGGAGCGCCGCGCCGGGCGGGCCGGAGCGCGCGGCGGCTACAGCGCACGGGTCGCCTTCCTGAGCCGGGCCGCCGAGCTCACCCCGGACACCACCGTCCGCGCCGGGCGGCAGGTCGAGGCGGCCGCCGCCGCGATGACCGCCGGCGCGCCGGCCCGGGCCCTGGCGCTGCTGGACACCGTGGACGGTGACCTGCTGACCGGCCCGGCACTCGGCTCCGCCCTGCTCACCCGGGCGCTCGCCACCGTCAACGTGGGTGCGCCGACCGGGCTGCGGGACGCCTCGGAGCTGTGCCTGAGGGCGGCCGCGGCGTTCGGCGACGACCACCCCCGGGCTCGCCGGGCCGTCGTACAGGCCGTCGACCACGCCAGCGCCGCCGAGCACCTCGCCTCGATCGACGACACGGTGGTCGCCGCCGAGGCGGCCCGGCTGGCCGGCACCGACCCGGACGGGCTGGACGGGCTGCTGCTGGCCGGGTACGCGGCGTTCGTCCTGGGCGGCTACCGGACCGGCACACCGGCGCTGCGCCGGGCGGTCGCCGCGATCACCGACCCGGCCGTCCCGGACGAGACGCTGCTCCGGCGATTCGTCGTCGGGATCAACTTCGCCAACCAGCTCTGGGACGACGCCGGCCGGATGCTGCTGATCGAGCGGGCCGAGGGCGCGGCCCGGCGCACCGGCGCGCTGCACGCGCTCGATCTGGTGCACTTCGTCGGGGCGATGACCGAGGCCACCCTGGGCCGGCTCAACCACGCCGACCAGCACGACGCCACCGGGATGCGGGTGCGCCGGTCGATCGGCGTCACCTCGGAGCAGGAACAGGTGTGGCGGCACCCCGAGCTGGTGGCCTGGCGGGCGCCGGCCGGTTTCCGGGAGACCGTGCCGCACGCGCTCGGAGTCTTCGAGATGCTGCACCTCGGCGGCATGCGGTCGGTCACCCTGCTCGCCATGGGCGTCCTGGAGAACGCGAGCTGCGACTACCGCGCGGCCCGCGAGGCGCTGTTGCGCATCGTCGACCTGGGCCGGCCCCGGCGGTACGCCTACGCGCTCCCGGATCTCGTCGAGGCCGCCGTGCGCTCCGGCGACCGGGCGACCGCGACCGCCGCGCACGACGACCTGGCCCTGGCCGCCCGGGCCAGCGACACTCCCCTGGCGCTGGGCCTGCTGGCCCGGTGCGAGGCGCTGATGAGCGGGCCGGAGCGGGCCGAGCAGCATTACCGGGACGCGATCGAGCTGCTCGGCGGGACGGCCGGCTACGGCGATCTGGCCCGCGCCCGGCTGCTGTACGGGGAATGGCTGCGCCGGCGGCGACGGCGACGCGACGCCCGTGACCAGCTCGCCGGGGCGCTGGAGATGTTCGAGGACGTCCGGGCGAGCGCCTTCGCGAACCGGGCACGGCAGGAGCTCGCGGCGCTCGGCGAGCACGCGCTGTCCCCCGTACCCGCAAGCGACGAAACGGCCTTGACCCCGCAGGAGGCCGCCGTTGCGCGCCTGGCCCGCGCCGGATCGACGAACGCCGAGATCGCGGCGCATCTGTTCCTCAGCGCCAGCACCGTCGACTACCACCTGCGCAAGGTGTTCCGGAAACTCGGCGTCAGCTCCCGGCGGCAGCTGCGGGAGGCGATCCGGGAGGCTCCGCGGGACTGATCGCACGCGCGACTACGCGTGACACGTGATGCGCGTGCGGGATCGCTCCCATGAGGATCGACGCAGGTTCTCGACAGGGGGTATCGATCTTGAAACCGATCGTTCTGGTCCATGGATTCTGGGTGACGCCGCGCAGCTGGGAGAATTGGATCGCGCACTACGAGGCCAAGGGGCACCCGGTGATCGCACCCGGATACCCGGGCTTCGAGGTCGAGGTGGAGGCGCTCAACGCCGACCCCGCCCCGATTCTGAACGTCACCGTGCCGCAGATCATCGCCCACTACGAGGAGGAGATCCGGAAGCTGCCCGAGGCACCGATCATCATCGGTCACTCGGCCGGCGGGGCGTTCACCCAGATCCTGCTCGACCACGGGTACGGGGCGGCCGGCGTCGCGATGAACTCGGCGCCCACCGAAGGCGTCCGGGTCGTGCCGCTCTCCCAGGTGAAGTCCACCTTCCCGGTGCTGAAGAGCCCGGCGAACCGGCACCGGGCCGTGCCGCTCAGCTTCGAGGAGTGGACCTACGCGTTCACCAACACGTTCTCCGAGGAAGAGTCCCGGTACCTCTACGAGCGGTACGCCATCCCGGCCAACGGCGGCATCCTGTGGGGCAGCGTGCTCGCCAACTTCCAGCCCGGACACCAGGACACCTGGGTCGACTATCACAACGACGACCGGGCGCCGCTGCTCTTCGTCTCCGGCTCCGAGGACCACATCATGCCGCCGGCGATCCAGGAGTCGAACGCCAAGCACTACAAGTCGAACACCATCACCGAACGCCGGGAGTACGAGGGCTACGCCCACCTGCTTCCCGCGCAGAAGGGCTGGGAGCAGATCGCCGACGAGGTGCTGGACTGGGCCCTGCGGCACGCCCGGTGAAGCTGTCGATCACCCACATCGGCGGCCCCACCACGCTGATCGAGCTGGACGGTGTGCGCCTGCTCACCGACCCCACGTTCGACGAGCCGGGCCGGCGGTACGCGTTCGGCCTCGGCACGTCGTCGGTGAAGGTCACCGGGCCGGCGCTGCGGCCGGACCAGCTGGGCCGGATCGACGCGGTGCTGCTCACCCACGACCACCACGCGGACAACCTGGACGACGCCGGGCGGGCCCTGCTGCCGTCGGCCCCGGTGGTGGTGACCACGACCAGCGGCGCCCGGCGTCTCGATCCGTTCTGCACCTCCGTCGGCCTGACGCCGTGGGCCGGGGCCACCGTCGGCGATCTGGGGATCATCGCCACCCCGGCCCGGCACGGACCACCGCTGAGCCGCGGCCTCGTCGGCGACGCGATCGGGTTCGCGCTGCGCCCGGCCGGATCGCCGTCGGTGGTCTGGATCACCGGGGACACGGTGCTCTTCGGCGGGGTACGCGAGGTGGCGTCCCGGCTCACCGTCGACACCGCGATCGTCCATCTGGGCGAGGTGAGATTCGGGCTGACCGGGCCGATCAAGTACACGATGAACGGCCGGGACGCGGCCCGGCTGATCGCCTCGGTGAAGCCACGGCGGGTGGTGCCGGTGCATTACGAGGGGTGGTCGCACTTCCATGAGGGGCGGGCCGGGGTGGAGGCGGCTTTCCCGTCCTCCGCCCTGACCTGGCTCACCCCCGGGGTGCCGCAGCAGATCTAGGGTTCCCAGACGGCGCCGGCCGGACGAACCAGCCGTAGTCGATCCGGCGGACAGTGATGTCGGTCATGCGGGTGAGTCTTCCCGCCGGGCCGCCCTGAGTCACGTCTGTCTCCGGCAAGCAGAACGGCCCGCATCAGTTCGATGCGGGCCGTTCTCTGGATGTAGTCCCGAAGGGATTCGAACCCTCGCTACCGCCTTGAGAGGGCGGCGTCCTAGGCCGCTAGACGACGGGACCCTTTTGCCGCTCGGTGCGAACTCCCCCGTGCGGCGGGCTGAACTCTATCAGCCCCAGTCCCCCACCCGAAATCGGCCACCGCCGCCGCGGCAGTCACCCCGCCCGCTCGCAGCGGGCAGCGGGCAGCGGGCAGCGGGCAGCGCGTTACACCCGGGGAACGCGAACGGCCCGCATCAGTTCGATGCGGGCCGTTCGTTGATGTAGTCCCGAAGGGATTCGAACCCTCGCTACCGCCTTGAGAGGGCGGCGTCCTAGGCCGCTAGACGACGGGACCCCTTGCTGCACTTCGTGAGAAGCTCCAGCACTCCCCTCCCTCGCGGGAGGAGAAGCGCTGGGGTACCAGGACTCGAACCTAGACTAACTGAACCAGAATCAGTCGGGCTGCCAATTACCCCATACCCCATTTGGCCCGGCTTGCCGAGCCGTTGAGAACTTTACCTGAGCCCACCCGGCCCGCCAAATCGGGTTACCGAAATAGATCCGAGTGACGGCGCGCCCACTCTTCGTATGTCATCGCCGGGCGGCCCAGCAGATCAGCGACAGTCGATACCGCAGGCTGCGGATGGCCGGCCAGCTGGGCGAGGCCGTCCAGGTACCAGTCCCCGTACTCGCCCATCAGCGACGTGAACAGCGACCGGGCCTCGTCGCCGGTGAGCTCGACGTACTCCAGGTCCCGGCCGAGCGCCCGCCCGATCGCCGCGACCTTCTGCCGCCGGCTGAGCGCCTCCGGGCCGGTCAGCTCGTAGGAGCGGCCCACATGATCAGCCGGAGAGAGCAGCACCCGGGCGGCCACCGCCGCGATGTCCTCCTGGGCGACCGGCGCGTTGACGACGTCACCGCCGGCGTCCCGGACCACGTCTCCGGCCCGGATCTGCGGCGCCCAGAGGTCCGCGTTCGACATGAACTCTCCGGGCTCGAGATGCGTGTACGCCACCCCGCACGCCTCCACCGCGTCCTCGACGGCCTGCCAGTGCTCGCCTTTCGCGCCGGCCATGTCGACGATGTGCCGTACCCCGGCCTCGGCGGCCAGCCGGCACACCTCGGCAGCGGAAGCGGGGTGCGGCGCGAGGTACATCCGCTCGACGCCCGCAAGGGCGGCGGGCATGGTGGCAGGCCGGCCGACGAAGCCGCGCACCACTTCCACACCGGCCGGCAGCGCGGCCGCGGCGGGATCGACGGTGAGCGCACGGATGCCGCTGACGCCGAGCGCGAGAAGTTCGTCGACGACCATCCGGCCGACGTTGCCGGTGGCGCCGGTCACTAGAATCTTCATTTCCGTACGGTATACGGAGTTAGCTCACGAAAAAAGGCCGGCCGGGTGCGGCCGGCCGATTCTCAATCCAGCGCCACGACCGGGTTCCGCAGCTCACCGATGCCCTGCACGCTCACCGACACGGTGTCGCCGGGCACGATCTGGCTGACGCCGGCCGGCGTGCCGGTGAGGATGATGTCGCCGGGCAGCAGCGTCATGACGTGCGACACGTACGAGATCAGGCTCGGGATGTCGAAGACCATGTCCTTGGTCCGGCCGATCTGCCGCACCTCCATGTTCTCCGGGTCGCGGCCGACCTCGCAGCGCACCTCGACGTCGCTCACGTCCAGGCCGGTGACGATCCACGGGCCGATCGGGCAGAACGAGTCGAAGCCCTTGGCGCGGGTCCACTGCGGGTCCTTGCGCTGCAGGTCGCGGGCGGTGACGTCGTTGCCGCAGGTGTAGCCGAAGATCGCTTTCTCGGCGCCGGCCCGGTCGACCCGGCGGGCGCCTGTCGCGCCGATGACGACGGCGAGCTCGGCCTCCTCCTCGACCCGCTGGGTGACGCTGGGGATGCGAATCGCGTCGTTCGGCCCGATCACCGAGGTCGACGGCTTGATGAAGATCAGCGGCTCCTTCGGCACCTCGTTGCCCATCTCGGCCGCGTGGTCGGCGTAGTTGCGGCCGACTCCGATCACCTTGCTGGAGAAGATCGGCGCGAGCAGCCGCACGTCGGCGAGCGCCCACCGCTGACCGGTGAAGCGGACCTCCTCGAACGGCAGGCTGTTGATCTCGGCCACCGTCAGGCCCGAGGAGCCGTCGCCCTCGACGACGCCGAACGAAACTCCACCGGCATGAACAAATCGGGCGAAACGCACGGTAACCCCATCTCTAGGAACGCAGATTCCCTCGAAATCTACGCTCTCACGCCGACTCCGCCGTCGCGCCCAGGCGCGGGAACGGCCGCAGCGAGAACACCACCTCGATCGGCACCCCGAAGTACTCCGAGATCCGCAACGCCAGGTGCAGGCTGGGGCTGAACTCGCCGCGCTCCAGGTAGCCCACCGTCTGGTAGTGCACTCCGAGGGCATCCGCGAGCTGCCGCCGGGAGATCCCCCGCTCGGCGCGCAGCATCGCGATCCGGTTGAACGTGACCTCGCTGCCCATCGCTCCCTCAAACGCCCATGCGCGTCATCGCACGCTCACGACGGGCCGCCATGACCGAGCCGGACTCATCCGGAGGTCACGCACCTCGATGACCGCTGCTGTCATGTCCAGCACACTATCAATTTTGTAGTAGATGTACTACACGTTTGAGCAGCTGTACTTCATGACGGTACGGGTTCGATCGGCGTACATACCGTGGCGGAACTCATTCGCGCCAAACGGTGATCGTGTTGATCGCCTTGGCTATATACATTGGTGCGATGGGGATCAAGCAGGTGAGGGCACTCACCACCACGTTGCCCTCGGTCACCTGGATACCCCTTGCCCGGGCGCACGCCGAGCGCGCCGACCAGATGACCGCGGACCACCGTGCCCGCCGGGCCGCCGGCGAGAAACACGCCATCGAGGACTTTCTCTACGACTACTACAACACCCGCCCGTCGCTGCTGCGCCGCTGGCATCCGGGCGTGGGCGCGGGCCTCGCCCCGGCGCCCGACGGCGTGGCCGAGCACGCCGGGTGGAAGTTCTACGTCACCCATCCGGACGGGGTGGTGACACTCGACCAGGACGCGTTCCTGCACGCCCGCGGCGAGAGCGTGCGCTACATCCACGGCCTGCTCACCGCGACCGCGTCCCGCCCGGTCTTCTCCGGCTGCTTCGGCCTGCACGAGTGGGCGATGGTCTACCGCGACCCCGACCACCGCCACGAGCTGCCGCTACGCCTCGGCCAGGCGGAGACCGACAAGGTGGTGGAGCAGCACACGATCCGCTGCACCCACTTCGACGCGTTCCGCTTCTTCACCCCCGAGGCGGTCGGCCTCAACCGCCTGCAGCCCACCCGGGCCACCCAGGTCGACCTCGATCAGCCCGGCTGCCTGCACGCCGCCATGGACGTGCACAAGTGGGCGCAGAAACTGGGCCCCGCGGTCCCCGGCGCGCTGGCCCTGGACTGCTTCGCCCTGGCCGGCGAGATCCGCCTGCTCGACATGCAGGCCAGCCCCTACGACCTGGCCTCCTACGGCCATCCCCCGGTGAAGATCGAGACCCCGGAGGGCAAGGCGGAGTACGTCGCCCGCCAGCGCGAACTCGCCCGTCGCGCGGCGGGCCTGCGCAGCCGCCTGATCCGCGTCTGCGAGGAGCTGCTCGGCCCCGAGGCCTCCGCGCAGAACCGCGAGGCAGTGGCCCCCTTCAACCAGCGCTGACCAGCGGAGACGCGAGCCAGGCGAGGCGAGCCCTCCTCGCCCGCGAGCCGTCCACCATCGGGAACGAGGGTGGACGAGGTCGCACCCAACGTCATCGTGAACCCTGACCTCCGCCATAGCCGAGACCAGGCCACACGGACGGCAACGGTGTGCCCTCATCGACTGTCGCCGCGGGAGCTACGGGCCGGGCCGCCCGTTGTCGCGCCTAGATGGGGTTGAGGAGGTGGGCGCGCATCGCAGCGATCTCGTCGTCGGTGAGGCCGATCTGTTTGGCGTAGCCCTCGACCGATCCGTGGATCGCGCGCAGGTCCGCGAGGAACATCAGCATGGCCTCGGGCGGCGAGTCGAACATGTGCTCGTTGCCGAGGATCGACTCCGGGCTGGTGCGCAACAGGTACTCGGTGAGCGGGCGCATCGCCTCGGTGGTCAGGGCGTAGTCGGCGGCGATCTCCTCGTCGCCGACGCCGAGCAGGGAGAGGGCCAGGGCGCAGACCGTGCCGGTGCGATCCTTTCCGGCCATGCAGTGCACGACGACGGGCGCCGCCGCAGGATTCGCGATCACCCGCAGCGACTCCAGCAGCGCCTCGTGGCCGTCCTCGGCGAAGTTCAGGTAGCGGTCGGCCAGCCAGCGCTCGTGCACGGTGTCCTCGGGGTGGCCGACCTCCTCCCAGTCCACGTGGCGCAGGACCAGGTTGCGGTAGTCGGCGCCGTGCTCCTCGGCGACACGGCCGAACTTCTCCACCTCGTGCGGCCGGCGGAGGTCGATCACGGTCCGGACGCCGAGCGCCGCGAACGCCTCGGCGTCCTGCTCACCGAGCCGGTGCAGCGAGTCGGCCCGGAAGAGGCGGCGCCAGCGCACCGTCCGTCCATCAAGGCCGGTGTAACCGCCGACGTCACGGAAGTTGTACGCCTTCGAGAAGGGCAGGTTTCGTGAATACGATTCGTCCACCACGCGACCAACTTAGTCTCGAAAAGTGGAACGGCGCTTCCCACGAACCCGGTTAGTGGCATGCTTCATCTCGTGACCCACTCCGTGCTGATTATTCGCACCAGCGCGCCGGCCGCCTCCGACGAGCAACGCCTCTGACGAGCACAGAGCCGACGCGCAGACCTCCCGCATCCGCGGGGGGTCTTTTTGTTGTGGTGGGTGACCAACCGAGAGGACTTCCCCGATGGACTACCAGGTGTTCGACACGACGTTGCGCGACGGCGGGCAGCGCGAGGGAATCAGCTACACCGTCGCCGACAAGCTCGCGGTCGCGCGCCTGCTGGACGAATTCGGCGTGGGTTTCATCGAGGGCGGCTGGCCGGGCGCGATGCCCAAGGACACCGAGTTCTTCGAGCGGGCCAAGACCGAGCTGGACCTGGCGCACGCGGTGCTCGTCGCGTTCGGCTCGACCCGCAAGGCGGGCGTCGACGTGGCCGAGGACGCGCAGGTCAAGGCGCTGCTGGACGCCGAGACGCCGGTCGTCTGCGTGGTCGCCAAGTCGGACATCCGGCACGTCGAGCGGGCGCTGCGCACCACCGGTGAGGAGAACCTCGCCATGGTCCGGGACACTGTGCGGCACCTGGTGGCGAACGGCCGGCGGGCGTTCGTGGACTGTGAGCACTTCTTCGACGGGTTCCGGTACGACCCGGCGTACACCGCCAGCGTGGTCACTGCCGCTTTCGAGGCCGGCGCCGAGCGGGTGGTGATGTGTGACACCAACGGCGGCATGCTCCCGTCGATGATCACCGCGGCGATCCGCCAGGTGGTCGAGCTCACCGGAGTCGATCCCGGGCAGCTCGGCATCCACTGCCAGAACGACACCTCCTGCGCGGTCGCCAACACGGTCGCCGCGGTCGAGGCGGGGGTCAAGCACTTCCAGTGCACGGCCAACGGGTACGGCGAGCGTCCCGGCAACGCCGACCTGTTCGCCACGGTCAGCAATCTGCAACTCAAGCTCGGGCTGAAGGTCCTACCGGACGGATGCCTGGAGAAGGCGACGCGGGTCTCCACCGCGCTCGCCGAGATCGCGAACATCGCCCCCGACACCCACCAGGCCTACGTCGGGGCCGCCGCCTTCGCCCACAAGGCGGGGTTGCACGCGAGCGCGATCAAGGTGGATCCGCTGCTGTACAACCACATCGACCCGTCGGTTGTCGGCAACGACATGCGGATCCTGGTGACCGAGATGGCCGGCCGGGCCAGCATCGAGCTCAAGAGCGCCGAGCTCGGGCTGGACCTGGCCGGCCACCCGGAGACCACGACCGCCGTCACCAACAAGGTCAAGGAGCTGGAGGCGGACGGCTGGTCGTTCGAGGCCGCCGACGCGTCGTTCGAGCTGCTGGTCCGCAGCGAGCTGCCGGGCGCCGAGGTGCCGCGGCCGTTCGAGCTGGAGAGCTATCGGGTGCTGGTCGAGCACCGCGAGGACGGCAAGGTGATCTCCGAGGCGACCGTGAAGGTACGCGTCGAGGGCGAGCGGATCATCGCGACCGCCGAGGGCAACGGCCCGGTCAACGCGCTCGACGAGGCGCTGCGCACCGCGCTGTCCAACAACTACCCGCAGCTCAAGACGTTCGAGCTGACCGACTTCAAGGTGCGGATCCTGGAGGGCAGCCACGGCACCAACGCGATCACCCGGGTGCTGCTGGAGACCAGCGACAGCCGCGGCGAGTGGACCACCGTGGGCGTGCACGAGAACATCGTCGACGCCTCGTGGACCGCGCTCGTCGACGCCCTCACGTACGGTCTGGCTCGTTGAGCGTGCGGTCTGGCTCGGTGAGCGTGCGGTCTGGATCGTTGAGCCTCTGGAACAGGATGTGGTCCTGCCACTCGCCGGCGATCTTCAGGTAGCGCGGCGCCAGGCCGAACCGGGTGAAGCCGTTGCGTTCGAGGACCCGCTGCGACCGTACGTTGTGGGTGAGCGTCCCGGCTTCCACCCGGTGCAGGCCGTGCTCGGTGAACGCCTTGCCGACCACGGCTGCGACAGCGGCGGTCGCGACCCCGCGCCCGGCCGCCCTCTCGGCGACCCAGTAACCGAGGCTCGCCGAGAGGAACGGCCCGCGCACCACGTTGTTGAGGTTCACCCGGCCGACGATCGTGTCGTCCTCGACGATCACGTACGGGTGGGCGGCGCCGGACCGCAGCGCGTGCGCGATGAGCTCCCGCTGGCCGTCCTCGGTGTAGAAGCCGTCGTCGCGGATCGGGTCCCACGGGGCGAGGTAGTCGCGGTTGGCGGTCAGGAGCGCGGCCAGCTCGGCGGCGTCCTCGACGGTGACCGGCCTGATCATTTCGCCTCCGGGAGGGTGAGGGCCGCGACCACGGCACGATGGTCAGAATTTTTCACACCATGTACGGAGATGTCGCGCACGCCGATCCGCTCGTCGACCAGCACATGATCGATCGTGACCGGCGGGATCAGGTCGCCGTCGTACGGGCCCCAGGTGCCGATCAGGCCTTCACCCGTGGTCTCCGCCGCGTCCCGGTAACCGGTTTTGATCAAGTCGCGCAGCAGCTTGTGGTCGAGCGTCGCGTTGAAGTCGCCGACCAGGATCCGCGGCGTGCCCTCCGGATCCGCCGCCGGCTGCCCGGCCAGGTCGGACCGCCAGCCACCGAAACTCTCCGGCACCGCGGGCGCCAGCGGGTGCACGGACTCGACCAGCACCGGACCGGCGCCCGGCGGCGTGATCGTCCCGTACGACTGGAGGAAGCCGCCATCGGTGCGGTGCGACGCCGGCGCGGTGATCGGGAACCGCGAATAGAGGCCGGAGCCGCTCGCGCCCGGCTCGGCGGCGAACTCGTGATGCGGCAGCAGCTCCTCCAGACCGGCCGCGCGCAGACCGTCCCGGGCCGGCTCGGTGAACTCCTGCACGGCCAGGACCGCGACGTCGTTCTCCCGGACCAGCCGCACCACGGCCGCCGGGTCGGCGCCGCCGAACAGGAGATTCGCCGTCATCACGGTCAGCGTCACGCCGTCCGCGGGTCCCCGGTCGAGGTTCGGCAGCGCGCGCGGCACCACGCCCATCGCCAGTCCGAAAGCGGTCAGAACCGCCACGGCCGCGGCGCCCCAGCGCCGCGCGAGAAGCGCGACCAGGGCGGGGATCAGCGACCAGAGAGCGACGTACGGGGTGAAGGCGATGCCCTGGATCATCCGGCCGCCCTCGAGCCCGAAGGCCCGGATGACGAACCAGACCACGGCCGGGACCACCAGCAGCCAGATCAGCAGGGTGCGGGTGAGCCGGGGGCGATGGGCCGGGCGCGTCTCGGCGGGCGCGTCGGTGATCGTCATGGCGGTGACGTTAGCGGGCGGCCGCCAGGGTGCTCCCCGGCGGCCGTCGCCTCAGATGTCGCTGTCGACGAGCTCGCCGAACTCGGCCAGATCATCGCGGATCACGGCGGCGTCACCCTCCACCACGAGCGTCAGCCCGTCCACCGCCAGATGCCGGGCGGCCGCGTCGGACACCTGCTCCACTGTCGCCTCCAGGTACTCCCGGCGCAGCGTCTCGTAGTAGTCGTCCCGCAGGCCGTGCACCACCAGCGTGGACAGCGCGCCGGCGATCGCGCCCGGCGTCTGCATCTCCACCGACAGCTGGCCGGCCCGCCACGACCGGGCCACCTCCAGCTCCGCCTCGGTGACACCCTCCTGCTGGGTCCGGCGGATCTCGCCGAGCGTGTCGGCGACGGCCGGGCCGGTCACCGCGGTCTGCACCCCGGCGGCCACCTCGAAACGGCCGGCGCGGCGGGTCATCCCGTACGAGCCGCGAATGCCGTACGTGTAGCCCTTCACCTCCCGGATCAGGTGGTTCAGCCGGGACGTGAACGCGCCGCCCAGCACCGTCGCCGCGAGGGTCATCGCCACGTAGTCAGGCGTCGCCCGCTCCGGAGCGCGGTGCCCGATCCGCAGCGTCGACTGCACCGAACCGGGCCGGTCCACCAGGATCGTGCGGCGGCCCGGCCGGACCGGCACGCCGAGCGGGCCCTCCGGCGTCAGCGGTTCACCGGACGTGCCGGCGAAAGCGGCCTCCGCCAGCGCGTCCAGGTTCAGCGCGTCCAGGTCTCCGGCGACCAGCAGCACACCCGGCCGCAGCATCCACGCCTCGTGGAAGGCGAGCACGTCCTCCACGGTCACCGCAGCGACACTCGCCGGGTCGCCGTGCAGCGGCCGGGAGTAGCGCCCGTCCGCCGCGAACAGGTCCTTGCGCAGAGCCGCGTCGGCCCGCGGACCCGGCTGGGCCCAGTCCATCCGCAGGGCGGTCACCTCGTCGTCACGCACCCGGGCGACGTCCGACGGGTCCAGCCGCGGCGTGCGGGCGGCCTCGGCGGCCAGGCGCACGGCGTCGGCCAGCATGGGCGCGGGGGCCGAGACACCCACCCGGAACGCGTCCCAGTCGACCGACGGGGAGAGCTCGGCGCCCAGTCCTTCGAGGGCCAGCGCGTACGCCGCCGAGTCGCGCTTCTTCGTGCCCTCCTCCAGCGACTTCGCGAGCACCGTGGCGGTGCCCTCCCGGCCCTCGGTCTCGCGGGCGGCGCTCGCGTCGAGCAGCAGCACCGCGCTGGCGAGGATCTGGCCGGGCAGGTGCGCGGCGATCACGTTGCCCACCCGCCGGACCTGCGGGAACGTGTACGGCCGGGCGGTTCCCGGAAGCGGTCGTTCGGTGATCAGGGTCATGCCTGCTCCTCGGTCTTCTCCTGCGGCAGGTCGGTCTTCTCCTGCGGCAGGTATCGCAGCGTCACGCGGGACTCGGGACGCAGGGTCTCGGCGGCGGCGTTCGCGATGTCCTCGGCGGTCACCGCGAGCCACCCGGAGAGGCGGTCCGCGGCGGCGGCCGGGTCGCCGAACTGCGTGGCGTACCGGCCCAGCGTGTCGGCGCGGCCGCCGACCGTCGAGACCTGACGCCACCAGGCCGTGGTGAGCAGCGCCTTCGCCCGGTTCAGCTCGTCGCCGGTCACCGGCTCGTCGATCAGGCTCTGCATCACCTCGGCGAGACCCGCCTCCAGCGTCTCCATCGGCACGCCGTCCTTCGCGGTCGCCGTGACGATCAGCGGGGCGGGCGCGTGCGCCAGGTCGACGCCGTACGACCCGATGTAGTCCGGCTGGGCGATCCGGGCGCCGTCGGCGAGCCGCTGGTAGAGCCGGCTGCCCCGGCCGCTGCCGAGCACCGTCGCCAGCACGGTGATCGTGTCGTAGCCGGCCGTGCCGAACGGGTAGGTGCGGTGCGACAGGTAGATCCGCGGCGCGGGCACGTCGGCGGTCACCGTCTCGGCGGCCGGCTCGGTCGCCGGGGCGGGCAGGCTACCGTCCGGGGCGGGTGGGATGCCCGGCACCGCCGCGATCCCGCCGAAGTACTTCTCGGCCAGCGCGAACACCTCGGCCGGCGTGGTGTCGCCGACGACCGTGAGCACACAGTTGTTCGGCGCGTAGTACTGCTGGTGGAACGCCTGGAACGTCTCCAGGGCGGCCGCGTTCAGGTCCTCCATCGACCCGATCGTGGCGTGGTGGTACGGGTGGCCCTGCGGGTAGAGCAGCGGGAGCAGGCGCAGCCAGGCGTCGCCGTACGGCACGTTCTCGTACCGCTGGCGGCGCTCGTTCTTCACCACCTCGCGCTGGTTGTCCAGCGTCTCCTGGGTGAGCGCGGGGACCAGCCCGCCCATCCGGTCCGCCTCCAGCCAGAGAGCCAGCTCGAGGTGCTCCGACGGCATCGTCTCGAAGTAGTTCGTCCGGTCCGGGTTGGTGGTGGCGTTCAGCGAGCCGCCGTTGCCCTGCACCAGCTTCATGTGCTCGGTCTTCTTCACATGCTGCGAACCCTCGAACATCAGGTGCTCGAAGAGGTGGGCGAACCCGGTCTGGCCGGCCGGTTCGTGCCGTGAGCCGACGTCGTACCAGAGGTTGACGCAGACGACCGGTGCGGTCCGGTCCTCGCTCACGACGACCCGGAGGCCGTTCGCGAGCCGCGTTGTTTCGATGGGCCACGGATACCCGGTCGTGGCGACCGGTGCGGTTGGTGACGTCACCCCACCAATCTTGCACTGCCGGAGAGCCGCCGATAACCGCGTGGCGCATGATCGTGAAGGGTGGAATGCTTGGCGCGTGCTGGAGGACATCCGGGTGAACGACCGCCTGACCATCCCGGCGGCCGAGCTCTCATGGCGTTTCTCCCGTGCGAGCGGCCCCGGTGGCCAGGGCGTCAACACCACCGATTCGAGGGTCGAGCTGTCGTGGGACGTGCTCGGCAGCGACCTGCTGCCCACGGTCCTGAAGGAGCGCGCCGCCGACCGCCTCGGCAACCGCCTCGTCCAGGGTGTGCTCACGATCACCGCCTCCGAGCACCGTTCCCAGCTGCGCAACCGGGAGGCTGCCGCGGCCCGGCTGGCCGGCCTGATCGCCGGGGCGATCGCCGCGCCACCCCGTCAGCGCCGCGCCACCAGGCCGTCCCGCGGCGCGGTCGAGCGCCGCATCGCCGAGAAGAAGCGTCGCGGCCAGGTGAAAAAGGGCCGCCGAGGCGACATAGACTGAAATATCGAGTACGCGCACGACCGCCCCCAACCGCACCGGCCCCATCCCCGAGAGTCCCCCGCGACCACCTGCCCGCCCAAGGCCGCTGCGCGCCTAGCGCTACCGGCGCGTGGCCACTCCCGCGTGTTGAATTGGGGCGCGCTCCGCACCCGAAATCCACACGCACTGGCCGGCGCCCGGCGGCGTGTTGAATTGAGGCGCGCTCCGCACCCGAAGTCCACACGCGGGTTGGGCCTGCCCGTGCGTGTTGAGTTGGGGCGCGCTCCGCACCCGAAATCCACACGCGGGTTGGGGCTGCCCGCGCGCGTTGGATCGGGGCGGGTCAGGGCTTGACCCGGCAGCGGTAGCGCAAGACGCGCAACGGCCCGGACCGGGTGGCGCGGTCGCGCCGACTCCCGGGACGGGCCGGTTGCGGTTGGGGACTGCTTTTACTCGTACAAAATGGGTTAGAGGACCCGGTGGACCCAGCCGAAGGGGTCGTCGGCCAGGCCGCGCTGGATGTCGACCAGCTGCTTGCGGATGCTCATGGTGACCTCGCCGGGGCCGCCGTCGCCGTTCGTGAACTCGCCGCTCTCGCTCTTCACCACGCCGATCGGGGTGATCACTGCGGCGGTGCCGCAGGCGAAGGCCTCGCGGACGCGGCCCGAGGCGGTTCCCTCGCGCCACTCGTCGAGGCTCACCTGGCGTTCCTCGACGCGGCGGCCGGCACGCCGCGCCAGCTTGATCACCGAGTCGCGGGTGATGCCCGGCAGGATCGTGCCGGTCAGCGGCGGTGTCACGAGCGCGCCGTCGTCGAGGACCAGGAAGACGTTCATGCCGCCCAGCTCGTCGATGTACTTGCGCTCCACCGCGTCCAGGTAGACCACCTGGTCGCAGCCGTGCTCGGCGGCCTCGGCCTGCGCCGACAGACCCGCAGCGTAGTTGCCGCCGCACTTGGCCGCGCCGGTGCCGCCGGGGGCCGCCCGGGTGAAGTCCGGCGTGACCCAGAGGTTCACCGGCTTCACGCCGCCGGAGAAGTACGAGCCGACCGGCGACGCGATCACCAGGTAGAGGTACTCCGTCGCCGGGCGCACGCCGAGGAAGACCTCGCTCGCGTAGGCGAACGGACGCAGGTAGAGGCTGCCGTCCTCGACCTCGGGGATCCAGCTCCGGTCGATCTTGATGACCTCGTGCAGCGACCGGAGGAACGTCTCGACCGGGAGCTGCGGCATCGCCATCCGCTGGGCGGAGGAGTTGAAACGGTTCGCGTTCGCGTCCGGGCGGAACATCGCGACGCCGCCGTCCGGCAGCGTGTACGCCTTCAGACCCTCGAAGATCTCCTGGGCGTAGTGCAGCACCGCGCTGGCGGGGTCCATCGGGATCGGCGCGCGGGCCTCGACCCGGGGCTCGTACCACCCCTTGCCGTCCGCGTACCTGATGGTCGCCATGTGGTCGGTGAAGATGCGGCCGAAGCCGGGGTTGGCCAGCAGGGCGGCGCGGTCAGCGTCGCCTACGGGTGCCGGGTTCGGACGGATCTCGAATTCGAGGTTGTCACCACCGCTCATGACAAGAAGACCTGCTTTCTGCAGAAAGACTGAGGGCATGCGGGCACCCGTAGTGCCGCGCATGAAACTTACCCCGAACGGTCGTTAAAACAATTGCCGCTCGGGGCTTCGCGGACGTGAAGGCGGGTGCGCCGGGCCGGTCTTCGTCAGACGGCAGCGGCGACCCGGTCGCCGATCTCGGCGGTACGCAGCGCCGCGCCCGGGGTCCGGGACGCGACATGAGCCGCGACCGCCTCGGTTACTCGGCGGGCCTCGTCGTGGCGGCCCAGGTGCTCCAGCAGCAGCGCGGCGGAGAGGATCGCGGCCGCCGGGTCGGCGATGCCCTGGCCCGCGATGTCCGGGGCGGAGCCGTGCACCGGCTCGAAGGTCGACGGGTAGGTGCGCTCCGGGTTCACGGAGCCGCTGGCCGCCATGCCGATGCCACCGGTCACGGCCGCGGCGATGTCGGTGAGGATGTCACCGAAGAGGTTGTCGGTCACCACCACGTCGAACCGCTGCGGGTTGCTCACCATGAACATGCTGGCGGCGTCGATGTGCTGGTACTCCGTGGTGACCTCGGGGTACTCCGCGGCGACCGCGGCGAACGCCCGGGACCACAGGCTGCCGGCGTGGGTCAGCACGTTCGTCTTGTGCACGAGCGTGACGTGCCGGCGGTCGCGGCGCTGAGCGCGGGCGAACGCGTCACGGACGACCCGCTCCACGCCGTACCGCGTGTTGAGGCTCTCCTCCGTCGCGATCTCGGCGGGAGTGTCCTTGTGCAGGACGCCGCCGGCGCCGACGTAGAGGCCCTCGGTGCCCTCGCGGACCACGACCATGTCGATCTCGCCGGGCTTGACGCCGGCCAGCGGGCTCGTGGTGCCGGGCCAGAGCTTGGAGGGGCGCAGGTTCACATACTGGTCGAAGTCGAAGCGGAGCTTCAGCAGCAGGCCGCGCTCCAGAACGCCCGGCGGGACGCTCGGGTCGCCGATCGCGCCGAGCAGGATGGCGTCGTGGCCGGCCAGCTCGTCCTGGATCGCGCGGGGAAGCACCTCGCCGGTCCGGTTGTAGAGGCGGGCGCCCAAGTCGTACTCGTTGTAGTCGACCCCGGGGAGCACGGCATCGATCACCTTGCGAGCCTGAGCGGTCACCTCGGTCCCGATGCCGTCGCCGGCGACCACCGCGATCCGCGCCACGCTCACGTCACACTCCCCAACTGTCGAATCGGCCCACTGCCGAATAGACCAGGACACGGTAGCGCGCTATCCCGAGGTGCGGAACGAGAGTCCCATTAATTGAAATTGGCCCGAACGGGAACAGCCCCCGGGCCGCGGCAAACGGCTCGGGGGCTGTTGCGACGATGACACGTGGTTCGGTCCCGCCGGGAACACACACGGCCCTGCGACAGACGGCGTCACCCGAAGACGGGTCCACCCGGGTCGTGCGGCAGGGACAACGCTAGCGATGCGGACTGAAGACGCGCAAGACGGGCCCCCGCGTGTCGGCCCACGGTTTCGGTGCGCCGACCCCCGATGGTGGCACCATGCGCCGGTGAGTTTCGACCTAGTGGTGTGGGCCATGGCCCCGTCGGCGGCGCCGGACGCCGTCCGCGACGCGAACGCGCGATGCGCCCGCGGCGAGCACCGGCAGCGGCCCGCCGATCCCCGCGTCGTCGCGTTCTACGACGCGCTGACCAGCACGTACCCGGATCGCGGGCCACGCGCGACAGCCCCCGGGTCGCCCTGGGCCAGCGCGCCGCTGCACGCCGCCGCCGATCACGTGCAGATGCGGCTCGACGAGAGTTGCCCGGACGTGGTCCTGGAGACGATCGAGAGGCTGGCCGGCGAGCTCAACCTCGACCTGCTGGACCTCCAGGACGGCACGGTTTATCCACCACCCGCACGGGTGTCTTGAGAGCCATCCGAAGCAGGCATCAGCCGGCTACAGCAGGTCGGCAACCGCCGCCCGGGTCGAGCCGATCTCCGCGGCCACCTCGGCGAGCAGCTCCGGCTCGACCCGTGAGTCCACGGTGAGGGCCATCAGCGCCTCACCGCCGGCCGCCCGCCGGGACACCTGCATCGCCGCGATGTTCACCCCGGCCCGGCCCAGCATGGTGCCGATCGTCCCGACCACGCCGGGCCGGTCCCGGTAACGGAAGAAGAGCAGCACGCCCTCCGGAGCGAGATCCAGCTCGAAGCCGTCCACCTCGACCAGCCTGGACTCGCTGGCGAAGGCACCCGCCACCGCGAGCGTGCCGCCGTCCGGCATCGCGCCGCACACGGTGATCAGAGTGGCCGGGCCGCCGGCGCCGTCCGCCGTCGCCAGCTCCACCTCGACGCCCCGGTCAGCGGCCATGTGCGGCGCGTTCACATAGGTGACCGCCTCCGCGGCGATCGGCGCGAACAGGCCCTTCATCGCGGCCAGCTCCAGCACCGAGACGTCGTGCGCGACCACCGCGCCGTGCACCTCGACGGTCATCCGGGCGGCCACCCCGCCGGCCACCGCCGTGAAGATCCGGCCGAGGCGCTCGGCGAGCGGCAACAGCGGGCGTACGTCCTCGTCCACCGCCCCGCCGGCCCGGATGTTCACCGCGTCCGGCACGAACTCGCCGCGCAGCGCCAGCCGCACGCTCTCCGCCACGGCCAGCCCGGCCTTGTCCTGCGCCTCCGTGGTTGAGGCGCCCAGATGCGGGGTGACCACCACGTTCTCGAAGGCGAACAGCGGCGACGAGGTGAGCGGCTCGGTCTCGAAGACGTCCAGGCCGGCGCCGGCCACCCGGCCGTCGGCGAGCGCCTCGGCCAGGGCCCGCTCGTCGACCAGGCCGCCGCGGGCCGCGTTGACGATCCGCACGCCGGGCTTCACCACGGCGAGCTCCTTCTCCCCGATCAGGCCGAGCGTCTCGGGGGTACGCGGCAGGTGCACCGAGATGAAATCACTGTCCCGGAGTAATTCGTCGAGGGTCACCAGCCGGACACCGAGCTGCGCCGCGCGGGCCGGCTGGACGTACGGGTCGTACGCGATCAGCCGCACCCCGAAAGCGGCCATCCGCTGGGCGAAGAGCACGCCGATCCGCCCCAGCCCGACCACTCCCACGGTCTTGCCGTGCACCTCGACACCGGTGAACGCGGACCGCCGCCAGGAACCGGCGCGCAGGGCCGCGCTCGCGGCGGCGGTGTGCCGGGCCACCGCGAGGGTGAGGGCCACCGCCTGCTCGGCCGCCGAGACGATGTTGCTGGTCGGCGCGTTCACCACGAGGACGCCCCGGGCGGTGGCCGCCGGGACGTCGATGTTGTCCAGGCCCACCCCGGCCCGGGCCACGACACGCAGCCGGGTGGCGGCGGCGAGCGCCTCGGCGTCGATCCGGGTGACACTGCGGACGATCACCGCGTCGGCCCCGGCCAGCGCGGCCAGCAGGGCGGGCCGGTCGGCGCCGTCGATCTTCTGGACCTCGGAGCCGGCGGCCAGCATGTCGATCGCGGCCCCCGCCAATTCCTCGGTCACCAGGACTACGTCAGTCATGGTTCTCCATCCGATCCTCGCGCTCATCGGCTCTCGGACTCATCGGCTGTCGCCTTCATCGGCTGTCGCCTTCATCGGCTCTAGCCCTCATCGACGATGCCGAATGATACGGATGGATGTCATCCCGGAGTTCAGTTCACTCACGGGCGAGAATCACTCGGGCGGGTGACCTGGCCGCGGACAGCGAAATGCCCGGCCGGGGGGAGCCGGCCGGGCATTTCAGGAAACAGCGGGAATCAGGCGGTCTCGGTGATCGGCCGGTCCACCCAGCTCATCATCCCGCGCAGCTTCGCGCCGGTGATCTCGATCGGGTGCTGAGCGCCCTGCTCCCGGTACTTCTTCAGCTCCGGGCCACCGGCCTCGTCATCGGCGATCAGGTGCCGGGTGAACTCGCCGGACTGGATGTCGGCGAGGATCGCCTTCATCTCCTTCTTGGTGTCCGCGTTGATCACCCGCGGGCCGGAGACGTAGTCACCGAACTCGGCGGTGTCCGAGACGCTGTAGCGCATCCGGGAGATGCCGCCCTCGTACATCAGGTCGACGATCAGCTTGAGCTCGTGCAGGCACTCGAAGTACGCGATCTCCGGGGCGTAACCGGCCTCGGTGAGCACCTCGAAACCGGTCTGCACCAGCGCCGCCGTACCGCCACAGAGGACGGCCTGCTCGCCGAAGAGGTCGGTCTCGGTCTCCTCCTTGAAGGTGGTCTTGATGACGCCGGCGCGGGTGCCGCCGATCGCCTTCGCGTAGGAGAGAGCGAGGGCCAGGCCGTCACCGG
Organism: Actinoplanes sp. NPDC023936; assembly: GCF_040639325.1. NCBI lineage: Bacteria > Bacillati > Actinomycetota > Actinomycetes > Micromonosporales > Micromonosporaceae > Actinoplanes > Actinoplanes sp. NPDC023936. The sequence goes on along the minus strand of NZ_JBEZZR010000018.1, from coordinate 81,128 downwards.
CCGGGTCCTGCTCGACCGCCACCAGGGCCGGGACGCCCTTGCCGTCCACGTACTGGCGGCGGACCAGGTGGCCGGGGCCCTTGGGCGCGACCATCGCCACGGTGACGTCCGCCGGCGGCTTGATCAGCTCGAAGCGGATGTTGAGGCCGTGCCCGAAGAAGAGCGCCTTGCCCGCGGACAGGTTCGGGGCGATCGACTCGGCGTAGATCTTGCGCTGCGCGGTGTCCGGCGCGAGCACCATGATCACGTCGGCCCAGGCGGACGCCTCGGCCGGGGTCTTCACCGTAAGGCCCTGCTCCTCGGCCTTGGAGCGGCTCTTCGAGCCCTCCTGCAGGCCGACCACCACGTCGACGCCCGAGTCACGCAGCGACAGCGAGTGCGCGTGGCCCTGGCTGCCGTAGCCGATGACGGCGACCTTCTTGCCCTGGATGATCGACAGGTCGGCGTCGTCGTCGTAGAACACTTCGGCGGTCATGAACTTCCTTCTTCTCTCTGGGAAAACTTCAGGCGGCGCGGAGGGCCGGGCCGGTGGTGATGGAGCGGGATCCGCGGCCGATGGCCACGAGTCCCGACTGCACCATCTCCTTGATGCCGTACGGCTCGAGGTCGCGCAGTAACGCATCCAGTTTGTCGGGATTACCGGTGGCCTCAATCGTCAGGGTGTCCGGAGCGACGTCGATCACTCGCGCCCGGAACAGCTCGACGGTCTCGAGCACCTGGCTGCGCTGCGCCCGATCGGCACGCACCTTGACCAGGAGGAGCTCACGCTGGACCGACTGCGAGGGGTCCAGCTCCACGATCTTCAGGACGTTGACCAGCTTGTTGAGCTGCTTCGTGACCTGTTCCAACGGGGACGAGTCCGCGTTGACGACGATCGTGATGCGGGAGACGTCCGGGTTCTCCGTCTCGCCCACCGCCAGGGAGTCAATGTTGAAGCTCCGGCGGGAGAACAGGCCGCTGACACGCGCGAGCACGCCGGGCTTGTTCTCGACCAGCACGGAGAGCGTGTGCTTGTTGGTCACAGGTCGTCCTCTTCGAACGTCGGGCGCACGTCCCGGGCGAACATGATCTCGTCGTTGCTCGTGCCGGCCGCGACCATCGGCCAGACCATCGCGTCCTTGCCGACGGTGAAGTCGATGACCACCGGGGCGTCGTTGATCTCCATGGCCTGCTTGATGACCTTGTCGACGTCGTCCTTCGACTCGCACCGCAGGCCGATGCAGCCGAGCGCCTCGGCCAGCTTCACGAAGTCCGGGATCCGGTGCTTGTGGGTGCCCAGCTCGGTGTTGGAGTAGCGGCCGTCGTAGAACAGGGTCTGCCACTGCCGGACCATGCCCAGGTTGCCGTTGTTGATCACGGCGACCTTGATCGGGATGCCTTCCAGGGCGCAGGTGGCCAGTTCCTGATTGGTCATCTGGAAGCAGCCGTCACCGTCGATCGCCCAGACCTGGGTGTCCGGCTTGGCCACCTTCGCGCCCATCGCGGCCGGGACGGCGTAGCCCATCGTGCCGGCGCCGCCCGAGTTGAGCCAGGTGCCCGGCTTCTCGTACTTGATGAACTGGGACGCCCACATCTGGTGCTGTCCGACGCCCGCGCAGTAGATCGCGTCCGAGCCGACCAGCTGGCCGATCCGCTCGATCACGTACTGCGGGGAGAGGCTGCCGTCGGTCGGCTCCTCGTAGCCCAGCGGGTACCGCTCGCGGATGTCGTTGAGCGTGCGCCACCAGGACTCGTACTGCTCGGTGCCGCCGGCGCCGGCCGAGACCGCCGCGATCAGCTCGTCGATGACGTGCCGGGCGTCGCCGACGATCGGGACGTCCGCGTGCCGGTTCTTGCCGATCTCCGCCGGGTCGATGTCGGCGTGCACCACCTTGGCGTCCGGCGCGAACGAGTCGAGGTTGCCGGTGACCCGGTCGTCGAAGCGGGCGCCGAGGGTGACCAGCAGGTCGGCCTTCTGCAGCGCGTAGACCGCCGGGACCGTGCCGTGCATGCCGGGCATGCCCAGGTGCTGCGGGTGCGAGTCGGGGAACGCGCCGATGCCCATCAGCGTGGTGACCACCGGGATGCCGGTGAGCTCGGCGAGCTTGCGCAGGCCGTCGGTGGCGCCGGCCTTGTGGACGCCGCCGCCCACGTACAGCACCGGGCGCTTCGCCGCGGCGATCAGCCGGGCCGCCTCGCGGATCTGCTTGCCGTGCGGGTGCAGGGTCGGCCGGTAACCGGGCAGGTCCAGCGTCGGCGGCCACTGGAACGTGGTCTGCGCCTGCAGCACGTCCTTCGGGATGTCGACTAGAACCGGGCCGGGACGGCCGGTGACCGCCAGGTGGAACGCCTCGGCCAGGATCCGGGGCAGCTCCTCCGGGGTCTGCACCAGGAAGTTGTGCTTGGTGATCGGCAGCGTGATGCCCTGGATGTCGGCCTCCTGGAAGGCGTCCGTGCCGATGTACGGCCGGCCCACCTGCCCGGTGATCGCGACGATCGGGACCGAGTCCATGTACGCGTCGGCGATCGGGGTGACCAGGTTCGTGGCGCCCGGCCCGCTCGTCGCGATGCAGACGCCGACCTTGCCGGTGGCCTGCGCGTATCCGGTCGCCGCGTGGCCCGCGCCCTGCTCGTGGCGAACCAGGATGTGCCGGACCGTGGAGTCGAACAGCGGGTCGTACGCCGGGAGGATCGCCCCGCCCGGAATGCCGAACGCGACCTCTACCTCGAGCGCCTCGAGCGACCGGACGAGCGCGCCGGCGCCGGTGGTGGCCACCGGAGCGACGGCGGCCGGAGCGGTGTTCGCGGCCGCGGCCACGGTGGCCGGGTTGACTCGATGGGCGAGCGTTTCAGGAGTGGGTCTCGTCATGGCTGTTCAGACCTTCTCATCGATGGCGTCCGGAAACTTGAGCAACAAAAAAGGCCCACGTGCAATGCACGGGACCTAGCGCACTCTCCTGTCGGTGGAGAGCGCGCTCAGATAAGTACTCGGGACGCGAAGCACATGCGGCTAACCTTGCCCCATCTCACGCCCTGAGTCAACTGATCCCACATTTTGATCACCTCGCGATCCCCGGAAATCCGGATCGCTCGGCAGCAACGCTCTGACCTGCCGCATTCCGGGTCCGAGGCGGACGACTTGACTCCGCGCCGGTGCGTCACTCCGCGGGATGGTTCGCGGCGCCGGCAGCGGCCGCGGGCCCACCGGCTGCAGCGTCCGGAGGCGGGTCTCGAAGTGCTCGGCCGGCACTCCCCAGCCGAAGAGCGAGCCCTGGCCGAGCCGGCAGCCGGCCTCCTCGACCACCTCGCGCTGCGCCGTGGTGCCGATCCCCTCGGCCAGCACCTCCAGACCCAGCCGGTGCCCGAGCCGGACCACCACGTCGACGAGCGGGGCGGCCGTGCCGGTCCGCGACTCCGGCTCCGCCACCAGGGCGTGGTCGATCTTCAGAATGTCCACCGGAAGAGTGCGCAGCTGGGTGAGCGACGAGTACCCGGCGCCAAAGTCGTCCAGCGCGATCCGCACGCCGGTCTCCCGCACCTCGGCGAGCCGGCGGACCAGCTCCTCCATGTCGGTGGCGACCGCGTGCTCGGTCACCTCCAGAACCAGCCGCTGCGGCGGCACGTTGTGCTCGGCCAGCACGTCGGCGACCTGGGCCGCGTAGTCGGCGTTGTGCAGCTCCTTGGGCGACAGGTTCACCGAGACCCAGACGTCGTGCCCGGACGCCCGCCACGCGGCGAGCTGCACGACGGCCTGCTCCAGCACCCAGGCGCCGATCCGGTTGATCAGGCCGGACTCCTCGGCGACCGGGATGAACTCGTCCGGGCGGACCGCGCCGAGATCCGGATGGGTCCAGCGCAGCAGCGCCTCGGCGCCGACCGGCCGCATCGACGGCAGGGCCACCACCGGCTGGAAGACCAGGCGCAGCTGCCCGCGGTCGATCGCGTGCCGCAACTCGCCCTGGAGCGTGCCGCGCCGGCGCAGCAGCTCGTCGTATCCGGCCTGGTAGCGCTCCACCCGGTTCTTGCCGCGCTGCTTCGCGTAGCGCAGCGCCAGGTCGGCGTCGTGCAGCAGCTCACCGGTGTCGGCCACGCCGAGGCTGGCGGAGAGGAAGATCGAGCCGCCGTCGACCTCGTACGGCTCGCCGAGCACCGCCAGCAGCCGGTGTGCCGCGAGCATCGCCTCGTCGGCGTCCCCGTGCATGAGCACCGCGAACTCGTCACCGCCGAGCCGGGCCGCCACGTCGCCGCCGAGCAGGTTGCGCCGCAGCCGGGCGGCCACCTCGGCGAGCACGCTGTCGCCGACGTCGTGCCCGCGCATGTCGTTGACGGTCTTGAAGCCGTCCAGGTCGATGCCGATCAGCACGGCGCCGTCCGGCGAGTCGCGCAGCGCCCGCTGGAGCCCGCGCCGGTTCGCCAGCCCGGTGAGCGGGTCGGTGTGCGCCAGCTCGCGGAAGTGCGCCTCGCGCTGGCGCAGCCGCACGGTGTACCGCCGCACGTCGTCGAGAGCGAGGTACTGCCGGGCCACCAGCGCCAGACCCACCACGCTGGCGCCGAAGTAGCCGAGGGCGTCGAGCGCCCCGCCCCTGGTCAGGTGATAGCCGAGGGCGCCGATCACGGCGAGCATCGGCACCACCGCGTAGGCCCCGCCGCGTTCCAGCACGTCGCCGGTGACCTCGACCGGCCGGTCCGCGGCCTTCACCGCGAGGGCCACCGCGATCAGCCCGGCGGCGAGCAGCAGCACGCCGGAGAGAGCGAGCGTGTCGCGTTCCCGGCAGATCGCCGTGGAGATCGCGGTCGCCGCGACCGCCACGACGCTCACCCCGGCCGCGATCCGGATGCTGTTGCGCCGGGGCCGGTGCGCGTGCAGCGCCATCACCGCGGTCAGGCCGAGCGCGAGGGCCGCCAGCACCGCCGGCAGCAGGACCGCGGGGCAGGGGTACGGCGTGAGGTCGCCGAGGATCCGGGTCGGCCGGGAGATCAGCACCCAGCCGACGAACCAGATCGCGGCCGCGATGACCAGGCCGTCCAGCACGTGCCGCAGCGCGGCGGCCGGGCCGCGGGTGGCGCCGGGCAGCGCCACGGTGCCGGCCAGCAGGGTCAGCGTGCCGATGCCCATCGCGATCGCGACCATGGTGGCCAGCGACCTGGCGTGCGCCGGATCGTGGTGATGGTGGCCGCCGGTCAGCAGCGCGCTGGCCAGCCCGGCCAGGGCGCCGGCGGTGGAGAGCGCCCCACCGGCGGCGAGCAGCAGGTGCGCACGCCGGGCCGCGCCGGTGTGCCGGCGTCCGGACTGACCGAGATAGGCGACCGCGGGCACCGCGGCGAGCAGGCCCGCGAGACCCGCCAGCTCCATACCGGACGGTGAGTGCACGGACACACTCTGCCCGATCATCGTCGATTCGAACAGTCCCGGCGTCCCGCGCTGTGGACGTCCTTGGCGTTTCACCAGGGGACCGGTGGCACTATGGGGGAATGCCTGAGCTGCGCTCCCGGACCTCGACCCATGGTCGCACCATGGCCGGCGCGCGCGCCCTGTGGCGCGCCACCGGCATGACCGACGACGATTTCGGCAAGCCCATCGTCGCGATCGCCAACAGCTACACCCAGTTCGTACCCGGGCATGTGCACCTCAAGGATCTCGGTGGTCTCGTCGCCGATTCGATCGCCGAGGCCGGCGGCGTCGGCCGCGAGTTCAACACGATCGCTGTCGACGACGGCATCGCGATGGGCCACGGCGGCATGCTCTACTCGCTGCCCAGCCGCGAGCTGATCGCCGACGCGGTGGAGTACATGGTGAACGCGCACTGCGCCGACGCCCTGGTCTGCATCTCGAACTGCGACAAGATCACGCCCGGCATGCTGATCGCCGCGCTGCGGCTCAACATCCCGACGGTCTTCGTCTCCGGCGGCCCGATGGAGGCCGGCAAGACGGTCGCCATCGAGGGCATCGTGCACGAGAAACTCGACCTGGTCGACGCGATGAGCGCCGCCGCCAACGACAACGTCACCGACGCCCAGCTGGACACCATCGAGCGCTCGGCCTGCCCGACGTGCGGCTCGTGCTCCGGCATGTTCACGGCGAACTCGATGAACTGCCTGACCGAGGCGATCGGCCTGTCGCTGCCCGGCAACGGCTCGACGCTGGCGACGCACGCGTCCCGCAAGGCCCTCTTCGAGGAGGCCGGCCGGCTGATCGTGGAGATCGCCAAGGACTACTACGAGAAGAACGACGAGTCGGTGCTGCCGCGCTCGATCGCCAACCGGGACGCCTTCGAGAACGCGGTGGCGCTCGACGTGGCGATGGGCGGCTCCACCAACACGGTGCTGCACCTGCTCGCCGCGGCCCGGGAGGCCGGCCTCGACTTCTCCGTCTCGGACATCGACGCGATCTCGCGCCGGGTGCCGTGCCTCGCCAAGGTCGCGCCGAACAGCCCGAAATACCACATGGAGGACGTGCACCGCGCCGGCGGCATCCCCGCCCTGCTCGGTGAGCTGAACCGTGGCGGCTCGCTCAAGACCGACGTGCGTGCCGTGCACTCGCCCTCCCTGTCCGCCTGGCTGGACAAGTGGGACATCCGCGGCTCGAACCCGTCGGCCGAGGCGCTGGAGCTCTTCCACGCCGCGCCCGGTGGCGTCCGCACCACCAAGGCGTTCAGCACCACCAACCGCTGGGCGAAACTCGACACCGACGCCGAGGGCGGCTGCATCCGCTCGGTCGAGCACGCCTACACGGTCGACGGCGGCCTGGCGATCCTCTTCGGCAACCTCGCCCCGGACGGCTGCGTCGTGAAGACCGCCGGCGTCGACGAGTCGATCTGGAAATTCACCGGCCCGGCCCGGGTCTACGAGTCCCAGGACGACGCGGTCACCGGCATCCTCGGCAAGGAGGTCGTCGAGGGCGACGTCGTGATCATCCGTTACGAGGGCCCGAAGGGCGGCCCCGGCATGCAGGAGATGCTCTACCCGACGAGCTTCCTGAAAGGCCGTGGCCTCGGCAAGGCCTGCGCGCTGATCACCGACGGCCGCTTCTCCGGCGGCACGTCCGGCCTGTCGATCGGCCACGTCTCCCCCGAGGCGGCCGGCGGCGGCCTGATCGCCCTGGTCGAGACCGGCGACGAGATCACCATCGACATCCCCGGCCGCAGCATCACGCTGAACGTCCACGACGACGTCCTCGCCCAGCGCCGGCACCAGCAGGAGCGCCGCCCGAAGCCGTACACGCCGGTCGCGCGCGAGCGCCCGGTCTCGGCGGCGCTGCGCGCCTACGCCTCGATGGCCACCAGCGCCAGCGACGGCGCCTACCGCCTCGTCCCGGAGTAACGCACGCCGAGTGCCCCGGTCACGCTCCCTTCCGGGTACGCGTGATCGGGGCCGGCAACCGCAGCGGCCGCGCTCGCGTGAGTCCGCGCGGCCCGCTGCCCACTCCCGGCCGTTGCGCGTCTTTCGCTACCGCTGCCGGGTCAAGCCAGAAAAAACGCCGGCGCCGCCGTGTCCCGTGCCTGCCGCAGGTACCGCGTCTGCCGCTCGTCCAGCGCGGGAACCGCCCCCGGCTCGAACCAGGCCACATCGATCGACTCGTCGTCGTTGACCCGGGCCTCGCCGCCCACCGCACGGCAGGCGAGCACCGTCTCGTACCAGTAGACCTGGTCCCCGTTCGGAATCGTCCGCAGCGGCAGTGCCTCCACACCGACGATCCGCTCCACGACGATGTCGACCGCTGTCTCCTCCCAGACCTCCCGGACAGCGCCGGCGGCCGGCTGCTCCCCCGGGTCCAGCACGCCGCTCAGCAGCGACCAGCGCCGATCGTCGCTCCGCTGGTTGAGAAGCACCCGCCCGTCCCCGTCGAAGACGACGGCGGTGACGCTGGGAAGGGGCAGCGGCGCGTGCCCGATGTACTTGCGCAATTCCAGGATGAATTCCGGAGTAGCCACAAAGCCACCCTAAACGACCGCAACCACCCGCCCCCGCAGCCCTCACCCCCGGCCGTCGCCCACGCCCCCGCCGTCACCCACGCCCGCGCCCGGCCCCGCTCCCACCTTGGCCGATCTTGGAGAGTTGCGCTCGGGGTGCCCGTGCGGAAAACGCCAAGATCGCGGGGGCGGCGGGACACGGTGCGGTGCGCGGTGCGGTGCGGTGCGGGGCGGGGCAGGGCGAGCAGGGCAGGCAGGGCAGGGCGGGGCAGGGCGGGGCAGGGCGGCGACGCGGGGGCTATTTCAGGGCGCCCTCCATGATTCCTCGGACGATCTGGCGGCCGCCGATCAGCAGCAGGATCACCAGGGGCACCGTGGCAGCGAACGCCCCCGCGAGGACCCGGCGGTAGACCACGTAGTTGCCGCTGGCCAGGTCCGACAGCGCCACCATGGAGGTGGGGAAGTCGGTGCCGTTCAGCGTGATCAACGGCCACTGGAAGTCGTTCCAGGTCGCCACGAAGGTGAGCAGGCCGAGGACCGCGAGGGCGGGGCGGATCGCCGGCAGGACGACGGTCCAGTAGATGCGCAGCGTGAGCGCCCCGTCGATGCGGGCCGCCTCGATCAGCTCGTCCGGGATGGCGTGCCCGATGAACTGGCGCATGTAGAAGACGCCGAACGCGCTGACCAGCCCCGGCGCGATGACCGCGAGCAGGGTGCCGTTCCACTCCAGGCGGCTCATCAGGATGTAGAGCGCCACCACACCGAGCTGGTTCGGCACGGTCAGCGTCAGGATCACGATGACCATCAGCGCGCCGCGGTACTTGAAGCGCAGCTTGGCGAAGGCGAAGCCGGCCAGCGAGCAGAAGAACAGTGTCGTCGCGGTGACGACGCCCGCCACGATCACACTGTTGATCAGGGACGCGGTGAAGAACACGTCCTGCATGCCGAAGACCTCGCTGAGGTTCACCAGCAGCTGGTCGCCGGGGATCACCGTGGGCGGGAAGCCCATCACCTTCTCGTCGGTGCTGGTGGCGATGACGAACATCCAGTACACCGGGAAGGCCGAGATCAACAGGACCGCGGCGAGCCCGGCGTACGTCTTCCAGGTGCCACGCGTCTCCTGCGGGGCCCGGTTCACGAGCGTGCTCACTTCTCGCCTCCGAGCCGGCGGGTGGCGAGCGCGTTCACGGCGGCCACGATGAGGATGATCAGGAACAGCGCCCAGGACATCGCGGCGGCGTACCCCAGGTTGAGGTCTTTCCAGCCGACCTTGTAGATCAGTTGGGCGATGGTCTGGAACTGGCCGTTGGAACCGCCGCTGGCGGAGGCCGGGTTCTCGTCGAAGAGCATCGGCTCGTTGAACAGCTGGAGCCCGCCGATCGTGGAGAGCACGACGGTGAAGAGGATGACCGGCTGGATCATCGGCACCGTGATGCTCCACAGCTGGCGCCACGGGCCGGCGCCGTCGACAGCGGCCGCCTCGTAGACGTCCTTCGGGATGGACTGCATCGCGGAGAGGTAGAGCAGCGCGTTGTAGCCGATCCACTTCCAGTTGACCATCGTGGCGATCGCGATCCAGCTGCTCCACTTCGCGGCGCGCCAGTCGATCGGGTTCTCCTCGCCGAAGCCGACGAGCGAGAGGAACCAGTTCGCCAGGCCGTAGTCGCGGGCGAAGAACATCGCGAAGACCAGCGTCGAGGCGGCGACCGGTGTGACGTACGGAAGAAGGATCCCGACCCGCCACCAGCTGGTGCCGCGCAGCTTGCGGTTCAGCAGGTTCGCGATGATCAGGGCGGCGAACAGCTGCGGGACCGTGGAGAGCACGAAGATCCCGAAGGTGTTGCCGAGCGCGTTCCAGAAGTCGCCGTCGGTCAGCAGCCGGGAGAAGTTCGCGAAGCCGGCCCAGCCTCGCTCGTCCGGCTCGTCGAGCCGCCAGTCACGCAGCGCCACCACCGCGTTGAAGATGATCGGGAAGAGCCCGAAGATCGCGAAGAGCAGGAAGAACGGCGCGATCAGCAGGTACGGGACGGTCTTGGTGTCGAAGCGGTACCACCAGTACCGCGAGCGCGGCGGCGGTGCGTGTTTCGGCTCGCCCGGCGGGGCGGGACGGGTCTGGGTGAGCGACACGGGAACTCCTGTCGAAAGGCCGGCAGGCGGGGCTCCTCACCTGGTGGGAGGAGCCCCGCGGTCAGCGACGGGTCAGGCCTTGGAGGCCTTGTCGGCTTCCTTGACGGCTTCCGCCCAGGCGGCTTCCGGCGTCAGACCACCCTGCTGCACCCGGGTGATCACGTTCTCCACGGCGACCCGGGTCGGGCCGTTCTTCTTGCCCAGGTACTGCGGCTTCAGGTTCTCCGCGGTCGCCGCGAAGATCTGGCCGGTCGGGGCGTTGGTGAAGAACTCCTTCTTGTAGTCGAGGACGGCCGGGTCCTTGTAGAGCGCCGGCTGCGACGGCAGGTTGCCGACCGTCTTGAAGACCTCGATCTGCTGCTCCGGCTGGACCAGCCACTCGACGAACTTGTACGCCTCGTCGACGTTCTTGCCCTGCTTCGGGATGGTCCACCAGGAGCCGCCCCAGTTGCCGCCGCCGCCGGGGATGTTGGCGATGTCCCACTTGCCCTTCTGGTCGGGCGCGGTGTCCTGGATGTGGCCGAGCATCCACGCCGGGCAGGCGAGCGCCGCGAACTGGTCCTTCTTGAAGCCCTGGTCCCAGTTCGGCTGGAAGCTGGCGAGGTTCGCCGAGATGCCGGCCTCGATCGCCTTCATGCTGACGTCGAACGCGACCTTGGGGCCGCCCTCCATCCGCAGCGCCTCCTGCGGGTCGTAGAAGCCGACCGGCTGCTGGGCGAGGACCGGGTTGAACAGGTTGGTGCCGGAGTCGACGAACTTCTTGCCGGTCGCCGCGGTGTACTTCTTGCCGGTCTCGATGAACGCGTCCCAGGTCGGCCAGAGCTTGGAGACCGATTCGCGGTCGGTGGGCAGGCCGGCCGCCTTGAACAGGTCGGTCCGGTAGCACATGGCGAGGCCGCCGACGTCGGTGCCGAGGCCGATCTGCTTGCCGTCGGCGGACTGCGAGGCCTGCCACTTCCAGCCCAGGTACTTCGACTCGTAGCTGCTCGCGCCCTTGTCGAGCAGGTTCACGAACTGGTCGGCCTGGCTGCGGAACTGCACGATGAAGCCCTCGTCGACCGCCGAGATGTCCGGCGCGCCGGAGCCGGCGACCAGCTTCTTCTGCAGGTCCTCGTGCTGGGCGTTGTACTCGCCCGAGTTCAGCACGATCTTGACGTTGGTGTGCTCGGCCTCGTACTTGGCCTTCAGCTTGTCGAGGCCCATGTCGCCCCAGAAGTTGATCTTCAGGGAGACCTGGCCGCCACTCGCCTCGTCGCCGCCGTTCTCCAGACTCTGCCCACTACAGCCGGCGAGGGCCAGTGCGGCCACCAGGCCGACGGCCGCGGCGCTGCGTGCTGAACGTCCCACTGCTACCTCCATCAAGACTGCTCTCTCCATCAAGGAGAGCTAGATCACTGAACCGGGTAAGTTGGCAGAACGGTAGGCGTCGATTCGAGGAGTGTCAATAGCGTGTTACAGCCGTGATCACGCTCCCTGCCAAGCAGGATTAAACGGACGTATGGGCGATGACTGGTTTACATTGCGCGACGGGTGCCGTAACACTGAACCGATCAAGCTTCCGGCCCGGGTCGAGGGAGTCCGTTGAATGCTGTTCAGGTCCCGATAAGCTCGGCAGCAGTGGGGACAGAGGAGATCGAGTGAAGCGGCCCACGATCGCCGACATCGCGCGGCGGGCGGGCGTGTCCAAAGGCGCTGTCTCGTACGCGCTGAACGGTCAGCCCGGCGTCTCCGAAGCGACCCGGAAACGGATCATCGCGATCGCCCAGGAGATCGGTTTCAACGCGAACAGCGCCGCCCGGGCCCTCTCCGGCGCCCGCGCCCGCGCCGTCGGCCTGACCCTGTGCCGCCCCGCCCGGATCCTCGGCATCGAGCCCTGGTTCATGGGCCTGATCAGCGGTTTCGAGGCCGAGCTCGGCGCACAGTCGTACGCTCTGACCCTCCAGGTCGTGGCCAGCCCCGAGCAGGAGGTCGAGGTCTATCGCCGCTGGTGGGGCGAGCGCCGCATCGACGGGGTGATCGTCACCGACATCCGGGCGGACGACGTCCGCATCCCGGTGCTGCAGGAACTCCAGCTGCCCGCCGTGGTGATCGGCGGCCCCGGCGACACCGGCAGCATCGCGCAGATCTGGTCCGACGACGCCGGCGCGATCACCGAGGCGGTCCGCTACCTGGTCGCCCTCGGCCACCACCGGATCGCCCGGGTCAGCGGCGTCCCCGGCCTGCTGCACACCCAGGTCCGCACGAAGGCGTTCGACGAGATCTGCGCGTCGCTCGGCCTGGAGAACACGATCACCGTGCCGGCCGACTACACCGGCGAGGAGGGCAGCCGGGCGACCCGGCGGCTGCTGATCGGCGGCGACCGGCCGAGCGCGATCATCTACGACAACGACGTGATGGCGGTCGCCGGCCTGGCGGTGGCACAGGAGATGGGACTGTCCGTGCCGGGCGACCTGTCGATCGTGGCCTGGGACGACTCGCCGCTGTGCAGCCTCGTCCACCCGCCACTCACCGCGCTGAGCAGGGACATCTCGGCCTACGGCGCGCAGGCCGCCCGCGAGCTGCTCAACGCGATCGACGGCAAGCGGGTCGGCAACGTCGAGGCCGGCCGCGTGCATTTAACCCCAAGGGGAAGCACCGCCCCGCCGCGCTAGCTGGTTCGGTGGGTTTCCAGGTAGGCCTCTATGCGCTCGGCCGGGGCTGGGTGGGCGAGGGCGAAACCCTGGCCGTAACGGCAACCCGCCGCCGCGGCGCGCTCGATGCCCTCCGCGGACTCCAGCCCCTTGGCGACGATCTCCAGGCCCAGCCGGCGACCGAGGCTGACCACCACGTCGAGCACCGAGTCGGGGCCTCCGGCGACGAGTGACTGACTGAGTTTGAGCATGTCCACGGGCAGCCGCCGCAGGTGGGACAGGGACGTCTGCCCGGAGCCGAAGTCGTCCAGCGCCGCCCGTACCCCCAATTTCCGGAGGCCCGAAAGGGCCGCCACGATGGCCGGGACGTCCTCGGCGATCCAAGTCTCCGCGACCTCGACGACCAGGCGTTCCGGGGCGAGGCCGTAACGTTTCAGGGTGCCGGCCACCCGGTCCGGGAAGCGCGCGGTGAGCAGCTCGCGCGGCCCCACGTTCACCGATAGCCAGAAGTCCTCGTCACCGCCGTCCCAGGCGGTCAGGCTGCGGCAGGCCGCGTCGAGCACCCATTCGTCCAGCTCGGCGGTGATGCCCAGCGCGGAGGCGATCGGCAGGATCTCCTCCGGGAGGATCGTGCCGAGCTCCGGGTGCCGCCAGCGCAGCAGCGCCTCGACGCCGACCGGGCGGCCGTCGCGCAGGCCCGCCACCGGCTGGAAGACCAGGTCCAGCTCGCCCCGGCCGGCCGCGCCGAGCAGCTGCTTCTCCAGCTCCATCCGGCGGTGCAGCTGGATCTCCACGTCCGGGTCGTACCACTCGACGCGGTTACGGCCGAGCTGGCGGGCACGCTGCCGGGCCAGGTCGGCGTGGCGGAGCACCTCGTCGGAGTCGGCGCCGCCGCCCAGTTCGGCCAGACCGACGCTGCACTGCAGGTCGACCGGGCCGCCGGGCAGCTGGAACGGCTCGCTGAGGATCGTCACGATGCGGGTGGCCAGCGCGTACGCCGCGACGGCCGACTCCGTGGTCAGCACCGCGAACTCGTCGCCGGCGAGCCGGGCCGGCACGTCCTCTTCGCCGATCAGCCCCTTGATCCGGCGGCTCACCTCGATCAGCACCGCGTCGCCGACCTCCCGGCTCCGGGAGTTGTTGATCTCGGCGAGGCCGTGCAGGTCAATCACGATGACGTTGCCGCGGCGGCCCGGGCGGCGGCGGTACGCCAGCAGGTCGCGCATCAGCGCCCGGCGGTTCGCCAGGCCGGTCAGCTGGTCCAGGTAGGAGAGCCGGTGCAGGGTACGTTCCAGGTGCACCCGCTCGCCGACGTCCCGCACGTGCACGACCAAAGCGGCCACCTCGGGTACGCCACGCTGGTCGGAGATGGTGGACTCGGTGTCGCGCCAGAGCCGGGCGCCGTCCCGTATCCGGGCGCTGACCAGCACCGGCGGCCCGCCCTCGTGCTCACCGGCCAGCACCGACTCGATCACCGCCTGGGCGTCCGCCACGTCCTCGGGATGGATCAGATCCCGGAACTCCCGGCCGATCACCTCGTCGTCGCGCAGGCCGAAGAGCCGGGCCGCGGCCGGCGACTGCCAGCGGACCGTGAGCCGCTCGTCGAGAACCAGGGTCAGGTCGGTCGCGCCGGCGACGAGCGAGCGGAAGTGCGCCTCGGCGACCCGCAGCCGGCCGGCGTAGCGACGGATGTCGCGGACCACGAGCAGTTCCCGGACCACCAGCACACTGACCATCACGAGGCCGAACATGATGGCCCTGTTGTCGAAGCTGCGCACGGTCGCGAGGTGCCAGACGGCGGACAGCACACCGACCGCGGCCGGCACGGCGAGCAGCGGGTAGCTCGCCAGGTACTGATCCGGGTTGCGCGGCTCCAGCACCGGCGGCGGGAGATCGCGACGGGAGCCGCCGACCGCCGCGGCGGTCATCCCCGCGACGATCGGCACACCGGTGAGCGCCAGCAGAGCGTCGTCCGCGCCGGCATCGATCAGGGCCGTCACGACGCCGAGCGCGAGCAGGATCAGGACCGAGCCGGCGGCACACCAGACGGCCGGGCGGGGGCGGGGCCGGGCCCGCAGCACGATGACCGTGACGATCGAGACGCCGCCGGTCGCGATGAGCATCGCCGGCACGGCCGCCGGCCGGGTCGACACACCCGGCACCAGGTACGCCGCGAAGCCGAGGCTCACACCGAGCCCGGCGCCGTCGAACGCCCGCCGCAACCGGACCGGCCAGTCCCGCGCGGCGCCCGGCAGCAGCGAGATGCCTGCCACGTAACAGCCGGTGGCCAGGGTCAGGCCGGCGGTGAGCCATCCGGTCACGTCCGGCGGGTTCCACCACGGGACCATCGCGGTGGCGGTCGCGGCGACCGTGCCGAGGCCGACGATGCCCGCGCCGCGGCAGGAGACGAACGCCCGCTCGGAGCGGTGCAGGGCTATCGCCGTACCGAAAAGGAAAGCCGCGGCGCACAGACCCGCGCAACCCACCGCGCAGGCCAGGGCGAACGCGCCCGGCAGCAGGCCGGCGCCGCCGGCGGCGAGCAGCACGGCAGCGACGCTCGGCACAGCGACCAGGACCGCCCGGCCAGGAACTCGGGGCGGGGCCGGCGCGGGATGCGACACAGCCACGGCGTGTCCTCTGCGGTGTTCCCCTGCGGGATCCGGGGAGGGTGGGAGAGGCGGGTTACGGGAGGAGGGACTGGCACCCGGTCAACGAGTGTCCCCGGAACGGGTAACGGTGCGGGCCCCGAACGAAATCGTCAGCCATGCAACGACGGTGGTCAAATCGAGCGGTGCTGCGGGTCCCGGTCCGAGCGGTGGTGGGAGGATGGATACGTGCGCAGTCGTCCCGCCCTTCGTGTCCGCAAATCCGGCGCCGTGCTCGTCGCGGCCCTGATCGCCCTGATCGGCGCGTTGCCGCTGGCCGGGTCGTCCTGGGCACTCGCCCCGATTCTGCTGATCCCACTCGCTGTGCTGATCTGGACCTATCGGGCCGGCACCGACGTCTACCCCGAGGAGCTGCGGGTGCGTGCGCTCTTCGGCGGCACCCGGGTGCCGTGGAGCCGGATCGCCGAGCTCGCGCCGGACGCCCGGGGGCGTGTCTCAGCCCTTCTCGACAACGGCAACGTAATTCGCCTGACCGGTGTCACCAGCGACAACCTGCCGATGGTGCTGGCCGCGGGCGGCCAGGCCGTCGACGCCACCACCGCGACCGACCAGTGATCGCCGGGATCTCTCAGCGCGCACGGCTACCCTGGTCGACAGCCTTCGGTCCGCATCAGGGTGGCGGGTGGGGGCGGTTGGATGGAACAGCCTGAGGGGGTGGTCTGGTCGTGCGTTCCCGCCGGGGCCGTGCCGCGGTCGTGACGGTCGGTGCCGTTCTGGCGCTGACCACCGGATGCAGCTTCGGACCGCCCGGCCCGGACCAGGCCGGCTCACCGCCCAACCTGCCCCGCCCCTCGGCGGCGCCCACCTCCAGCCAGGACACCGGTGACCGGGAGGCCGCGCTCACCGTCCTCGCCAAGAACCTCGAGGTTCCGTGGGGCATCGCGTTCCTGCCCGACGGATCGGCCGTGGTCACCGAGCGGGACACCGCCCGGATCCTCAAGGTCGGCCCGGACTCCGACGCCGGCGGTCTCAAGGTCACCGAGCTGGACCGGCTCGCCGAGGTGCGCCCGTCCGGCAGCGGCGGCCTGCTCGGCATCGCGGCCTCACCGAAATATCAGACCGACAAGACGCTGTACGTCTATTACTCCACCGAGCGCGACAACCGGGTCGGCAAGCTCGTGGACGGCAAGCTCCAGCCGATCCTCACCGGCATCCCGCGATCCGCTCAGCAGAACGGCGGCGCGCTCGCCTTCGGCCCGGACGGCATGCTCTACGTCGGCACCGGCGACGGCACACCCACCGGCACCCTCGCGCCGGACCCGAAAAGCCTCGGCGGCAAGATCCTGCGGATCACCACGGCCGGCAAACCGGCGAGCGGAAACCCGGTGAAGAACTCCGCGGTCTGGTCCTCGGGTCACCGCGACGTGCAGGGTCTCGCCTGGGACGCGACGGGCAAGATGTACGCGACGGACAGCACCCAGCCGAAGGCCAGCGAGCTGAACGTGATCCGCAAGGGCGGAAACTACGGCTGGCCGAAAGCCGACGGCGACAGCACCGACGCGAAACTCGTGAACCCGATGGTCTCCTGGCCGGCCGCCGAGTCGTCGTGCGGCGGGGTGGCCGCGGTGGAGAGCCTGGTCGCCACCTCCTGCCTCCTCGGCGAGAAGCTCTACGTCCTCTCCGTCACCGGCAACGGCACCGTGCTCGGCGAGCCGCAGGAGCTGCTCACCGACGAGTTCGGCCGGCTCCGCGCGCTCGCCGCCGCGCCCGACGGCTCGATCTGGGTCAGCACGTCGAACCAGGAGGACGGCGGTGAGCCCGGCCCGGAGGATGACCGCCTGATCCGCCTGGTGTTCTCGGACGGCGGCGCCGGCCGGAGCTGATGGCTGTTTCAGGGGGCGCTGACGGTTGTTGCCCGGCGGCTGACGGTTGTTTCACGTGGCGCGAATTCGGGCAGGTGAGCGCTCGATGACTCCGGATACCGCAGCGACGCCGCCCGCGTGGCGCCGCCGCTTGAGCTCCACCACCCGGCTGACCGGGCGGGTCCTGCGCAGCAGGTGGACCCGCCGGATCCGGACCGGTGTCGCGGTCGGGCTGGTCAGCGTGGTCGGCGCGGTGATCGGCGTGATGCTCTTCGCGCACGCGAGCATCAACGTCGGACCGTTCAGCGCGGAGATGTCGGTGGCGCCCTCCGTGCACGGCGGCACCGAGGTGGACATCCCGCCGCTCGGCTCGCTGCACCTGGACAGCCACCGCGGGCCGCTGCACCTCAAGGTCGCCCTCGGCTCCCTGGACCAGAGCCGCACCGAGGCCCTGCTCGACAACCCGGCCGGGATCACCTCGGCCGGTGACCGCGCTGTCGACGAGGTCGTCGACGGGGTGACCCGCCTCGGCCTGCGTACCCTCGGCCTGGCCGTCCTCAGCGCGCTCATCCTCGCCGCGCTGGTCTTCCGCGACGTCCGCCGCACCGCGGCGGCCGGGGTCACCGCCCTGGTGATCACGGCCGGCAGCTTCGGCGTGGCGGCCGGCACGCTGCGGCCCGACGCGATCAGCGAGCCCCGGTACGAGGGCCTGCTGATCAACGCGCCCGCCGTGGTCGGTGACGCCCGCCGGATCGCGGACAACTACGGCCGGTACGCGGAGCAGCTCCAGACGATCGTGAGCAACGTGAGCCGGGTCTACTCGACGATCTCGGCACTGCCCGTCTACGAGCCGGCCGGGAACACCACCCGCCTGCTGCACGTCTCCGACCTGCACCTGAACCCGTCGTCGTGGGGCCTGATCCGGACCGTCGTGGAGACCTTCGAGATCGACGCCGTGATCGACACCGGCGACATCGTCGACTGGGGCAGCGGGGCCGAGACGTCGTACGTCTCCTCGATCCCGTCGATCCAGGTGCCGTACATCTACGTGCGCGGCAACCACGACTCGACGGCCATCCAGGCCGCCGTGGCCCGCCAGCGCAACGCGGTCGTCCTCGACAACGCGATCACCACGGTCGACGGGCTGACCATCGCCGGCATCGGCGACCCGCAGTTCACCCCGGACAAGAGCGAGTCCAACGACGCGACCGGCGACGACGCCGGCCCGGAACTGCTCACCGCCGCCGGGGAGACCCTCGCCACCACGGTCCGCGGCTCGGCGGACCCTGTCGACATCGCGCTCGTCCACGACCCGGCCATGGCCCAGCCGCTCTCCGGCCTGGTGCCGCTCGTCCTGGCCGGCCACAAACATCAGCGCTCGGTCGCGATCCTGCCGCCGCCGGCCGCACCCGCCCCGGACCCGTCAGCGTCCGCGTCACCGGCGCCGGCGCCCTCCGCGGCCACCGAACCACTGATGACCACACGTCTCATGGTGGAGGGTTCGACGGGCGGCGCCGGGCTGCGCGGCCTGGAGAACGACGAGCCGACTCCGCTGGCGTTGTCGGTCCTCTACTTCGACGAGAACAACGAGCTCAAGGCGTACGACGACATCCAGCTCGGGGGTACCGGGGAGTCGAACGTGGAGATGCAGCGCAATGTCGTCGGCATCTCGCCGGAGGAGTCGCCCTCCCCCACCCCGTCCACAAGCTGACACCGCAAGCTCACCACGCCGCCACTCCCCCGGCCGGTCCCGCGCCCCGCGTCCCGCACACCCCGCCCCGCACCCGGGCGATCTTGGCGAGTTGAGTCCGTCCGTCACCGCGTCCGTCACCGCGTAGAACGCCAAGATCGCGGAGGGGACGCGGGCGGAGGCGGGGCGGAAGCGAGGGTACTCGGTGGGAGCTGGGGCGGTTTTGGGCGCCTGGCCATGCACCGGTAGCGGAAGTCGCCGGACGGCCCGGCGTGGCAGTCCGCTCGCGCGGACTGCCACGGGACGGGGTTGGTGCGTCGGCGGACGGCTACGTCCGTACCCGATCTAGGAAACGCCGAGGCGCTGCAAGAGCAACTCGCGGACGGTCTTGGCGTCCGCCTGGCCGCGCGTGGTCTTCATGACCGCGCCCACCAGAGCGCCCGCGGCCGCCACCTTGCCGTCGCGGATCTTCGCGGCGATCTCCGGGTTGGCGGCGATCGCGTCGTCCACGGCCTTGGTGAGCGCGCCGGTGTCGCTGACCACCTCGAGGCCACGGGCCGCCATCACCTCGGCCGGGTCGCCCTCGCCGGCCACGACGCCTTCCAGCACCTGACGGGCCAGCTTGTCGTTCAGCTTGCCGTCGTCGACCAGCTTCTGCAGCGCGGCCACCTGGGCCGGAGTGGCGCCGACAGCGGCCAGCTCGACGTCCAGCTCGTTGGCGCGGCGGGCCAGCTCGCCCATCCACCACTTGCGGGCGCCGGCCGGGGACGCACCCGCGGCGATGGTCTCCTCGATCAGCTCGACCGCGCCGGCGTTCGCCACCGACTGCATGTCGATCTCGGAGATGCCCCAGACCTCGCGGAGCCGGGCCCGCTTCGCGCTCGGCCGCTCCGGGAGAGCCGCCTTGAGCTCGGCCACCCAGGCCTTGTCCGGCGCGATCGGCACCAGGTCGGGCTCCGGGAAGTAGCGGTAGTCGGTCGCGGTCTCCTTGGAGCGGCCCGGACGGGTGTCGCCGGTGGTCTCCTGGAAGTGCCGCGTCTCCTGGAAGATCTTGCCGCCCTCGTCCAGGATGGCGGCCTGGCGGATGATCTCGGAGCGGACGGCGCGCTCGACCGAGCGCAGCGAGTTGACGTTCTTCGTCTCGGTGCGCGTGCCCCACTCCTCCCCCGGCAGGTTCAGCGAGGTGTTCACGTCGCAGCGCATCGAGCCCTGCTCCATGCGCACGTCGGAGACCCCGAGCGAGCGGACGATGTCGCGCAGCTCGGCGACGTAGGCCTTGGCGATCTCCGGGGCGAGCGCGCCGAGGCCGGGGACCGGCTTGGTGACGATCTCGACGAGCGGGATGCCGGCCCGGTTGTAGTCGACGAGCGACTCGGTGGCGCCGTGGATACGACCGGTGGCGCCGCCGACGTGCAGCGTCTTGCCGGTGTCCTCCTCGATGTGCACCCGCTCGATGCCGATCCGGTGCGTGACGCCGTCCACCTCGACGTCGACGTAACCGTCGACGCAGAGCGGCTCGTCGTACTGGGAGGTCTGGAAGTTCTTCGGCATGTCCGGGTAGAAGTAGTTCTTCCGGGCCATCCGGCACCACTCGGCGATCTCGCAGTTCAGCGCGAGGCCGATCTGGATGGTCGCCTCGATGGCGGCCCTGTTCATCACCGGCAGCGCGCCCGGCAGGGCCAGGCAGACCGGGCAGACCTGGGTGTTCGGCTCGGCGCCGAAGTCGGTCTTGCAACCACAGAACATCTTGGTACGCGTGCCGAGCTCGACGTGGGTCTCGAGCCCGATCACCGGCTCGTACTTCGTGAGGATCTCTTCGTATGTCATCTCACAGCTCCGGAGGAGTGAACGAGCCGACAGCGGACTCCAGCGCGGCGGCGACCCGGTACATCCGGTCGTCGGCCATGGTCGGGGCCATGATCTGGAAGCCGACCGGGAGGCCCTCGGAGAGCCCGCAGGGTACCGAGATGGCCGGTCCGCCGTACAGGTTCGTCGGGATCGTGAAGAGGTCGGCGAGGTACATCTGGTACGGGTCGCTGGTCCGCGATCCGAACGGGAACGCCACGAACGGGGTGGTCGGCGAGACCAGCACGTCGACCCGCTCGAACGCGGACTGGAAGTCGCGGGTGATCAGCGTCCGGACCTTCTGCGCCTGGCCGTAGTACGCGTCGTAGTAACCGCTGGAGAGCGCGTACGTGCCGATGATGATGCGGCGCTTCACCTCGGCCCCGAAGCCGGCCTCGCGGGTCAGCGACATGACCTCTTCGAGCGAGCGGTTGCCGTCGTCGCCTTCGCGGAGCCCGTAGCGCACGCCGTCGAAGCGGGCCAGGTTGCTGGACGCCTCGCTGGGGGCGATCAGGTAGTAGGCCGGGAGGGCGTACTGGAAGTTCGGGCAGGAGACCTCGACGATCTCGGCGCCGAGCTTGACCAGTGCCTCCAGGGACTCGTTGAAGCTGCGCAGCACGCCCGGCTCGGAGCCGTCACCGGCGAACTCCTTGACCACGCCGAGCTTGACGCCCGACAGATCACCGTTCTTGCCGAGTCGCGCGGCCTCGACCACCGCCGGCACCGGCTGGTTGATCGACGTGGAGTCACGCGGGTCGTAACCCGCCATCACCGAGTGCAGCAGGGCCGTGTCCTCGACGGTCCGGCCACAGGGACCCGGCGTGTCCAGCGAGGACGAGAAGGCGATCAGGCCATAGCGGGACGTGCCGCCATAAGTCGGTTTCGCGCCCACCGTGCCGGTGACAGCGCCCGGCTGGCGGATCGAGCCACCCGTGTCGGTGCCGATCGCGAGCGGCGCCTCGTAGGCCGCGAGCGCGGCCGCCGAACCGCCACCCGAGCCACCCGGGATCCGGCCCAGGTCCCACGGGTTGTTCGTGGCGCCGTACGCGCTGTACTCGGTCGACGAGCCCATCGCGAACTCGTCCATGTTGGTCTTGCCGAGGATCGGCATGCCGGCCTGCTTGAGACGCTCCACGATCGTCGCGTCGTACGGCGGCTTCCAGCCCTCAAGGATCTTGGACGCAGCGGTCGTGGGCACGCCCTTGGTCGTCACCACGTCCTTGACCGCGATCGGCACACCGGCCAGCGGCCCGGTGATCTCCCCGTTGTCCACCTTACGAGCGGCTTCAAGAGCGCCCTCGCGGTCGACGTGCAGGAAGGCGTGGACGCGCGACTCGACGGCGTCGATCCGGTCGAGGTGTGCGGTGGCGACCTCGACCGCCGACACCTCCCTGGCCGAGATCAGCTTGGCCAGCGACGCAGCGCTTTCCCTGGTCAGATCGGTCACGATCAGTCCTCCTCGTCCAGGATGCGCGGCACCCGGAACCGGCCCTCGTAGGCGTCGGGCGCGCCGGAGAGCGCCGCCTCCTGCGTCAGGCTCGGGGTGGGGACGTCGTCGCGGTACACGTTGGTCAGCGGAACCGAGTGCGAGGTCGGCGGGATGTCGTCCGCAGCCACCTCACCGACCCGGGCGACCGACTGCAGGATCACATCGAGCTGACCCGCGAATCGATCGAGCTCCTCTTCGGTCACGGCGAGCCGCGACAGGCGCGCCAGATGCGCTACCTCTTCGCGGGAGATGGCGGCCATCCTGCCCCCTCTATTGGTTCGACGGTTTGCCTGATTCTATTTTCCGGGGCTGGACCGGCCGGTACCGGGCCAGCCACTCGGCGAGATCGGCGGCCGGCATCGGGCGCGCGTGGAACCAGCCCTGCGCGGTGTGGCACCCGGCGGCGGCCAGGAGCCGCCAGGTCGCCTCGTCCTCGACCCCCTCCGCCACGGCCCGCAGGCCCAGGGAATCGGCGAGAGCCACCACCGAGCGTACGATCGCCGCGTCCCCCCGATCGGTGGCCATACCCAGCACGAACGACCTGTCGATCTTCACCTCGGAGAGCGGCAGCCGCCGCAGGTGCTGCAACGACGAGTACCCGGTGCCGAAGTCGTCCAGCGAGATCGCCACGCCCATCCGGCTGAGCCGGGTGGCGGTCTCCAGCACCCGGAACGGATCGACCATCAACGCGCTCTCGGTGATCTCCAGCTGGAGCAGTTCGGCGGGGACCGCGTACCGCTGGAGCAGGGCGCCGACCCGGTCCGCGATGTCACCGGAGTGCAGGTCCCGGGCGCTCACGTTGACCGCGGCCCGCAACGGCCGGTCCTCCGCGCACCAGAGCGCCAGCTGGGCGATCACCTCCTCCAGCACGCGGGCGGTGAGCATCCGCATCACCGGGGTCGGCTCGGCCACCCGCAGCAGCTCCTCCGGCCCGACCGTGCCGCGCCGCGGGTGACACCAGCGCAGCAGCGCCTCCACCCCGATCACCTCGCCGGTCGCGATCGCGATCTGCGGCTGGTAGAAGAGCGTTATTCCGTCGTCGTTCTCGCGCAGGGCGGTCCGCAGCTCGGCCAGCAGCGCCAGCCGGTCCGGGGAGTGGTGCGCGGCGTCCGGCCCGTGCACCGCCACCTGGTCGCCGCGCTGCTTCGCCTCGTACATGGCGGCCTCGGCCTCGCGCAGCAGCGTGCCGGCGTCCCGGCGGCCGGACTGCAGCGATATCCCGATCGAGGCGCTCAGCTCCACCGGCATGCCGTCCAGCGGGAACGGGCGGCTCAGCGCCTCGCCGAGGTGCTGCGCGATGCGGCGGGCCGACGCCGGGCCCTCGACCCGGGTCGCGAGCACCGCGAACTCGTCCCCGCCGAGGCGGACCACCAGGTCGTGGGCGGGGACCACGGTGGCGAGACGGTCGGCCACCCGGGCCAGCAAGCGGTCGCCGGCGCCGTGGCCGAGGGCGTCGTTGACGGTACGGAACTGGTCCAGATCGAGCAGCAGCAGCGCACGCCGGCGATCCGGGCAGCGGTCGGCGATCGCGGCCTGCAGCGCCCGGCGGTTCGGCAGGCCGGTCAGCGCGTCGAAGCGGGCGGCCCGCTCGGATTCGCCCGCCCAGCGGACCATCCGGTGCACGGCGTGCAGCGCGAGCAGGGCCAGCGGCAGCAGCGCCGGGCTCACCACGGCCGCGACCAGCAGAATCGGGCCGAGCAGCAGCAGCGCCGCGGTGGCCAGCAGGTCGGCGTGCCCGCGCCGGCGGTACGTGCGCGGCTTGCTGTCGGCGGTCCAGCGGCGCACGCAGGCGGCCACCGCGTACCGGGCGGCGATCCAGGCGGCGGCCGCGGCGCAGGTGAGAGCGGCGTCCCGCCAGCTGGGACCGGCCGTTCCCGCCACGATCCCCGAGCCGTCCGGCGCGAGGCCCGGCCCGCCGGAGACGAGGCCCACCTCGGCCGGGCCGATGCGCAGCGCGGTGAGACCGGCGACCGCGGCGGCCGCGCCGAGCGCGACCGCGTGCTGGAGAGCCAGATGAACGGTACGGCGGACCGAATGGCGCAGCCGCACCCCGGCGACGGTCACCGCCGCGAGCTGCACCGCCAGCGCCGGCGGGCCGCCCCAGGCCAGCAGGATCGCGAACGTGAAGCAGATCGACGGCAGGATGATCGCGCTGGCCCGGCGGCCGGGCACCAGGTAGGGGCGGGCGTCCGCGATCAGCGCGAGGACGGCCATCACCCAGAAGGCGGCCGGCAGCCCGGCGAACGCGCCCGGGTCGGCAGCCCAGAGGATCAGGCCACCGGCGATCGCGCCGATCGACGTGACGACGATCGTGCGCCGGTGCCGGGTCTCCGCCCTGGCGGCTTCCCCGGCGGCGGCCGGGGAAGCCGCCGGCCGGCCGAGATCCGGCCGCATGATGTCGAGCCGCGTGACGTCCGGAGGCGGGGCGTCCGTGCGCGCGGTCTCCAGGCGCATGGCGTCCATTCGCGCGGTCTCCATGCGCGCGGTCTCCATGCGCGCGGTCTCCATGCGCATGGTGTCCATGCGCATGGTGTCAATCCGCGCGGTGTCCATGCGAATGGCGTCCGTGGGCGGGCCATCCGAGCGCTCGACGTCCGAGCGCGGAACATCGGAGCGCGGAACATCTGCGCGCGGGACATCTGCGCGCGAGACGTCCGAGTGCGGGACATTCGAGTGCGCGACGTCCGCGCCGGCGGCGGACGAGCCGGCCGTGTGCAGGCGAGCGGCATCCATGCGACCTCCATGACGGCCTTGATCACCGATCGCCTACACCATAGATCCACATGGTGCCTTCTAGGCTAAACTACCCATCAGTTACTAAAGCGACATAGCCTCCACGACGCCACAATGGCCCCAATTCCTCCTCCTGGGTGACCCCGTCAGCCCTCGGCCGCCTCCCGGGCCGCCTCCGGGCCGTCGGCGAGCAGAACCGCGAAGCCGGCCTCGTCGAGCACCGGAACCTTCAGCGCGATCGCCTTGTCGTGCTTGCTGCCCGGGTTCTCACCGACCACCACGAAGCCGGTCTTCTTCGAGACCGAACCGCTCACCTTGCCGCCCCGCGACGTCACGGCCTCGGCGGCCTGGTCGCGGGTGTAGCCGGCCAGGGTGCCGGTGACCACGACCGTCACACCCTCCAGCGGGCGCGGGCCGGAGTCGACCCGCTCGTCGGCCATCTTCACGCCTGCCGCACGCCACTTCGCGACGATCTCCCGGTGCCACGGCACGGTGAACCACTCACGCAGGCTGTCCGCGATGATCGGGCCGACGCCCTCGACGGCAGCGAGAGGGTCGACCGCCTTGGCCTTGCGCGTGGCCTCGGCCGCCTCCTCCGCGCTGCCCGCACTCGCCGCGCTGCCCGCGCTGTCCGCTTCGTCCGGGGAAGGGGCCGCCCCGGCGGCCTCTGCTTTCTCCGCCGCCTCGGCCGTCGCCGCCACCACCTCGGGCTCGGCCGCGGTCTTCGCGAGCAGCTCCTCCAGGGCCGCCATCGAGCCGAACTCGGCCGCCAGCGCCTGGGCCGCCGTCGGGCCGACATGGCGGATCGAGAGGGCCACCAGGATCCGGGCGAGCGGACGGGATTTCGCCTCGGCCAGGCTCTGCAGCATCTTGCCGGCGTTGGCGCTCAACTCGCCGTTCTGTTTCACGAAGAACGGGACCTGGCGCAGGTGCTCCTCGGTGAGGCCGAACAGGTCGCCCTCGTCGTGCAGCACACCGGAGTCGAGCAGCGCCCGCGCGGCTTTCGCGCCGAGCACCTCGATGTCGAGCACGTCCCGGCTGCCCACATAGCCCAGCCGCTCCCGGCGCTGACCGGGGCAGAACTCCGCGTTCGGGCAGCGGATGTCGATGTCGCTCTCTTTGGCCGGGGCGAGCGGGGTCCCGCAGTCCGGGCACGCGGACGGCATGACGAACGGGCGCGCGTCGTCCGGCCGCAGCTCCATCACCGGGCCGAGGATCTCGGGGATCACGTCGCCGGCCTTGCGCAGCACCACGGTGTCGCCGATCAGCACGCCCTTGCGGGCCACCTCCTGCTCGTTGTGCAGGGTGGCCTGTGCGACCACCGAACCGGCCACCTTCACCGGCTCGAGCACGGCGAACGGCGTGACCCGGCCGGTGCGCCCCACGTTCACCGCGATGTCGAGCAGCTTGGTGGTGACCTCCTCCGGCGGGTACTTGAACGCGATCGCCCACCGGGGCGCCCGGCTGGTCGACCCGAGCCGGCCCTGGATCGCCACGTCGTCGACCTTGACCACCACGCCGTCGATCTCGTGCTCCACGTCGTGGCGGTGCTTGCCGTAGTAGTCGATGAACTCGCGGACACCAGCCATGTCGTCGACGAGTCTCCACCGCGTACTGGTGGGCAGCCCCCAGGCCCGCAACGCCTCGTAGGCGTGCGCCTGGGACGCCGGGTGGAAGCCCTCCCGCGCGCCGATGCCGTGCACCACCATCCGCAGGCCGCGGGAGGCGGTGACCCGCGGGTCTTTCTGCCGCAGGCTCCCGGCCGCCGCGTTGCGCGGGTTGGCGAACGGCGCCTTGCCCTGCTCGACGAGCGTCGCGTTCAGATCGGCGAAGGCCTCGCCCGGGAAGTAGATCTCGCCGCGCACCTCGATCAGGTCGGGCACGTCGTCGCCGGCCAGCCGCTCCGGGATCTCCCGGATGGTCCGCACGTTGGGTGTCACATCCTCGCCGGTGCGCCCGTCACCGCGGGTCGCGCCACGGACCAGGCGGCCTTTCTCATAGGTAAGGTTGATCGCGAGACCGTCGACCTTGAGCTCGCAGAGGAAGCCGACCGGGCCGCCCGCGTCCCGCACGGTCCGCTCGGACCACGCGGTCAGCTCGTCGAAGTTGAACACGTTGTCGAGCGACATCATCCGCTCGGCATGCTGCACCGGCGTGAACTGCGTGGAGAACGTGCCGCCCACGTTCTGCGTGGGCGAGTCGGGCGTGCGCAGCGCCGGGAACTCGGTCTCCAGCGCCTCCAGCTCGCGCAGCAGAACGTCGAAGTCGGCGTCCGGGATCGTCGGCGCGTCGAGCACGTAGTAGCGGTACTGATGACCGCGGATCTCGTCGGCCAGCTCGGCGTGCCGGGCGCTCGCCTGTGGTGTCGGATCCTCGATCAACGCAACCCCCTAGTCAGTGGTATCTACGAGCACCGTAGCCCCACCCACTGACAAATCCCGCTGTCACACCTCGGAGATCCGGCGGCCCGCTTCGGCGATCGCGGTGAGGGCCGCTCGTGCGTACCCCGGCGAGGCTCCCGCCAGGCCGCAGGCCGGCGTGATCACCACCTGCTGGGGCAGGCGCGCCGCCGGGAAGCCCAGCCGCCGCCAGAGCGTGCTCACCCGCTCGGCGATCAGCTTCGCGTCCGGCCGGGACGTCCCGGTCGGCGGCACGGCGCCGGCGAAGACGCCCAGCCCGGCCTCGATCGCCTCACCGAGCGGGTCGAGGTCCTCGACCAGCGACAGATCCAGCGAGACGGCAGCAAGACCGGCATCCCGCACGACCTGCATCGGCACGTCCGGAGCGCAACAGTGCAGCACGACGGGAGCGCCTACCGACTCCGCGATGACACGCAGCCGGGTGGCGGCGTCCGGGCCGTCCACCTCGCGATAGGCGGAGAGGCCGCTCTCGGTCGGCACGTGTCCGGCCAGCACGGCGGGCAGCGACGGCTCGTCGAGCTGCAGCAGCACCGTCGCGCCCGGAACGCGTTTGCGCACGTCGCCGACGTGCCGCCGGAGGCCCTCGGCGAGGGAGTCGGTCAGGTCCCGGACCGCGCCCGGGTCGCGCAGCAGGCGGCCGCCGATCGGCAGGTCCAGGTTGGCGGCCAGGGTCCACGGCCCGGTCGCCTGGATCTTCAGTGTGCCGGTGAACCCGTCGCCCTGCTCGGTGAGCTGGTCCAGATCGCGTTCCAGCAGGTCCGCGGTCCGGCGCAGGTCCTTGCCGGGCCGCGCGGCGATCTGCCACTGACCGGCGTAGAGCTGCACCGGCATCTCGACCAGGAACCCGGCGCCCCGGCCGATCATGTCGGCACCCGGGCCACGGCCCGGCAGCTCGGCGAGATGCGGCAGCAGGGGCAGCTCACCGAAGACGATCCGCTGCGCCTCGTCGATGTCGGTGCCCGGCAGGGAGCCGACGCCGGTGGCCGCGCCGGCCGGCCAGGGGAAGTCAGGCATGCGCGGCGGCCCGGCTTCCCGCGGTGATCGTCGCCGAGCCGAGCACGATGTCGCCGTCCGGGTCCGGCCGGTACGCCACGATGGCCTGACCGGCGGCGACACCACGGGCGGGCGTGCGGAGGCGGGCGGTCAGCCCGTCACCGGTCACGGCGACGTCGGCGTCCACCACCTCGCCGTGGGCGCGCAGCTGCACCTGGCAGTCCGGCACCTCCGTCGACGGCTCGTGCCAGATCGGGCGGGTCGCCTCGACCACGTCGACCTCGAGGTCCTCGCGCGGCCCGACCGTCACCGTGTTGGACACCGGCGTGATCGAGAGCACGTAGCGCGGGCGCCCGTCAGCGGCCGGGACACGCAGGTCAAGGCCCTTACGCTGACCGATCGTGAAGCCGTAGGCCCCGTTGTGCGTGCCCAGTTTCGCCCCGGTCCGCCCGTCCACGATGTCACCCGGCGCGCTGCCGAGCCGGCTCTCCAGGAACCCGCGGGTGTCACCGTCGGAGATGAAGCAGATGTCGTGCGAGTCGGGCTTGTCCGCCACGGCCAGCCCGCGCTCCGCCGCCTCGGCCCGGACCCGCTCCTTGGTCGAATCCCCCAGCGGGAAGATCGCCCGATCGAGCTGCGACCGGGTCAGCACGGCCAGCACGTAGGACTGGTCTTTCGCCAGGTCGACGCTGCGGCGCAGCAGCCCGTCGACGCCCAGCCGGGCGTGGTGGCCGGTGACGACCGCGTCGAAGCCGAGCGCCACCGCCCGGTCCAGCACCGCCGCGAACTTGATCTTCTCGTTGCAGCGCAGGCACGGGTTCGGCGTGCGGCCCGCCGCGTACTCACTGACGAAGTCGTCGACGACGCTGTCGTGGAACTCCTCCGCCATGTCCCAGACGTAGAACGGGATGCCGATCACATCGGCGGCGCGGCGCGCGTCCCGGGAGTCCTCCAGGGTGCAGCAGCCGCGCGCCCCGGTCCGGAAGGTCTGTGGATTACGCGCCAGCGCCAGGTGGACACCGGTGACGTCGTGACCGGCGTCCTTGGCACGCGCGGCCGCGACCGCGGAATCGACACCGCCCGACATGGCCGCAAGAACTCGCATGACCCCAGCCTATCTGGGTGTCTTCCACGCTCCGGCCCGGCGGGCCCGCTCCACGGCGCCGGGCAGCGCGGCCAGCAGCGCCTCGACGTCCTCGGGGGTGCTGTCGTGGCCGAGCGTGAACCGCAGCGAGGAGCGGGCCCGCGCGTCGTCGGCGCCCATCGCGAGCAGCACGTGGCTCGGCTGGGCCACCCCGGCCGAGCAGGCCGAGCCGGTCGAGCAGTAGACACCCTGCGCGTCCAGGAGCAGCAGCAGCGCGTCGCCCTCGCAACCGGGGAAGGAGAAGTGCGCGTTGCCGGGGAGACGCTCCCCGGCCGCGCCGTTGAAGATCACATCGGGGATCAGCGCTCGCACCCGGGCCACCAGGTCGTCGCGGAGAGCGGCGACGCGCTGCGCGTACTCGTCACGGGTCTTGACCGCGGCCTCGACCGCCGTGGCGAACGCCACCACCCCGGCGGTGTCCAGCGTCCCGGAGCGCACGTCGCGCTCCTGCCCGCCACCGTGCAGCAGCGGCGTGACCGCCACGTCCCGGCCCAGCAGCAGCGCGCCCACCCCGACCGGGCCACCCAGCTTGTGCCCGGTGAGCGTGAGCGCGGCCGCGCCGCTCGCCGCGAAGTCGACCGGGATCTGGCCGGCCGCCTGCACCGCGTCGGTGTGGAACGGGATGCCGGCGGCGGTCGCGAGACCGGCCAGCTCGGCGATCGGCTGAATCGTGCCGACCTCGTTGTTCGCCCACTGCACGCTGATCACCGCGATCCGCTCGCCGGCCTCGGCGATCAGCTCGGCCACTGCCGCGGGCAGCACGCGCCCGTCACCGTCCACCGGCAGCGTCACCACCTGGGCGCCCTCCTGCGCGCCCAGCCAGTCGGCCGCGTCCAGCACGGCGTGATGCTCGACCGACGAGACGACCACGAGGTCGCGCAACGGGTCGGCCGCACGCCGTGACCAGAAGATTCCTTTGACCGCCAGGTTGTCGCTCTCGGTCCCGCCGCCCGTGAAGATCACTTCGGAGGGGCGGGCGCCGAGCACCGCGGCGATCCGCTCGCGCGACTCCTCGACCAGGCGCCGGGCGCCGCGACCGGCGGCATGCAGGGACGACGGATTGCCGACCTCCCGCGCCGCGGCGACGTAAGCGTCGAGCGCGGCGGGAAGCATCGGCGTGGTCGCCGCGTGATCCAGGTAGGCCATCACGCCCAAGCTTAGGCCGTACTCAGGCGAATCCCCCCGGCCGTCCTGCGCCCCGAGACCAAGATCAAAGGCACCAGGATCAAATTCATGTCGCAGCGGGGTGCGGGGTACAGACCGTCGCTCCCGCCGAGGGCCCGGCGCGACTCGCTGGCCGCTGGCGCGTCCAGAACGCTCCCCGCACCGCGCGACCTGCGTGCGTGGTCCCGCCCAACCCCAAGTCCCGCGTGTGAAGTTGAGGCGCGCCCCGCACCCGAACTCAACACGCTAGGGGGTAGCCACCACTGCGTGTGAAATTGAGGCGCGCCCCGCACCCGAACTCAACACGCTCGGGGGTAGCCACCACTGCGTGTGAAATTGAGGCGCGCCCCGCACCCGAACTCAACACGCTCGGGGGTAGCCACCACTGCGTGTGAAATTGAGGCCCGCTCCGCACCCGAACTCAACACGCTCGGGGCGGCCACCACTGCGTGTGAAATTGAGGCGCGCTCCGCACCTGAAGTCGACACGGTGGGGGTGGGCGGGCGCGGTGGGCGTACCCAATGAGGGGTTGGACGTGAAACGGCCCGGCAGCGAACCGCCGGGCCGTCAGGGAGCACTCAGCTCACTTGCGCTTGCGGACCTCGTCGGCGGCCTGCGGGACGACCTTGAACAGGTCCCCCACGACACCGAAGTCGGCCAGCTCGAAGATCGGCGCCTCGGCGTCCTTGTTCACCGCGACGATGGTCTTCGAGGTCTGCATGCCGGCCCGGTGCTGGATCGCACCGGAGATGCCCAGCGCCACGTAGAGCTGCGGCGACACGGTCTTGCCGGTCTGCCCGACCTGGAACTGGTGCGGGTAGTAACCCGAGTCGACCGCCGCCCGGGACGCGCCGACCGCGCCACCGAGCAGGTCGGCGAGCTCCTCGACCAGCGCGAAGTTGTCGGCGTTGCCGACGCCGCGGCCACCGGAGACCACGATGCCGGCCTCGGTGAGCTCGGGACGCGAGCCCTTCTGCTCGACGACCCGCTCGACGACCTTGGTCAGCTTGTCCTTGTCGGACACCGCGACGGTCAGCTGCTCGACCACCGGCGTCGCCGCGGCCGGCTCCGGGGTGACCGAGTTCGGGCGGATCGTGACGATCGGCAGGCCCTTGGTGACCTTGGACTTGACGATCGTGGAGCCGGCGAAGACCACCTGAGTGGCGGTGCCGTCGGCCTCGACCGCGACCGCGTCGGTCAGCAGGCCGTTGTCCAGCTTGACCGCCAGGCGACCGGCGATCTCCTTGCCCTCCTGAGTGGAACCCAGCAGCACAGCCGCCGGCTGCACCCGGGCGACCAGCTCGGCCACCACGGCGGCCTTCGGCGCGACCAGGTAACCCTCGACGTCCGCACCGGACGCCACGTAGACCTTCTCGGCGCCGAACTCGGCCAGCTTGCTCGTGTCGACGTCACCGAACACCACCGCGGAGACCGAACCCAGCCCGCGGGCGATGGTCAGCATCTCGAGGGTGACCTTCTTGACGCCGGCCTCGACGACTACCAGTACTTCAGCCACGGCGAACCCCTCTCAGACGAACTTCTCGGTGGCGAGGAACGCGACGAGCTGCGCGCCGCCGTCACCCTCGTCGATGACCTTGGTGCCGCCGGACCGCGCCGGACGCTTCGAGAACTCCAGCACCTGGCTGGTCGCGCCGGCGAAGCCGACCTCGTCGGCCGCCACGCCCAGATCGGCCAGGGTCAGGCTCTGCACCGGCTTCTTCTTCGCGGCCATGATGCCCTTGAAGGACGGGTACCGAGGCTCGTTGATGGTGTCCCAGACACTCACGATCGCCGGGGTGGCGGCCGTGACGACCTCGTAGCCCTCGTCGGTCTGCCGCTCCACGGTCAGCTGCGAGCCGTCCACGGTCAGCTTGCGGGCGCCGGTCAGCGCGGCCACGCCGAGACGCTCGGCCAGCATGTGCGGCACGACCTGGACACGGCCGTCGGTGGACTCCGCGCCGCAGAGGATCAGATCGGCGTTCAGCGTGCCCAGAGCGGCGGCGAGAACCTTGGAGGTGGCGACCGCGCAGGAGCCGTGCAGGGCATCGTCCTGCACGTGAACGGCCTTGTCGGGGCCCATCGAGAGCGCCTTGCGGATCGACTCGGTAGCGCCGGCCGGGCCGACCGTCAGCACGGTCACCTCACCGCCGTGCGCTTCCTTGATCTTCAGCGCTTCCTCGATGGCGTATTCGTCCATCTCGTTGATGACGTTGCTCGAGGACGCCCGGTCCACCGAGAAGTCGGCGCTCAGGGTGCGCTCGGCACCGGAGTCGGGTACCTGCTTGACCAGTACGACGATATTCATCGCGCTCCTACGACCCTCCTGTATTGAACGCACCGTTGCGGTCGCCCGCCCGCCGGCATCTCGCATCTCGCGGCGGACATGTCGGCAAGGTTACCCGCCAGTAGCTTCCCTGTTGCCGGCCACCCAGAGTGACACACCTCACCCACGGGGCGATCACGATCGCTACAGTGAGCACAGAGGAGGTGTCACGACATGTCCGGCCGAAACGTCTCACTCGTGGACGACACCAGCCCGCCCACGCCCCATAATCTCTCACCCGGCAACGTAACGGAGCCTCAGTCCCACGGGCTCACCGGACCTGACTCTCCGTGGTGCCTCTGCGGCCGCCTCCGGGAGTCCTGCGTCAGTGACGAAGTCCGCACCCTGTGGCACCCGCTTCTCGACCCGGCGGGTCAATAATCGGCGTCGTGCTCGGTGACCTGACGCTCTGGTTCGACCCGGAAAAATCGTCGAAAGTGGGCACCACCCCGGATTACCGGTTCTCGCTCGCCAACGAACGTACGTTTCTCGCCTGGATCCGCACCGGCCTCGCGCTGATCGCGGGCGGCCTGGCGTGCGCCCAGTTCCTGCCGCCGCTCCCGATCGAGCACCTCCGCGAGATCATCTCCGTCCTGTTGCTGCTCCTCGGCGGCCTGGTCGCGCTGCGCGCCGTGGACCACTGGGCGCGGACCGAACGGGCCATGCGGCTCGGCGTGGACCTCCCCCGGTCCCGCTTCCCCGCGGTGCTCGCGCTGGTGGTGGCCGTCGGCGCGATCGCCCTGATCGTCGCCGTCCTGGTCCAGATCTTCTGACCCCGTGCCCGACCCCGGAGCAGCACCCGAACGCACCCGGCTGGCCTGGCGCCGCACCGGCCTCTCCGCCGCCGCGGTGGCGCTGCTCTCCGTCCGGCCCGCCTTCACCCCCGGCGCCGGCCCGCCGGAGTGGCTGGCCGCGGCCGGCACGATGATCTGCTGGGCGGCCCTGGCCGGGATCGCCCTGCACCGCGCGCCGGGTCTGCGCGACCCCGTCCCGGCCGCTGTTCCCCGTTCGATCCGGGCCTACGCGCTGATCACCGTGGCCCTGGCGGTCCTCGCCGGTTGGGTTGTCATGCTCTGATCGTCGCCGTCCCGGCTCCGGCGGGGCATCATTGCGGCATGGTCCGGTTGTTCATCCTCTTGGCCGCGGCGGCGCTCGTCCTGCTGATACTCGCGCTGATCAGCGGTCTCTCGGCGGAGCGCGTCCGCCACCTGCCGCGCGCGGTGTGGATCCTGGTGATCCTTTTCGTCCCGATCGCCGGTCCGGTCGCCTATTTCGCCTGGGGCCGCCCGGGCGGCGCCCGCCGGGCGCCGGCTCGCCCGTCCTCGCCGGACGACGACCCGGAGTTCCTGCGCTCGATGAATGTCGAGCAGTCCCGCCGGGAGCGGGAGATGCTCGCCCATTGGGAACGTGAGCTGAGCCAGGCCGGGGAGCACCAGGACGGGGCGAACCAGGATGAGGAACAGCCGGATGGTGAACAAAAAGACGAAAAGAAGCCCTAGCTAGGCGAGGTTCGAGCTCCGGGGGTAGGCGTCGGCCGGATCGGTCAGGACATTCACCAGGTACGGGACTCCCGACTCGAACGCCCGCCGCAGTGCCGGCCCGATCTCACCGGCCTTCTCCACCGTCTCGCCCGCGCCGCCGAGCGCACGCACCACGTCGTCGTACCGCAGCCCCGGCGTCAGGTCGGCGGCCACGTCGTATCCGTACATCGCGCGCATCGGGTGCTTCTCCAGGCCCCAGATGCCGTTGTTGCCGACCACGATCACCACGGGCAGCCCCTGCCGGACCAGCGACTCGGCGTCCATCAGCGAGAAACCGGCCGCCCCGTCGCCCATCAGCACGCAGATCTGCCGGTCCGGGTAGGTGACCCGGGCGCCCATCGCGTAGCCGAGCCCGGTGCCGAGACACCCGTACGGGCCGGGGTCCAGCCAGGTGCCGGGACGGGCCGGCTCCAGGTAACGGCCGGCGTACGAGACGAAGTCCCCGCCGTCGCCGATCGTCACCGCGTCCGGCGCGAGGATCCGGCGCAGCTCGCCGTAGACGCGGGCCGGCCGGATCGGGTCGGTCTCGGCGGCCATCTCCGCGGCGTCCCGGGCCTTCCCGGCGTCCTCGGCCGCCCGCAGACCGGCCACCCACTCCCGGTGATCGGATCGGTTCCCGGTCCAGCCGGCGAGCGCGGTCAGGGTCCGGCGCAGATCGCCGGCGGGCGAGACGGCAGGCGTCAGATGCGTGGCCCGCTGGGCGGGCGCGGCCACGATGTGCACCACCCGCGCCTCGCCGAACTCGCCGAAACCGAGCCGGAAGTCGAGCGGCGTGCCGATCACCGCGACCACGTCGGCCCCGGCCAGGGCCGTCCGGCGCGCCCGGGCGAACGCCAGCGGATGCCCGGGCGGCAGGGCGCCCCGCCCCATCCCGTTGGCGAAGACCGGAACGTGCAGCTCCTCGGCGGCGTGCCGCAGGTCGTCGACCGCGTCCAGGCTCCAGACGTCCGAGCCGGCCACGATCACCGGCCGCCGCGCGGTGGCGAGCAGCTCGGCGGCGCGGGCCACGTCGTCCGGGTCGGCCTCCGCGATAGCGATCGCGAGCTCGCCCGGCCGGGTCGCCGCCGCTGTTGAGAAGATCACGTCGAGCGGGAGGTCGAGGAAGACCGGCCCGCGGTGCGGGGTGAGCGCGGCGGTCAGCGCGGCGGCGATCTCGCCGGGGATCGACGCGGTGGCCGGGACCGTCGCGGCGTACCGGGTGACCGGCGCGACCAGCGGGACGTGATCGAGCTCCTGGAGGCTGCCGGCGCCCCAGCGGAAGGCCGGCGCACGCCCGCCGAGCACCAGCACCGGTGAGCCGTTGAAGTGCGCGCTGGTCAGCGCGGAGATGCCGTTCGTCACACCGGGACCGGCGGTGAGCACGGCGAGCCCGGGCCGCCGCCGCAGTTTCGCCACCGCCTCGGCCGCGAAGACCGCGGACTGCTCGTGGCGCACGTCGTAGACCGGGAAACCGGCGTCGTGCGCGGCCGCGTAGAGCGGGAAGACGTGCCCACCGGAGAGCGTGAACATCTCGGTGATCCCGTGGGCCCGCAGCGCCGCCAGCGCCAGCTCGCCGCCGTGCCCCTCGATCGTCTCGCCCATGCCCGCTCCCGTCCGTCACGCCGGTCGGCCCGGCGGGTCGATCAGCTCTCGCCGGCAGGTCAGATCAAGCCGACAAGCCTCGCGATGTCCTCGAAGACGTTCACCGCGTCCTGTGGCAGCGGCTTGCCGTTCGCGTACCCGTACGCCAGCACCAGCGCGACGAGCGGCACCACCACCATCGCCAGCAGGCTGATCAGGATCTGGACCGTGCGCAGCATCCGCCCGCGCCGCTTCGGCTTCCGCTTCGGTTTCCGCTGCGGCTGCGGCGTGCCCGGACGTTTCCGCAGCTCGGGCTGCGGGTCGGGACCGGGCGGCTGCGGTCGCTGCGGCGCCCGCGGGGCAGCCGCGACCGCCCGCGCCGACGGAGCCGGGCGCGCCGACCCCATCACCGACGAGACCGGGCGCGCCGGCGCACCCAGCGGAGAGACCGGCCGGGCGTGTGCCACCACCGGCGGCGCCTGCCGCGTCGCGCGCGGCGCCGGTCCGGCTTGCCTCGGGGGTACGGGTGACGGCCACCCGTCGTTACGCGGGGGCGGAGTGGCGGCCGTGGCGTCCGGGTCGGGACGCCAGGTCGACGGGTCGGCGTGCGGCCACGGGTCCACCGGGGGCCGCAGATGCGGCGGCAGATCCGCGTGGTCGGGTTCGAAGCGCTGCGGCTCGGGCGCGGGCTCGGCGGCCGCGTCCACCGGCTGCGGCGTGCGCTTCGGCAGCGGCGCGGCCTCGTCCCGGCCATCCAGCGGCTGCGGCGTGCGCTTCGGCAGCGGCGCGGCCTCGTTCCGGCCCTCCACCGGCTGCTCGGCGGCGGGGGGCGTCTCACCGAGACGTTCCGTCGCGAGCGGCCCCGGAACCGGGAGCGGCCCGGACGTCCGGAGCGCGGTCGGCCCGTCGCCCGCCGCGTCGCCGACCGGGTTCTCGGCGTCCGGGCCGGCCGCCGGAGTCTCCGGCCGGCCGCTCAGAACGGTGGCGGCGTCCGGACGGCCGGTCGGAGCAGTGGCCGCGTCGGGACGGCCGGCGAGCACGGTCGCCGCGTCGGCCTCGGCGGCCAGCTCGGCGGACGGCTGCGCGGCGACCGGCGTGGTCACCGCGGGCCGTTCCTGGGTCGGACCGGCCACCGCGGTCAGCCGCGTGCCGGACGCGGCGGCCGGCGGCCGGCCGGCCACGACCGTCGCGCCCTCCGCCTCGGTGTCGAGCTTCCCGGTCGGCAGGTATTTCCCGGTCGGGAGGTATTTCGACGGCAGCCGCAGCTCCTCGGTGGGCCCGGGCGCGGCCGGCTCGCTGGCCAGCAGCGCCGCGCCGGCCAGGATGCTGCCCTCGGCCACCACCAGCTCCGGCTGCTCGATCACCACCGGCGGGTCGCCCAGCTCACGGTGCAGCAGCGTGGCGACCAGCGGGATCCGGCTCGCCCCGCCGACCAGGAAGACCCCGGCCAGGCGGCCGTCCGGCAGATCGGCCCAGCGCAGCAGGTTCTTGGTGATCTCCACGGTCTGGTCCAGCACCGGCCGGGCCACCGTCTCCAGCTCCTCACGGGTGAGGTGCGCCTCGGTGTCCAGCAGCGGCACCACGAAGTCGGCGGCCTGCGCCCGGGAGAGCCGCTCCTTGGCGATCCGCACGTCGTCCCAGAGCTGCCGCCGGGCCCGCCGCTCCTCGACCGTCGCCGGTTCCATCAGCCGCTGCCAGCCGTCGGTGCGCAGGTGCTCCACGATCGCGGCATCCACGTCCAGGCCGCCGAGGTCGTCCCGGCCGTCCACGGCCAGGACCTCGAACCCCGACGAGGTACGGGCCACCACGCTCGCGTCGAACGTGCCGGCCCCGAAGTCGTGCACCACCACGACCGAGCCGATCGGCACGTCCCGCCCGAGCACCTCGGCGAAGTACGTCGCCGCCGCGACCGGCTCGGCGACCAGGCGGACGCTCTCCAGCCCGGCGCGCGCGGCCGCCTCGGCGAGCAGGGTCCGGCGCGCCGACCCCCAGCTGGCCGGGCAGGTCAGCGTGGTCTCCGGCCGGTACGGCCCGACCGCCCGGTGCCACTCCTCGACGACCCGGGCCAGCACCGCCGCGATCAGCTCGACGGTCTCGAACTCACGCTCGCCGAGCAGCACCAGGCCGTCGTCGACCCGGCGTTTCGGGTTCGGCTCGAACCGCGCCGGATCGAGCCGGGCGCTGTGCACCGCGTCCCGGCCGACGAGCAGGTTGCCCGCGGCGTCGGCGTAGACGGCCGACGGCAGCAGCGGGGAACCGTCGACCAGGATCGGCCGGGCGCGGCCGTCCGGCCATCGCGCCACGGCGACGGTGTTCGAGGTGCCGAAGTCGATGCCGAGGGCGTACCGCTTCGGACCACCCTGGTCGATGGACATGACCGCAGTCTAGGCAATGACGGACCCGTATCGGTCCCTCCACTACCTGCCGGTGAACTTCGGCCGCCGCTTCTCGACGAAAGCGGTGGTCCCCTCCACCCGGTCGTCGGTGGCGAACAGCCCGGTGAACAGGTGTGACTCCAGCGCGAGGCCGGAATTGAGGTCGCCGTCCAGTCCTGAGTCGATGGCCTGTTTCGCGGCGCGCAGCGCCAGTGCGGGACCGGTGACGAACGGGCGGACGAGGTCGAGCGCCGTCGCGTACACGTCCGCGGCCGGCACGACCCGGTCGGCGAGACCGATCCGCAGCGACTCCTCGGCGTCCACCATCCGGCCGGAGAAGATCAGGTCCTTGGCCTTGGCCGGGCCGATCAGCCGGGCCAGCCGCTGGGTGCCGCCGGCCCCCGGGATGAGCCCGAGCTTGACCTCCGGCTGGCCCAGCTTGGCGTCGTCCGCGACCACCCGCCAGTCGCAGGCGAGAGCCAGCTCACAGCCGCCGCCGAGCGCGTACCCGGTGATCGCGGCGACGACCGGTTTCGGGATCCGGGCGACGGTGTCGATCGCGCTGGTCAGCGCGCCGGCCCGGGTCACCATCCGGGAATAGGTCGCGGTGGTGAACTCGGTGATGTCGGCACCGGCGGCGAAGACCTTCTCGCCGCCGAAGACGATCACCGCGCGGATCTCGTCGTCGGTGGACGCGGCCTGCGCGGCGTCCCGCAGCTCCTCCTGGACCCGCACGTTCACCGCGTTCATCGGTGGCCGGTCGAGCCGGATCGTGCCGATGCCGCCGGACACCTCGAGCCGTACGAACTCGCCCACCCGTGCCTCCTCGCCGCTGGGCCGTTTGGCCGACAGCCTATGCCGGGTACGGGCTACATTGGGCTCCTCTGGGGAGGGGAAATGACGACGTACTACCGGGACCCGGAAGTGCTGATCACATCGTCCGGCGTCCACATGAACAACCAGGACTTCCGGCTGCCCGAGCTGGTCCGGGTGTGGTACACGCGAGGCGCCCGGGACTGGGGTGTCATCGCCTGGCGCGGCGCGCTCGGGCTCACCATCCTGCTGCCGCTCGTGGCCGGTCTGCTCGCCATCGGCGTGGCGCTGGTCATCGAGGCCACGTTCGCCACCACGCTCGCCCTCCTGGTCGGTGGCATCCTGGTCGGCCTCGCCGTGGTCCCCGTCGCCGACCTGCTGCTGGAGCGGGTCGACAGATCCTACGACCGGGGCAGCCGGAGCCTGGAGATCTGGGGCCGGGTGCCGGGCGGCGACGTGCTGCTGCTGCGCACCGACAACGCCCAGCGTTTCGGCCGCGTCTACCGGGCTCTCCAGCGGGCTCTCGAACCGGCCGTGCGCCGGTGAGGCGGGACGCCGCGGGCCTGGCCGCCCTGCTCGCCACGACGGGTGTGCTGCACCTCGCCGTCCCGAAGCCCTACGACCGGATCATCCCGCGTTCGCTGCCCGGATCGCCGCGCACGTGGACGTACCTCAGCGGGGTGGCCGAGCTGGCAGTGGCCGCC
This sequence comes from Actinoplanes sp. NPDC023936, assembly GCF_040639325.1. Classification (NCBI taxonomy): domain Bacteria; kingdom Bacillati; phylum Actinomycetota; class Actinomycetes; order Micromonosporales; family Micromonosporaceae; genus Actinoplanes; species Actinoplanes sp. NPDC023936. The sequence goes on along the minus strand of NZ_JBEZZR010000018.1, from coordinate 41,220 downwards.
GCCGTCGCGCATCCCCGCACCCGGCGGGCCGGCGGCCTCGCCGCCGCCGCGCTCTTCGCGGCCGTCTTCCCCGCCAACGTCAAGATGGCCGCCGACTGGCGGCACGCCTCGCCGGCCCGGCGGGCGATCGCCTACGGCCGGCTGCCGCTCCAGGCGCCCCTGATCGCGTGGGCCTGGCGAGTGTCCCGCTGACCGCTTCGGCGGAAATCGTGATCCGTGTCGTCCGACTTGGGGACGATGAAGGGACCATGAGCAAGAACGCCGGTATTCCCATCGCATCCCTGGACGACGCCGTTCGCGTGGTCACCGACGTCTGCAGCCGCGCACGCGGCGGGGACATGGAGGCACGGGTGCCGCCGCTCGGCGCCGCACCCGAGGCGGCCGGCCTGCGCACGGCGGTGAACGGCCTGCTGGACCAGATCGACGCGTTCGTCCGGGAGGCGGGCGCGGCCTCGGCCGCGGCCGCCGAGGGACGGTTCTACCGGCGCTTCCTCGATCAGGGCCTGACCGGGGTGTACCGGGCGGCCGCCCAGCAGATCACCCACTCCAACCAGGTGATGAGCCGGACCGCCGCCGAGTTCGCGAACGCCGCGCAGGACCGGCTGCGCCTCGCCGACCAGCTGGAGTCGGCGGTGCTCACCGTCTCCGAGCAGGTCGCCACGGCCGCCACCGAGATGGGCGCCTCGGCGAACGGGCTGGCCTCCTTCGCCCGGGAGGCGGTCACCGACGCCGAGCGGGGCCTGGGCACGGTCTCCTCGCTGCGCAGCTCCTCGGACGAGATCCGGCACGCCGTCGACCTGATCAACAAGGTGTCGGCGCAGACCCGGCTGCTGGCGCTCAACGCCACCATCGAGGCGGCCCGCGCCGGGACCGCCGGGCTCGGCTTCGGCGTGGTCGCCAACGAGGTGAAGACGCTCGCGAACGAGACCAGCTCGTCCAGCGAGGAGATCATGCGGCAGGTCACCACGGTCCAGCACGCGGCGGCCGACGCGATCGCCGTCCTGGAGGCGGTCACCGCGCGGATCCGCGAGATGAGCGGCCTGGTCGACGGGATCGCGCGGGCCGTGGACGGCGGAGAGGACGTGGCGTCCGGCGGGTTGTCCCAGCTCGCCGAGGTGCTGCAGGGCGAGGTGTCGCGGTTCGTCACGATGATCCGCGAGGCGTGAATCGGCGAATCCCGCGCGCGGACCCCGCCGGCCGGGGACCATCGGAGTCACCATGAAACCGACCCTGGTCCGGCCGAGCGGGACGGAACGGACGTTCAGCGAGGGCGAGCTGATCGTCACGAAGACCGATCCGCGCGGCGTCATCACGTACGCGAACGACGTCTTCCTGCGGATATCCGCCCTCACCGAGGAGGAGGCGGTCGGGCAGCCGCACAGCGTGATCCGTCACCCGGACATGCCGCGCGCCGTGTTCAAGCTGCTCTGGGACACCCTCAAGGCCGAAAAAGAGATCTTCGCGTACGTGGTGAACCTCGCCGCCGACGGCGCGCACTACTGGGTCTTCGCGCACGTCACCCCGTCCTACGACAGTGCCGGACGGGTGATCGGCTACCACTCCAACCGGCGGGTGCCGTCCCGGACGGCGATCAGCGCGGCCGAGGAGCTCTACGGCGTGCTGCGGGCGGCCGAGCGCCGGCACGACCGCACCCCGGACGCCGTGGCGGCCGGTGAGCAGGCCCTGACCCGGATCCTCGCCGAGCGCGGCCGCACCTACGACGAGCTGGTCTGGGATCTGGCCTGACGGCCTCAGCCCGGCGCGCTCGCGTACAGCTGATCGATCTCGGCGCGTTCCGGGAGCGCGGTGCTGGCGCCCACCCGCTGGACGCAGGCCGCGCCGGCCGCGTTGGCCCAGCGGACCGCGTCCACCAGGTCGCGGCCCTCGCCCCAGGCCACCGCGAGGGCGCCGGTGAACGCGTCGCCGGCGGCAGTGGTGTCGGCGACCTCCACCGCGAAGGCCGGCACGTGCACGTCCCGGCCGTCGCGATCGGCGAACCGGGCGCCCGAGCCACTGAGCGTCAGCACCACCCGCGGCACCAGGGCCAGCAGCGCGGCCATGCCGGCCGCCTCATCAGCCTGCGCGCCGGTGATGGCCCGTGCCTCGATCTCGTTGACCACCAGCAGGTCGACCTCGTCGAGCAGGCCGGGCGGCAGGTCCCGGGCCGGTGCGGCGTTGAGGATGGTGCGGGTGCCGCCGGCCCGGCCGGCCCGGAGCGCGGCGTGCACCGTCTCCATCGGAATCTCCTGCTGGCAGAGCAGCACGTCGGCTCCGGCGATCACCGACTGCTCGTCGGCGGTGAGGCCGGCGAACGTCCGGTTCGCTCCCGGGCTGACCAGGATCGAGTTCTCGCCGGCCCGGTCCACCATGATCACCGCGACGCCCGAGGCGCCGTAGCTGGTGCGTACCCGGCTGGTGTCGACGCCCGCGGCGGCCAGCCGCGCGCCCAGGGTGACCCCGAACGCGTCCGAGCCGATCGCGCCGAGGAACGTGGTCGCGCCGCCGGCCCGCGCGGCCGCGATGGCCTGGTTCGAGCCCTTGCCGCCGGGCGCCATCACGAAATCGTCACCGAGCACGGTTTCACCCGGCCGGGGCAACGCCGGCGCGAGCCCGACCAGGTCCATGTTGGCGCTGCCGGCGACGACGACCTTCGGCGCGCTCCCCGAACCGGACACCTCAGGCGGCCCGTGCCGTGTAACGGTCACCGAACCGGTCCACCACCAGCGGCAGCCCGAACGTCTTGGTCAGGTTCTCGGCGGTCATCACCTCGCCGAGCACGCCGGCCGCGACGGCGACGCCCTCCCGCAGCAGCAGGGCGTGGGTGAAGCCCGGCGGGATCTCCTCGACGTGGTGCGTGACGAGCACCATGGCCGGGGCGTCCGGGTCCAGGGCCAGCTCGCTCAGGTGGCCGATCAGGTTCTCCCGGCCGCCCAGGTCGAGGCCGGCGGTCGGCTCGTCCAGCAGCATCAGCTCGGGGTCGGTCATCAGCGCGCGGGCGATCTGGGTGCGCTTGCGCTCGCCCTCGGAGAGGGTCCCGAACTCGCGGTCCGCGAACGCCGTCATGCCGAGCTGTTCGAGCAGCTCACGGGCGCGGGCCTCGTCCAGCGGGTCGTACTTCTCCCGCCAGCGGCCGACCACCGACCAGGCGGCGGTCAGCACCACGTCCAGCACCTTCTCGCCCGGTGGCACCTGGTCGGCGAACCGGCCGGTGGTGATGCCCACCCGGGTGCGCAGTTCGTTCACGTCGGTGCGGCCCAGCTTCTCGGCCAGCACGTAGGCCTGGCCGCTGGTCGGGTGCATCCGGGCGGACGCGAGGTTCAGCAGGGTGGTCTTGCCGGCGCCGTTCGGCCCCAGCACCACCCAGCGCTCGTCGAGCTCGACCTGCCAGGACAGGTCACGGATCAGGAAGTTACCCGCGCGGACCACGCTGACGCGGTCGAAGGCGATGACGGTGTCCTCGTCGGGCGGAATGGATACGGCAGCCTCCAGCACGCGTCCATCCAACCACGTGGGCAGAGCCGGAAACTCCACGGCCGCGCCGGGGCCGCGTTTTTGGACCAGTCCCAGTCCGTCGTCCCCTAGTCCGTCGTCTCAACAGTCCGTCGTCTCAACAGTCCGTCGTCTCCTAGTCCGTCGTCGAACCGAACACCTCGTCGCGGACCGCGTTCAGCGCCATCCGCAGGGCGCCGTGCAGCACCGGCTCGGACGCCACGCCGGTCACCACGACCTTCGGCGAGACCAGCGTGATCGCGGCGACCTCCCGCTCCACGCGCTCGGCCAGCGCGGTGTCACCGGCCCGGCCGACCTCGCCGGCCAGCACCACCAGCGGCGGGTCGAGCACCACGCAGGTCGCCGCGACGCCGAGGGCCAGCCGCCGGGCCAGTTCGTCCAGCACCGGCTCACCGGCCGGACCGGCCGCGACGGCGGCCCGGACCACGTCGGCCGCCTCGGCGCCGCGGAACCCGAACTGCTTGCCGATCGCCTTGACCGCGTCGGCGCCGGCCAGCGCCTGGAACGCGCCTTTCACTCCACGGCGGGACGCGTTGTGCGGCACCTCGGCGCCCGCCACCGGCAGGTAGCCGATCTCACCGGCCGCGCCGGTGGCGCCCTGGTGCAGGCGGCCCGCGATCACCGTGGCGAGGCCGACGCCCCGGCCGATCCAGATCAGCGCGAAGTCGCTGACCCCGGTGGCCGCGCCGGTGCCGGACTCGGCGACCGCGGCGAGGTTCACGTCGTTGCCGAAGAAGACCGGGGTGCTCAGGTCCCGGCGCAGCTCGGCCAGCAGGCCCCGGTGCCAGCGGGGCAGGTCGTGGGCGAAGGAGATCTCGCCGGACTCGGGGTCGACCAGGCCGGGGGTGCCGAGCACGACACGGCGTACCGACGACATGTCGGTGCCGGCCTCGCCGGCGGCCTGGACCACCGCGTTGTGCACCACGCCGACCGGGTCGTCGGTGTCCTTGGTGCTCTGCTCGACCCGGCTGATGATGGTGCCGGTGATGTCCGCGCAGGCGGCGACCACGCAGTCCGGGCCGACATCCACGCCGATCACGTACGCGCTGCCCGGGGTGACCGCGTAGAGCTGCGCGTTCGGACCACGGCCACCGGCCTGCTCGCCGATCCGGCGGACCAGGCCGCGTTCCTCGAGACGCTCGACGAGCTGGGAGGCGGTGACCTTGCTCAGGCCGGTCATCTCACCGAGCTGTGCCCGCGTCAGCGGCCCGCGGGTGAGCAGCAGGTCCAGCGCCGCACGGTCGTTGAGGGCGCGCAGCAGCCGGGGCGTGCCCGGGAGACGGGTGACCATAGCGTTGTCCCCTAATTACTAAAGGTTCTTTCCTGTTACAGTGTCGACGCTCGACGCGCAGCCGCAGCGTAACGGTAGGCGACGTTGCCTGACCGGAGGGTGGCTCATCGACCCCGAGCGATCATGGCAGGTCGCGGGCATCCCGGACCACCTCGCGCCACCGGAAGGACAACATGTCTCACGATCCGGGCCTTCGCCGGCTCGCCCTGCGTACCCTGCTCGCCGCCTTCCCCGGCGCCACCGCGCCGGACTGGGCGCTCGAACTGGTCGCCGACGGGTTGGCCGGGCACACCCTGTTCGCGACGAACGTGGCCGACATCGCTCAGCTCGCGGCGCTGACCGGGACGCTGCGGTCGGCCCGGCCCGACGTGCTCGTGGCCATCGACGAAGAGGGCGGCGACGTCACCCGGCTGGGACATCGCACGGGTAGCCCGTACCCCGGAAACGCCGCCCTCGGCGCGGTGGACGACCCGGACCTCACCCGCCGGGTCTACGCCGCCATCGGCGGCGACCTGGCCGCCGCCGGAGTGAACCTCGACCTCGCGCCCACCGTCGACGTCAACACCGCCGACGAGAACCCGATCATCGGAACCCGGTCCTTCGGCGCCGACCCCGACCTGGTCGCCCGGCACGCCGCCGCGGCCGTCATCGGGCTCGAATCGACAGGCGTCGCGGCCTGCGCCAAACACTTCCCCGGCCACGGCGCCACGGTCAGCGACTCCCACCTCGAGCTGCCGACCGTCGACGTGCCGCTGGACGTGCTGCGCCGGCGCGACCTGCCACCGTTCGCGGCCGCTGTGGCCGCCGGCGCGCAGGCCGTGATGAGCGCCCACATCCGGGTGCCCGCGCTCACCGGCGACCTGCCCGCGACGTTCAGCCGGGCCGCGCTGACCGGGCTGCTCCGTGACGAGCTCGGCTTCCGCGGCACGATCGTCACCGACGCCCTGGAGATGCGCGGCGCCGCCGGAGCGGCCGGAAGCATCCCGCTCGCCGCCGTCGCCGCCCTCGCCGCCGGGGCGGATCTGCTCTGCATCGGCGCCTCGGTGAACCGGGAGCTGGTCGACGCGGTCGCCGACGAGATCGCCGCGGCGGTCGGGGACGGGCGGCTCGCGCAGTCCCGGCTGGAGGGTGCCGCGGCGCGTACCGCGGCACTGGCCGCCTGGGCGGCGGCACCGCGCCCGGCGGCGGAGCCGGACCGCGAGCTGGGCGTCGCGGCGGCCCGATCGGCGGTACGCGTGGAGGGGGCCCCCTCCCCCCTCCCCTCCCCCCTCGTTGTGCGGCTGGTGTCCGGCTCCTCGATCGCCGAGGGGCGCGTGCCGTGGGGCCTGCGCCCTCACCTGAACGGCATCGAACAGGTCGACCTCGTCGCGGCGTCGACGACCGCCGACGAGGTCGCGGCGCTCGCCGGGGACCGGCCCGTGGTCGTGGTCGGCCGGCGGCTGCACAGCTCCGCGGCGGCCCGCGAGCTCGTGGAGAAGCTGGCCGTAGCCCGGCCGGTCAGCGTCGTCGAGATGGGCTGGCCGTCGAGCTGGCGGCCGGCCGGGGTGGCTGCCTTCGTGGTGACCCACGGCGCGAGCCTGGCGAACGGCCGGGCGGCGGCGGAGGCCCTGCACCTGGCCGGCTGACACAAACGGCCGGCTGACACACCTGGCGCGGCTGACACACACGGCGGGGCTGACACGGGCTGCCGGCTCACATGCGCGGGCGGCCCGCACACTCGGACGGCGCACGCTCGGACGACCCGCCCTCTTGAACGACCCGCCCGCTTGAACGACCCGCCTGCTCGGACGACCCACACCCGCTCGGACGGCTCACGGGCTCGGGCAGCCCGCACGCTTTTGACGGCTCACGCGCTCGGATCACTCAAGCGCCTGGGTGGCTGACGGCACCTTCGGGCGCGCTGACGACCCTGACCACTGACGTGTCCCGGCGGCCGCGCTACGGCCTTGCGTGGCAGGTGGTCGCGCGGACTCTCGGGGACGGGATGAGGTGCGGTTGTTCAGCGGGTCGGCTCGTACCCCTCCTTGGTTTTGATTACATGCCGTCACTGCTCCTCTCGGCCTTCTGCTCAAATCGGGCTAACCGAACGGACAAACTCGGCGTTGGGTGGTTTCGGTGCGCTGTAGCAATCACGTAGCGTCATGTTCACAGGTGGGTCTGGGGACGTCGCGGACTTCGGCTCGGGACCAGCACGAGCCGCGACGCAGACGGTGAGCCGGGCACGGGTCGACTTCGGGAGCGGTCGCCGCGCCCGGCTCACCACCTTGCCGCCGACGAACGCGCACCGCTGCCGGTGAACGCGCGCTGCCGTCGGTGAACGCGCACTGCCGCCGGTGAAAGCACGCTGCCGCCGGTGAACGCGCGCCCTGTCGGCGGCGCTACGCCGCGGCCTGATGAGGGTTCAGCCTGCACCCCGCGCCGCACTGCTGGGGCGAACCGCGCCAGCCGCGGCTCCGCAGCACCCCGGCGACCTGAGCGGCCACCCCGCACGGGTCCTCACCGACGTCGAGTGAGCCGTAGCGCAGCACGCACTCACCGGATCGCACCGCCGCGTTGTCCCTGCGGAAGTCGCGCAGGCGGCCCTCGGGCGGGTGCGCTGCCAGCCCGTCGAGCTCGACCCGGACGCCGTGTTCGAGGTAGTGGACGTCGTCGTACCAGCTTCCGCCGGGACGTGACCGCCGCTGCTGGCGGGCGCCGGGCGGCAGGGCGTGGGCCCGCTCCACGTCCCGCAGGTAACGCCACTCCAGCACCGACCCGACGCCGGTGCCCGCCTCACCGAGCAGCACGGCCAGACCGCGCCGCCGCAGCAGGCGGGGACGATCCGCCAGAGCCCGGGCGATCCGGGCCGGCGTGGTGAGACGGCGACCGCAGGCCGCGGCTATCCACGCCATCGCCTCCTCCTCCGAGCGCGCCGCCGACGCCAGGTCGAGCACCGTGTCCTCCACCCGGGTCTGCGGCGGCAACCGGACCGGATGGCGGCGCGTCGCGGAACCCTTGGCTCGGTGCACCACCAGGCCGGTGGACGGGCGGACGCGCCGGTCGTCCGGGATGAGGATGTGGATCGGGCCGTGCCCCTCGTCGGCCAGCCCGGCCTCCTCGGCGGCCGACCGGTGGGAGAGCATGGCGCCCCGGCCGGCGGCGAGGACCGCTGCCCAGCGCAGTGCCGGGCGGGGCACCTCGCCACTGAAGGTGGCGTAGACGCCCCGGTGAAGCCGTTGCCAGCGGCCGGAGGTGTGCAGGTTCCGGAGGCGGTCCGGGCTCATGCCGCTGCGGAGAGCCTGGGCGCGGGTCAGGACGCCGCGCTGGTGCCGGCTGATCTCGTCGATGTGTCGCGTCATGCGGGCCAGGATTGCCCGGGGTGTGGGTGGCCGCCGGTGGGGCTGTGGACGAAGCGGGGATGTGGACAACGGGTTCTCGGAGTCCTGCGGGTGGTAGGGGCGTCGGGGGTCGCCCTGCAGCGCGGCGGTTTGCGGAGTTCGGCGGACGCTATGAGGTCCGCGGGTTTCCGCATTGCGCGAATGCTCCAAGATCCAGAACCCGACCCCCGCCCGCCGACCGCGGGAGCCGCGCCCGCGGGGAGCCGCACCCGCAGGGAGCCGCACCCGCAGGAGCCGCGAGGAGATCTTGGAGCGCCATCGGGTACGCGGTAAACGGCGGTGCCTATGGCGTCCACGGGATTCCGCGAAGCCGGGCTCGGCAGCCCACCGGTCTCCCCGGGAGGCGAAACCCAGCGCGGCCGCCCGGTTCCGACACCGGACGGCCGCCTTCCCGCGAACCCCTCAGGCCGCCGAGGTCTTGACCAGCGTCCGGATCTGGCGCAGCAGCACGGACAACGCCGCCAGATCAGCCGGCGAGTCGTCCACGTTCCCCATCGCGTTCGACGCCCGGGCGATCGACGCCGCGTTCACCTGCTCCCACTCCGACACCCGGTCCTCCGGGGCCGCCTCCGACGGCGTCGACTGCAGGACCTCCGCCGTCAACGCGGCCAGCGCGGCGTACAGGTCGTACCGCAGGGCCATCCGCGCCAGCGTCTGCCACCTGTCGTTGCGCGGCAGCCGGGAGATGTGCGACAGCAGCGTGTCGACCCCGAACCGCTCGGAGAGCACGAAGTACACCGACGCCACCTCGTGCGGGTCCCGGCCGACGGACGCCGCCGTCTCCAGGATGTCCAGCAGGCCGAAGCCGTAGAACACCCGGCTCACCGCCTCGGCGAGCGCGTCCGGGACGTCCTTGCCGGTCAGCGCGGCGGTCCGCTGCTCCAGGTTGCGCCGCTCGGCGCCGACGATGACCTGGGGCAGGCGGGGCAGCAGCTCGGCGACACCGGGCCGCAGCTTGGCGATCTCGCCGGCCACGTCGATCGGCGAGCGCCGGGTGCTGACCAGCCAGCGGACCGCCCGGTCGAGCAGCCGCCGGGTCTCCAGCAGCACCGCGGTCTGCGCCCCGGTCGGCACCTGGTTGTCCAGGCCTTCGGCGGCCTGCCAGATCTCCTTGAGGCCGTAGACGTCGCGGACCACGATGTACGCCCGGATCACGTCGGCCGCCGACGCGCCGCTCTCCTCCATCGCCCGGTAGACGAAGGAGGTGCCGCCCCGGTTGACCACCTCGTTCACCAGCGACGTGGAGATGATCTCCCGGCGCAGGCGGTGACCGGCCATCCGGCCGGCGAACCGATCGCGCAACGGGGTGGGGAAGTACCGGGTCAGGACGTCGGCGGTCCAGCCCTCGTCGACGAGCTCGTCGGCGAGGACCTCGCGCTCCAGACTGATCTTGACGTACGCCAGGAGCACGGCGAACTCCGGCGCGGACAGGCCTTCGCCCGCCTCGTACCGGGCGGCGAGCTCCTTGTCCGACGGCAGGGCCTCGAGCTCGCGGTTCAGCGCGCCCCGCTCCTCCAGCGACTTCAGCATCCGCCGGTGCACCGGGAGCAGCGAGTGCGCCTGCGCCCGCGCGTTGCCGAGCGCCATCGCCTGCTCGTAGTTGTCGCGCAGCACCAGCGCGCCGACCTCGTCGGTCATCGCGGCGAGCAGCTCGTCGCGTTCCGGCAGGGTCATCTCGCCGTCGGTCACCGCGCCGCCGAGCAGGATCTTGATGTTGACCTCGTGGTCGGAGCAGTCCACCCCGGCCGAGTTGTCGATGAAGTCGGTGAACACCCGGCCGCCGGAGCGGGCGAACTCGATCCGCCCGCGCTGGGTGAGACCGAGGTTGCCGCCCTCGCCGACCACCTTGACCCGCAGGTCGGCGCCGTTGATCCGGATCGCGTCGTTGCCCTTGTCGCCGACGTCCGCGTGCGACTCGGAGGCCGCTTTCACGTACGTGCCGATGCCGCCGTTGAAGTACAGGTCGACCGGCGCGGTCAGGATCGCCCGCATCAGCTCGGCCGGGCTGACCGAGGTGGCCTCGCCGTGCCCGAGCTCGAGCCCGAGGACGGCCCGGACCTGCGGGCTCACCGGGATCGACTTGGCGCTGCGCGGGTAGACGCCGCCGCCGGAGCTGATCAGCTCACGGTCGTAGTCCGCCCACGACGAGCGCGGCAGGTCGAACAGGCGGCGCCGTTCCGCGTACGAGATCGCGGGGTCGGGGTCGGGGTCCAGGAAGATGTGGCGGTGGTCGAAGGCCGCCACCAGCTTGATGTGCTCGGAGAGCAGCATCCCGTTGCCGAAGACGTCGCCGGACATGTCGCCGACACCGACCACGGTGAAGTCCTGGCTCTGGGTGTCGATCCCCAGGTCCCGGAAGTGCTTCTTGACCGACTCCCAGGCGCCGCGCGCGGTGATGCCCATCTTCTTGTGGTCGTACCCGGCCGAGCCGCCGCTGGCGAACGCGTCACCGAGCCAGAAGTCCTTGCTCACCGAGATCTCGTTGGCGATGTCGCTGAACGTGGCGGTGCCCTTGTCCGCGGCCACCACCAGGTACGGGTCGTCGCCGTCGTGCCGCACCACGTCCCGCGGCGGGATGATCTTGCCGCTGAGGATGTTGTCGGTGACGTCCAGCAGCGCGGTGATGAAGCCCTTGTAGCACTCCACCGCCTCGTCCCGGTCGCCCGGCTTCTGCTTCAGGACGAAGCCGCCCTTCGCGCCCACCGGGACGATCACCGCGTTCTTCACCATCTGCGCCTTGACCAGGCCCAGGACCTCGGTACGGAAGTCCTCGCGCCGGTCCGACCAGCGCAGGCCGCCCCGGGCCACCGCGCCGAACCGCAGGTGCACGCCCTCGAACCGCGGCGAGTAGACGAAGATCTCGTACTTCGGGCGGGGCTGCGGCAGGTCCGGGATGGCCTGCGGGTCCAGCTTGAACGCCACGTACGGCTTGGGCTGGCCCTCGGTGCCGCGCTGGAAGAAGCTGGTCCGCAGGGTGGCCTCGATCAGCGTCAGGTAGGAGCGCAGGATCCGGTCCTGGTCCAGGCTCTCCACCTGGTCGAGCAGCGCGGTGATCCGGTCCCGCAGCCCGGTGGCGCGGCGGGCCCGTTCCGCCTCGCCGACCTCGAGCGACGGCGAGAAACGGGTCTCGAAGAGCCGCACCAGCAGCCCGGCGATCTCCGGGTAGGCGGTGAAGGTCGACTCCACGTACCGCTGGGAGAAGACGGTCCCGGTCTGGCGCAGATATTTGGCGTACGCGCGGAGCACCACCACCTGACGCCAGGTGAGCCCGGCCCGCAGCACCAGCTCGTTGAACCCGTCCACCTCGGCCTCGCCCCGCCAGGCCGCCGCGAACGCGTTCTCCACCTGCGGGCGGACCTCGGCCAGCTCGCGGTGACCGGCCGGCGGGAGCAGACCGAAGTCGTACAGGTAGATCACGCCGTCGTCGCGGCGGATCTCGTACGGCCGCTCGTCGGTGACCCGGACGCCGAGCGAGTGCAGCACCGGGAGGACCGTGGAGAGCATCATCGGCTCGCCGTACCGGTAGACCTTGAACCGCACGTCCCGCTCGTCCGGCTCGGGGACGCCGTCCGCGCCGAGCCGGCGGCGCCGGAACAGGTGCATGGCGAGCTGTCCCGGCTCCTCGAGCAGCTCCAGCTTGGCCAGATCCTGGATGCCCTCGTACGGGGTGTGCCCGTTCTTGTAGCTCTCCGGAAAGGCCGACGAGTACCTGTTGAACAGCGTCTTGGCCTGCTCGTCGCCGAGTTTGCGCTCGAGGACCAGGGAGAAGTCGTCGTCCCACATCCGGGTGGCGTCGGCGAGCAGCTCGGCCAGCTCGTTCGGGTCGACGTGGCCGGGCGGGTCCCCCGGGTCGGTCCGCACGATGAAGTGCACCCGCGCCAGCATCCGCTCGGTGACCCGGGTGGTGTAGTCGACGCCGACGCCGTTCAGCTCGCGGAGCAGGATCTCCTGCATGCGCAGCCGGTTGCCGGTGGTGAACCGGTCCCGGGGCAGGTAGATCAGGCACGAGATGAACCGCCCGTACCCGTCGCGCCGCAGGAAGAGGCGCAACTGCCGGCGGCCGGCCATCCGCAGGACGCCGATCACCGCCTCGTACAGGTCATCGGTCTTGATCTGGAAGAGCTCGTCGCGGGGGTAGGTCTCCAGGATCTGGAGCAGGTCCTTGCCGGAGTGCCCGCGCGGGGACAGGCCGGAGCGCTCCAGCACCTCCATCACCTTGCGCTTGACCACCGGCAGCTGGCGCACGCTGGTCCGGTACGCCGAGGAGGAGAAGAGCCCGAGGAAGCGCCGCTCGCCGACCACGGTGCCGGCGGAGTCGAAGACCTTCACGCCGATGTAGTCGAGGTACGCCGACCGGTGCACCGTCGCCCGCGAGTTGGCCTTGGTGATCACCAGGAGCCGTTTCTCCAGGACCCGCTGGTACGCCTCGGGCGCCATCGTGGCGAGCGGGCGCGGCTTGCTGGCGCCGCGCATGATGCCGAGACCGGTGCCCGGAACCGCGCTGAGGACCCCGTCGTCCAGGTGGTACTCGCGGTAGCCGAGGAACGTGAAGTGGTCGTGCGCGAGCCACTCGAGCAGCTCGATCGTGTCCGTGACGTCCTTGTCCGGCACCGGCGGCATGGTCCCGGACTCGGCGGCGGCGGCCAGCTCCGCGGAGATCGCCAGGGCGCGCTGCCGCATCCTCGGCCAGTCCTCGACCGCGTCCCGGACGTCGGTGAGCACCCGGCGCACCTCGTTGGTCAGCTGCTCGCGGGCCTCCGCGCGGCGGATCGGGTCGATCTCGATCCGGATCCAGCTCTCCACCAGGTCGCCGTCGATCGCGTCGTCCGGCTCGACCTCGGGCTCCACCTGCGCGAGCGCGCCGAGCGGCTCGCGGCGCACCACGATCAGCGGGTGCACGAGCAGGTGGACCTGCAGGTTGTGCGCGGTGAGCAGGGCCATCACGGAGTCGACCAGGAACGGCATGTCGTCGGTCACGATCCGCACGACGGTGTGGCCCTGCGAGCCGCTGGGCTCGGTGACGGACAGCTTCACCTCGCCGGGCAGCCGGTTGCGAGCCAGCTCACGGTGCTCGACCGCGGCCGCGTACATCTCGTCCGGCGTGTAGCCGACCAGCTCCTCATCGGGTGCGAACCGCCAGAAACGGTCAACGAGTGATGCGGTGGTGGTGTCCTCGCCCGCCTGCTGCACCGCCTGCGCGACGAGCCTCTCGGCGTTCGGCAGTGGCTCGTCCAGCTCTCCTGAGTCGGTGGACGCCCCCAATCGCCCGGTGAGGGCGAGTCCGGGCTGTGGCACCGAAGGATCGGGCACAGTCTGATCAGAATCGGTCGCTGCCTCGTCGGCGACAGCCATGGCTCCGGCGCTCCCCTCACCCACGGCACTGTGGGTTCGAACGTGTCGAGCACAGCCTAGAACGACCGGCCCGGCACCTCTCACACCCCGGGTGTGCCAGCGAGTGATGTGCGCTTTTGCGCCGTATCACCTACTGCGGAACACCATGACGGGCGTTGGCCTACTACGGTTCGATCAGCTACCCAGGGATTCGATCAGTCACTCCAGGGACCAGCCACCCAGGGAAAGGATCGTCATGCGCCGCACCACCGCCGGGCTCGCCGCGCTGCTCGTACTCACCGCGGGCGGATTGGCCGGGTGCTCCGCCGACCCGCCCGAGGACGCCGTCTCGGCGTTCGTCGCCGGCTGGCAGAGCGGCAACCTGAACGACGTGGGATTCGTCACCGCGAGCGGCAGCGGGATCGCCGCGCCGGAAGTGCTGACCGGCATCCGCGAGCTCTACGGGGACCTCACCGGGCAGCCGCTCGCCGTCGCGGCCGGCAAGACCACCACCACCGGGGACGACGCCAGCACCCCGATCACCGTGAAGTGGACGCTGCCCGGCGGCGTCGACTGGACGTACCAGAGCACGGTCCGCGCCACCAAGGCCGGCCGCGACGACTGGGCCGTCATCTGGGAGCCGGCGGTGGTCCAGCCGGACCTCTCCACCGGTGACAAGCTGCGGCTGCGCCGGGTCGCCTCGGACCGCGCCACCCTCCAGGACGCGGACGGGAAGCCGCTCGTCGGACCGCAGAAAGTGGTGGTGATCGGGGTCAGCCCCGAGAAGATCACCGACTTCACGAAGCTGAAGAACGGCCTCGCCGCAGCGTTCAAGAAGGTCGCCGTGGACGTGGACATGGACACGCTGAAGGGCCGGGTCGACGCCGCCGATCCGGGCGCCTTCATCGACCTGGTCACGCTGCGCAGGGCCGACTACAACAAGATCCGCAATCAGGTACGGCCACTGCCCGGCACCGTCTTCCGCGAGGAGACCCGGCAGCTCGCGCCGACCCGCGCCTTCGCCCGCGCCCTGCTCGGCACCGTCGACCCGGCCACCAAGGACGACATCGACGCCCGCCCGGACGTCCTCAAGGTCGGCGACCAGGCCGGGCACGGCGGCCTGCAGCAGAAGTACGACGACACGCTGCGCGGCACCGCCGGCCTCTCCGTGGTGATCTCCCGCGAGGCGGCCGACGGCGCCGTCGAGGACGACCCGATCTTCCAGTCCGAGCCGGTCGACGGCAAACCCGTGAAGATCACCATCGACACCGCCACCCAGAACGCCGCCGACAAGGCCCTGGCCGGCGAGAAGCAGCCCAGCTCCATGGTGGCGATCCGGGTCAGCGACGGGGCCGTGCTCGCTGTCGCGAACGGCCCCGACGCGGGCGGCGTGAACACCGCGCTGACCGGCCAGGTCCCGCCCGGTTCGACATTCAAGATGATTTCCGGGTACGGGGTGCTGGCCCGCGACGTGGTCACCGCCGACACCGTCGTCGACTGCCCGAAGACGCTCACCGTGGACGGGCGGGAGTTCAAGAACTCGCACGACGAGGCGCTCGGCAAGGTGCCGTTCCACGTCGACTTCGCGAAGTCCTGCAACACCGCGTTCGCCGGCCTCGCGCCGAAACTCACCTCGGCCGGGCTGCAGGAGGCGGCCACCGCGCTCGGTCTCGGGGGCACCTGGGACCTGGGCATCGAGGCGTACACCGGGCAGGTCTCCGACGGCGGCACGGCGACCGAGCTGGCCGCCGCGATCTTCGGCCAGGGCAGCACCGTGGTCAGCCCGGTCGCCATGGCGGTCGCCACCGCGGCCGTCGCGAAAGGACGGTTCCAGCCGCCGAAGCTGGTGCTCGACCCGGCGCCCGCGAAGCCCGGCGAGGCCGGGCCGCCGCTCGACCCCGAGGCGGTGGGCGCGCTGCACGAGATGATGCGCGAGGTGGTCACCAGCGGCACGGGTACGGCGTTGAAGAGCGTCCCCGGCAAGCCGGTGCACGGCAAGACCGGCACCGCGGAGTTCCAGAACGGGTCCGAGGACACCCACTCGTGGTTCGTGGGCTACCAGGACGACGTGGCGTTCGCGGTGATGGTGCAGAAGGGCGGCGCCGGCTCGGAGGCGGCCGTGCCGATCGTCAAGCGCTTCCTGACCGAGTTGAACAAGTAAGACCCGATCCGCGCCACCGGGCGGCCGGTGCGACAGCGCACCGGCCGTCTCAGGCCGCTCCGCCGCCCGGGAAATCCGGCCCCGGCACGCCCCGGCCACCGAACCCGGGCCGGAGGACGCCGATGCCCGGCGGGTCCAGCGGGGGACGCGGGCGCAGCATGCCGGGACGGGTCGCGGGAAGCGGCTCCGAGTCGAGCAGCGGCGCCGAACCGAGCGGCCGGGTCAGCAGGCGCACGTCGGGATGCCCGGGCTCGGCGGCGGCCACCGGATGCTCGTTCCCGGCGGCCTCGGAGAGCTCGTCCCGGGGCCGCGGGGCGGGGGACGGCGGCTGCTCCTCCGGTTCCGCCCCGGCCTCGGTCGCGTCCTCGTCCTCGTGCTGATCCACCAGCTGATCGGAATCGGCCACCGGCTCGGGCTCGGGCACGTCCTCCGGCGCCGCGTCCTCCTCCTCGTCCGCGTCCGCGTGGAGCTCGGGATCCGGCTCGGCGATCAGCTCGGGATTCGGCGCGGTGGCCGGCTCGGCGACCAGCTCGGGATCCGGCTCGGCGATCGGCTCGGGACTCGGCTCGGCGACCGGCTCGGGGCTGTCCGGCGGGGCGGGGATCGGGTCCGGGTCCAGCCCGGCCGCCGACACCACCACCGGGTCCTGCGCCGCCGCGTCGTCCACTCCGTCCAGCAGCGGGGAAACCGGCGAGGCGGCCAGGTCACGGCGGGCCGCCACCAGGTCCGGCCGGGGCGCCGTGGTCTTCACCGGCGCGAGCCCCGCCGTCACCGCCGAGACGATCTCCGCGGCGTAGCCGCCGTCGGGGTCGTAGTCCGGATCGAAGACGGTGATCTCCACGCCGAGGCAGTGCGGCGACTCGACCAGGCCGGCCAGCAGCAGCTCCAGCTCGGGGAAGGCGATGCCACCCGGGTCCGGCGCGTCCACGGCCGGCATCACCGCCGGGTCCAGGACGTCGACGTCGATGTGCACCCAGTACCCCGCGCAGTCGACCAGCTGGTCACGGGCCCACTGGGCGCTGCGGGCCGCCCCCTCGGCGCGCAGGGCCGGCACCGGCCGGGTCACGATGCCGGCGGCCTGCAGGTCCAGCCGGTACTCGTCCTGGGCGCGGATGCCGAGGACCACCACGTCGACGTCGCGGAAGTACGGCCGGCGGCGCTCGATCGCGGCCAGGTCGGCCTGACCACGACCGGTCACCAGGGCCAGGTCCTCACCGGCGGCGGCGCCCACGTAGGACGCGTTGCCCGGGTGCCGGAAGTCGGAGTGCCCGTCCACGAAGACCAGGCCGATCCGGCCGCCGACCGCCTCGCCGAGACGGTGCATGGCCACGCCGGATCCGATCAGGATGGAGCAGTCCCCGCCGAGGACCACCGGGAACTCGCCGCCGTCGATGATCGCGCCGATCCGGTCGGCCAGCGCCCGCGAGTAGGCGGCGATCTCCGCGGCGTGGGCGACGCCGTCACCGGGACGCCAGTCGCCCGGGTCGTACCGCGGCGGGGTGAGGCAACCGGCGTCCCGCGCGCCGAGCTTGCTCAGCAGTCCGTGGTCGCGGAGGGCGCCGGGCGCCTTGGCGCAGCCCGGCACCGACGTCGCGGTCGGCGGGCGCAGGCCGAGATTGGACGGCGCGTCCAGAACGGCGATGCGGCGCACGACGCCCCCCTCTTCCTCAGTGATGGAAAGCGCTGTCCTAGAAGAGCGCGCTGGCGAGGGCCCGGCGGGCGCCGGCCACCGCGGGATCGTCCGGACCGGCCACGCTGAACAGCGACAGCAGGTGCTTGCGCACGGCTTCGCGCTCCTCGCCGCCGGTGCGCCGCACCAGGCGGACCAGCCGCGCGTACGCGTCGGCGGCCTGCCCGCTGAGCACCTCGATGTCCGCGGCCAGACGCTGGGACTCGACGTCGTCCGGGTTCGCCTCGGCCTTGGCGAGCACGGCGGCCGGGTCAGCGCCGCTGATCCGGCGGTAGAGCTCGACCTGGGCCAGTCCGGACTCGGCCGCCGCGTCGGCCGGCGACTCCGCCAAGATCTTGCGGTACGCCGCCTCGGCCGCGTCCAGGTCGCCGGTCATCAGGGCGTCGTCGGCCGCGTCGAGCCGCGGGTCCTCGGGCGCGGCGACGCTCACGCCGGCCGCCTTGAGGACGGCGTCGATGTACTGCCGGATCTGGGACTCGGGGAGCACCCCGGTGAAGCCCTCCACCGGCTGGCCGCCGATCACCGCGGTCACCATCGGGATGCCCTGCACCCGGAAGACCTGAGCGAGTCGCGGGTTGGCGTCCACATCGACCTTGCCGAGGAGCCAGGAGCCGGCGTACTCCCCGGCCAGCCTCTCCAGCACCGGCGAGAGCTGCTTGCACGGCTCGCACCAGTCGGCCCAGAAGTCCAGCAGGATCGGCGTGGTCAGGGACCGCTCCAGGACGGACTGGAAGTTGGCCTCGTTGACCTCGATGATGGTCTCCGGCGCGACTCCGGGCACCGCACCGGGGACGCCGGCCGGCGGCGTGGCGGCGGAGGGCGCGGGTGTGCCGGCTGCCGGGGTGCTGGGCGCCGGGGTGCCGGGCGCCGGGGTGCCGGGCGTGGCCGATTTGGCCGGCGCCGAGGGGCGCAGCGCGCTGAGATCGACCGCGCCGCGGGTGAAGATCGACGGAGTGGTCCGTGGGTCGCTCATGGTTATTTAGTCTCGCACGCAGTCACGCCTGTTCGCGCCGCCACCAGGCCGCCGATATCGGACGTCACAGCGCTTCTAGAACCGGGCCGGCTCGCGGTAGATCCCCCACTCGTCCTTCAGGACGCCGCAGATCTCGCCCAGCGTCGCCTCGGCGCGGGCGGCGTCGAGCATCGCGGGGATCATGTTCTCGCCGGTGCGGGCCGTCGCCACCAGTCTCTCGAGAGCCGCCTTGACCCGTACCCCATCGCGATTGATCTTGCGAGCGCCCAGCTCGCGCCGCTGCACCACCTCGACCTCGTGGGAGACGCGCAGGATCTCCAGGTCCTTGGCGACGGTGGTGGTGTGCGCGTTGACGCCGACCACCTTCTTGTCGCCCTTCTCCAGCGCCTGCTGGTAGACGAACGCGGCCTCGGCGATGTTCGCGGTGAACCAGCCGTCCTCGATGCCGCGCAGGATGCCCTGGGTGACGCTGCCGTCGTGGCCGAGCTCACGGATCCGGGCGAAGATCTCCTCGGCCTCGGCCTCGATCCGGTCGGTGAGCGCCTCGACGTACCACGAGCCGCCGAGCGGGTCGGCCACATTGACCACACCCGTCTCCTCCATCAGCACCTGCTGCGTGCGCAGGGCGATCTCGGCGGACTCGTCGGTGGGCAGCGCGAGGGTCTCGTCGAGCGCGTTGGTGTGCAGCGAGTTGGTCCCGCCGAGGACCGCCGCGAGGGCCTCGACAGCGGTCCGCACCACGTTGTTGACCGGCTGCTGCGCGGTCAGCGAGACACCCGCGGTCTGCGTGTGGAACTTCAGCCACAGCGCTTTCTCGCTGGTCGCGCCGTAGTCGTCGCGCAGGTGCCGGGCCCAGATCCGGCGGGCCGCCCGGAATTTCGCGATCTCCTCGAAGAAGTCGACGTGCGCGTCGAAGAAGAAGCTCAGGCCGGGCGCGAACCGGTTGACGTCGAGACCGCGGGACAGGCCGAGCTCGACGTAGCCGAAGCCGTCGGCGAGGGTGTAGGCGAGTTCCTGCGCGGCGGTCGCCCCGGCCTCCCGGATGTGGTAGCCGGAGACGCTCAGCGGCTTGTATTTCGGGATCTCGGCCGCGCAGTACTCCATCAGGTCGCCGATCAGGCGCAGGTGCGGCTCGGGTTCGAAGAGCCACTCCTTCTGCGCGATGTACTCCTTGAAGATGTCGGTCTGCAGCGTGCCGTCGAGCTTGCTGAGATCGGCGCCCTGCCGCTCGGCGGCCACCAGGTACATGCAGAAGACCGGCACCGCCGGACCGGAGATGGTCATGCTGGTGGTGACGTCCTGCAGGGGGATGCCGTCGAAGAGCACGTCCATGTCGGCGGCCGAGTCGATCGCGACGCCGCAGTGACCCACCTCGCCGAGCGACTGCGGCTCGTCCGAGTCGCGGCCCATCAGCGTGGGCATGTCGAACGCGACGCTCAGCCCGCCGCCACCGGCCGCGAGGATCATCTTGTAGCGCTCGTTGGTCTGCCGGGCGTTGCCGAACCCCGCGAACTGCCGGATGGTCCAGGTCCTGCCGCGGTAACCGGTGGGATAGAGACCCCGGGTGTACGGGAATTCGCCCGGCCACCCGATGCGGTCGAAGCCCGGGTAGTCGGCGCCGCCGGGCGGGCCGTAGACCGGATCGAGCGTCGAACCGGAGAGCGTGGTGAAGTCGGCGTCCCGCTTGCGGGCCGCGTCGAAGCGTCGTTGCCAGCGCTCCCGGCCGGCGGCGATCTCGGCAGCGTTCATCCCGACATCCTAGAGCAGGACTGAACGTTCATTAAGGCTATGACCCGGTTGCGATGACCACCATGAGCGGTTCCTCCGGCTTTGCCTGTTGTCGCTTCTTGCCCGGCCGGCCGTCCGATCGCGAGAGTGGTCAGCGGATTCCCCCATCGCCCCGGTGGCGTCCGCCACGCTGCCGGGGCCCCCTCAGACGAGCTCCGGGACCCGGTGCTCGAAGATCCACGCCTGCGGGTCGCCCTTTCTGGTCAGCATCCGCGCCACCAGCGGGAACATCGCGTCGCGGAGGGCCGCGCCGATCGGGCCGGCCGTCTTGCCGCTGCCGTTGCGGCGGCCGTGCGCGACGACTCTCCGCACCCGGGCCCGGCGCAGCCGCTCGTAGCGCTCCAGCGCGACGGCCGGATCGCCGATCGCCTCCAGGCACCGGCCCAGGGTGACCGCGTCCTCGATCGCCATCGACGCGCCCTGGCCGGACGAGGGCGCGACGGCGTGGGCCGCGTCGCCGATCAGCACGGTCCGCCGCGAGCGCCACACCGGCACCCGGCGCAGGTCCTCGGTGTTCCACGGGCCGAGCACCTCGTCGCTGGCCCGGATGATCTCGGCGGCCGGCAGGTCGTCGCCGGCGAAGAGGTCGATCAGGTAGTGCTTCCAGGTCTCCGGGGTGAACTCGCCGGGCCGGACCGGTGCCCGGCGCGGCGGATTGGCGAACCACCAGACGCGGCTCTGCGGGGCCGGCTCGGCCACCCAGCCGAAGAAGGCTCGGCGGCCGAAGGCCATCTGCACCAGGCCCGGGGCGCCGGCGTCGACCGGGCGGCCGGTGAATCCGCCGGCGTTGAGCAGCCCGAGGTAGGCCGGCTCGGCGGCGCCCGGGTTCAGCACCGCGCGGATGCGGGACCGGATACCGTCCGCGCCGACCAGCAGCTCGCCCTCCGCCGCGCCGCCGTCCTCGAACGTCACGCTCACCCCGCCGGACCGCCGGGCCGCGCCGGGCAGCCCCGGCGACGCGGTGACCCCGTCCGGGTGCTCGGTGAAGCCGGCCGCCCGGCGGCCGTGCTCGATCGGGATGCCGCGCTCGGTCACCGCGGACCGCAGCGCCGCGTAGAGGTCGGCACGCCGGATGGTCGTGGTCGTGGAACCGTCCGCGGCCGGACCGCCGAGCGGCAGGACCGCGAGCTGCCGGCCCCGGCTGTTGCGCATCGCGAGGGTCGGCGTGGGGAAGCCGGCCGCCAGCGCCCGCTCGGGGTCGAGGCCGAGGTCACGCAGGGCTGCCACGCCGTTGACGGCCACGGTCAGGAAGGCGCCGCGCTCGTCGGCGCCGCGCTCGCGGGCCTCGAAGACGCGCGGCTCCCATCCGGCTCGATGCAGCGCGATGGCGGCGACGGCTCCGGCGATGCCCCCGCCGGCGATCAGGGCTCTCGGCTTATTAGTCATGTTATGACTATTGATGCCATGACTAAGAATCGTCAAGGCCTATTCTGTGCGCCATGAAGCGGTCCCCCCTCGCGATGGTCCTGCTGGCGCTGCTGGTGGAGGCGCCGATGCACCCGTACCGGATGCAGCAGATGATCAAGGAGCGCGGGCAGGACCAGCTGGTCAACGTCGCCCAGCGCAACAGCGTCTACCAGGCGCTCGACCGCCTGGTCCGGGACGGCATGGTTCGCCCCGGCGGCACCAGCCGGGAGGCGGGACGGCCGGAGCGCACGGTCTACGAGGTGACCGAGGAGGGCACGGCCACCCTGCGGCAGTGGGTGCTGGAGACGCTGCCCGAACCGGCCCGCGAGTTCCCGGAGTTCCCGGTGGCGCTCGCGTTCCTGCCGATGCTCAGCCCGGCCGAGGCCGCCGAGCTGCTGAGCCGCCGGCTGACCACGCTGGCGGACCGGGCCGCCGGCATCGAGGCGCAGGCGCCACCCGGGTTGCCGAGGATCTTCCTGGTCGAGGACGAGTACCGCGTCGTCCTGCTCCGCGCCGAGATCGCCTGGCTCCGCGCCCTGACGGCGGATCTGGAGTCGGGGCGGCTCACCTGGGACCGCGCGCTGATCGAGGAGACGCTGCGGCGTTTCAGCGGCTAGCCGCCGCTGCCCACCCCGATCCAGGCGAATCGCGGCTGCCACGCGGGCCAACAACTCGCCAAGATCGCGAGAGGGCGGCGCGGCGGAGCGGGCGTCAGGTGAGGCCGGCGAGCAGTTCGTCGGCTGCCGCGTAGGGGTCGAGGTCGCCGGCGGCCACCTTCGCGGCCAGCTCGTTCAGCGTGGTGCCCTGGGACGGGTCGCCCATCCGGGCCCGCAAGGCGCCCAGCGCCAGCGCCGACACCTCGGCCGCGGCGCGGCGCTCGCGGCGGGTCCGCAGGTTGCCGCTGCTCTCCAGCCAGTCGCGGTGCTTGGCGATCGCGGCAACCACGTCGTCCAGGCCCTCGCCCTTGACCGCCACCGCGCGGGTGACCTGCGGCCGCCACTCCCCCGGACCGCGCTCGCCGAGGGCCAGCATCCCCTGGATGTCGCGGTAGGTGATGTCCGCGCCGGGACGGTCCGCCTTGTTGATCACGAAGACGTCGGCGATCTCCAGGACGCCGGCCTTGACCGCCTGGATCGCGTCGCCCATGCCCGGCGCGAGCAGCACCAGGGTGGTGTCGGCGAGCGAGGCGATCTCCACCTCGGCCTGGCCGACACCGACCGTCTCGACCAGGATCACGTCGCAGCCGGCGCCCTCCAGGACGCGTACCGCCTGGGGTGTCGCGGCCGAGAGGCCGCCCAGCTGGCCGCGGCTGGACATGGATCGGATGTAGACGCCCCGGTCGGCGCTGTGGTCCTGCATCCGGATCCGGTCGCCGAGGATCGCGCCGCCGGTGAACGGGCTGGACGGGTCGACGGCGAGCACGCCGACCCGGGCGCCTGTCGCGCGCAGCGCCCGGACCAGCTCGTTCGTGGTGGTGGACTTGCCGACGCCGGGCGCGCCGGTCAGGCCGACGACCTGGGCGCGGCCGGCGTACGGCGCCATCGCGGCGGCCACCTCGGGCAGCGCCGGATCGCCGTTCTCGACGAGGCTGATCAGGCGGGCGACGGACCGCGGATCGCCCTCTCTCGCCGCGGCGACGAGAGAGGGGACGTCGCGGGACCTTCTCACGCGGCCGGGGCCTCGGTCACCGGCGCGCCGGCCGGCACCTTGAGGATCAGCGCGTCGCCCTGGCCGCCGCCGCCGCAGAGGCCGGCCGCGCCGAGGCCACCGCCGCGCCGCTGCAGCTCCAGGGCCAGGGTGAGGGCGAGCCGGGCGCCGGACATGCCGATCGGGTGGCCCAGGGCGATCGCGCCGCCGTTCACGTTGACGATCTCCTCACTCACCTTGAGCTCGCGCGCCGACTGGATGACCACCTGGGCGAACGCCTCATTGATCTCGATCAGATCCAGATCGTCCACCGAGAGGCGGGCCTTGTCCAGGGCGTGCCGGATGGCGTTGGCCGGCTGGGACTGCAGCGAGCTGTCCGGGCCGGCGACGTTGCCGTGCGCGACGATCTCGGCGAGCCAGGTGAGCCCGAGCTCCTCGGCCTTGGCCTTGCTCATCACGACCACCGCGGCGGCGCCGTCGGAGATCGGCGAGGCGGAGGCCGCGGTGATCGTGCCGTCCGCGGTGAAGGCGGGACGCAGCTTGGCGAGCGACTCGGCGGTGGTGTCCGGGCGCACGCCCTCGTCGGTGTCGACCGGGCCGGTGGCGCCCCGGCCGCCGGCCGGGACCGCGGCGATCTCCTCGGCGAACCTGCCCTCGCGCTGGGCGGCGGCGGCACGCTGGTGGCTGAGCGCGGCGAACGCGTCCTGCTCGGCGCGGGTGATCCCCAGCCCGGTGCCGCTGGTCTCGGTGGCCTCGCCCATCGAGATGCCGGCCCACGGGTCGGTGAGGCCGTCGAAGGCCATGTGGTCGCGGGCTGTCACGTCACCGAACTTCTTGCCCTGGCGGGAGTCGGTGAGCAGGTGCGGGGCGTTGGTCATCGACTCCATGCCGCCGGCCACCACGATGTCGAACTCGCCGGCCCGGATCAGCTGGTCGGCCAGGGCGATCGCGTCCAGCCCGGAGAGGCACACCTTGTTGACGGTGACGGCCGGGGTGGTCATCGGGATGCCGGCCGCGACGGCGGCCTGCCGGGCCGGAATCTGGCCGCAGCCGGCCTGCAGCACCTGGCCCATGATCACGTATTGCACCTGGTCGGGGCGGACGCCGGCGCGCTCGAGGGCGGCGGCGATCGCGTGACCGCCGAGGGCGGTGGCGGTCAGATGCTTGAGGTTGCCGAGCAGGCGCCCCATCGGGGTCCGGGCGCCACTGACGATGACGGAGCTGGTCACGGTCACGATCCGATCTGCGTCGACCGAGTGCTGAGGAGACACCCGTCTGGCCTTAACGATGGGTCAGGCCCGAGACTAACCGGATGACGGACGTCTCATCGAGTAACAGTGCCCCCGAGAATCTCACATTCTCGGACGTCGAACTGCTGCGCATCGACCACGTCGGGATAGCGGTCGCCGACCTGGACGCGGCGATCCGGTTCTACGCGGAGAACCTGGGTTTGCGGTGCGTGCATCAAGAGACGAACGAGGAGCAAGGCGTACGGGAGGCGATGCTCGCGGTCGGCGACGACAGCGGGCCGCGGATCCAGCTCCTCGCGCCGTTGCGCCCGGACTCGGCGATCGCCAAGTTCCTCGACCGCAGCGGCCCCGGCCTGCAGCAACTGGCCTACACGGTGGCCGACGTCGAGGTGGCCGCGGCAAAGCTGCGGGCTCGCGGGCTGCGCCTTCTGTATGAGACGCCACGCCGGGGCACCGGCGGATCGCGGATCAACTTCGTGCACCCCAAGGACGCCGGTGGTGTCCTGGTGGAGCTGGTGGAGCCGGCCTGACGGGTACGCCGGTCGGGTGATTTGACCTGACTCATCCCGACCGGCCTGGCAGGATCGAGAGCATTGAGCAGCTCCGACGACACACCCGGACCGACCGCGGTCACGGAGAGCCCCGACTGGGCAGGTGACAGCGGGAGGACAGCGAATTGACCGGTGAGTCGAGCATCGCATCCGTTCGGCCCGGTACCCGGCTACGGTCCTGGTCAAAGCTGATCTACGATGCGGTTCGGATGCCCGTCCGCTCTTGCATGTCCGTCCCCTTCTCGCCAGGATGGCGCAATGCCCCAGCAGCAGGATCAGAACCTGGCCTTCTTCGAGACCGCTAACTCGCAGCACGACTTCACCGTGGTTCTGCGGGGTTACGACCGTCACCAGGTCGACGGACACATCGGCCGGCTGCTCGCCGCGCTGAATCAGTCCGAGCAGGCTCGCGGTGAGGCCGAGCAGCGGATGAACGACGCCCAGCGTCGTCTGCGCCAGGCCGAGCAGCGGCTCAACGCGCTGGAGCAGAAACTCGCGGACTCCAACAAGCTGTTGGAGGAGAACAACCGGCCGACGCTCTCCGGGCTGGGCACCCGGGTGGAGCAGATCCTGCGTCTCGCCGAGGAGCAGGCGAACGACCACCGCAACGAGGCGAAACGGGAGTCGGAGGGCATCCTCTCCGCGGCTCGCCTCGAAGCGCGGGAGATCACCGACAAGGCGCGGGCCGAGGCCGCCGCGATGAAGGCCACCGCCGAGCGGGAGGCCGGTCAGCTGCGGACCCACGCCGAGCGCGAGGCCGCCGAGAACCGGGTGCAGGCCCGCCGCGAGGCCGACACGCTGCGCTCCGACGCGGACCGCGAGACCAAGCAGCTGCGCACGGTCACCGCGCACGAGGTCGCCGAGCTGAAGTCGACCGTGGAGCGTGAGGTCGCCTCGATGCGGGCCACCGCCGAGCGGGAGATCACCCAGGCCCGGGCCAAGGCCGCCCGCGAGGCCGAGGAGAAGCGCGCCGAGGCCACCAAGCTGCTCACCGACGCACGTGACAAGCGTGACAAGGACCTGCAGGCGCTGGCCCTGGAGATCGCCGAGCGGCGGGAGAAGGCCGAGCGCGAGGAGTCCGAGCGGCACGCCGCGCAGATCGCCGCCACCCAGAAGATGGTGGCCGAGGCCGAGGAGCGGGCCCGCGCCGCCGAGGACCGCGCCAAGGAGATCGAGCAGCGGGCCGAGAGCCGCCGGATCGAGTCCGAGCGCAGCGCCGCCGAGGCCGTCGAGAAAGCCCGCGCGCTCGCGGAGAAGACCGTCACCGAGGCGCGCACCGAGTCCCACCGTCTGCTCAGCGAGGCCCGCACCGAGGCCGAGCTGACCACCCAGGCCGCCCGCCGCGAGGTCGAGGACCTCACCCGGCAGAAGGACGCGGTCACCAACCAGCTGGGGCAGATGCTCTCCGGCCTGTCCGGTCTGGTGCCGGGCGTCGGCGGCGCCGCGGCGGTCAAGGCGGTGGCCGAGGCGGCCGCGCCCAAGCCCGCCGAGACGGCCGCCAAGCCGGCCGAGGCCCCGGCGCAGCGTGCCCCCGAGCAGCCCGCCCAGCCGGCCACCCAGTCGCCCGCTCAGCAGTCCGGTGAGCCGGTCGCTGAGGCGGATGACCAGGCCGAGGCCGGTGACGAACCGGTGACGGCTCAGACCAACTCCTGAGATATTCGACGCGTCGCCCTCGGGTTGCGGAGCCGCCGTGAGTACGCGACGGTGAATTCGCCGGACGGTCGTGGCGTAATTGAGGCCGTATCGGAGTTTCTCCGGTGCGGCCTCGCTCGTTTTCGCCGCGTAGCCTTGGGTCGTGGCAAGCCCGGGTCAGACAAATCGCAAATGCCCGCACAATCGCAACTAGCCGCATAGTCCCTGCCAGCCCGGTGTGTATGCACACGCCTCGGGACGATGCGTATGTGAGGATGGACAGCATGTCGCACGGCGGTGAAATCTTCGGTCTCAGCGGGGACTCGGCCACCGAGCCGAGCTTCGAGACCGCCCTCCGGGGCTACGAGAAGAAACAGGTCGAGCGATACGTGGCGCGGGCGGAGAACGAGATCGCCGCGCTGGCCGCCGAGCGCGAGCAGGCGTATTCGCAGATCCAGGCGATGAGCGCGCAGATCGAGCGGCTGCAGCAGGAGATGACCCAGGTCCGGCGGCAGTCCGGCGCGGTCGGCCAGGTCTCGTTCCGGCACCTCGGCCCCCGTGTCGAGCAGATCCTCGCGCTGGCCGAGGAGCAGGCCGAGGCGATCAAGGCATCGGCGACCGACGACATCGCGAGCCGGCTCGCCGAGGCCGAGCGGATCCGGGCCGAGGCCGAGGCGCACGCGCACGACGGCATCCGGGACTTCGAGATCGCCCTGGCCGCGCGCCGGGCCGAGGAGGAGAAGGCCGACGCCGCCAAGCGCGCCGCCACCGAGAAGGCCCTGGCCGCGACCCGGCAGAACGCCGAGCAGATGCGCAGCGAGGCCGAGGCGACGCTGAACCGGGCGCGCAACGAGGCGCAGCACCTCACCGACAAGGCGGTGCAGGAGGCGCAGCGCACCAAGGCCGAAGTGGACGGTTACGTGCAGTCCACCCGGGTCCAGGCGGAGCAGGAGCTCAAGGCGCTGCGCGAGAAGGCGCAGCAGGAGATCACCGCGAAGCGGGCCGCCGCCGAGCGGGAGGCCGCCGACCTGAAGGCCGCCGTGGACCAGGAGCTGGCCCTGCGCCGGCACTCGGTGCTCGAGGAGCTGGGCCAGATGCGGTCCGGCGTCGAGAAGCAGTGCGCCGACCTGCGCAGCGAGGCCGACAAGTACGCCGAAGAGGTGCTCCGGCGCTCCGACGAGCAGGCGACCGCCGTACGCAAGGAGATCGCCGCTCAGCAGGACAAGATCGCCCAGGCCGGCCGTGATCTGGAGGCCGCGCAGGCGAAGATCGCCGAGGCGGAGGCTCGCCGGGTCGCTGCGGAGCAGCAGGCGGCTGAGTCGGAGACCGAGTGCGAGCGCGTCCAGCAGCGTCTCTCCGAGACCCAGCAGAAGCTGGAGGCCGAGCTCAAGCGGGTGACCGAGGCCGAGCGGGCCGGCGAGGCCGCCGAGCGGCACGCCGCCGAGGTGCGCCGGCAGGTGCAGCGCGAGGCGAAGCGGGTGGCCGAGCTCGCTGCCGCAGCGGTGATGGCGGCGGCCGCCTCGCCCGAGCCCCAGGACGGGTACGCCGAGGACGAGCCCGCCGCGGAGAAACCGGCCGCGGAGAAACCCGCGGCGCAGGCCACCCAGCCGGTGCCGGCCACCGCCGCTGCGCCGGCCAAGGTCACCGCCTCGGCGAAGGTGACGGTCCCGCAGGCGAGCCGGGTTCCGGCCGACGCCGAGTAACCGGGAAAGCGGGCTCCGGCCGACGCCGGGCGACCGGGAAAGCCGGCTCCGGCCGACGCCGGGCAACACCGGAAAGCGATCATCGACACGCCGTCTCCGCCCGGGTAGCGGAGGCGGCGTGTCGGCGATAGCGTCCGGTGGTGTCGTCCGAGACGCCTGCCGAGAAACCCGCTCCGAAGCCCGCCGACGAGCCCGTTCCCCCTGATCCGGCGGCCGGTTCCGGCAGCGACGACGACGGCCGCTTCGGTGAGCCAGGGCGGCCGCTCAACCGGCGCAGCCCGTTCCTCTTCGGATTCCTCTTCGGACTCGGCGCCATCCTGGCGTACGCGCTCTTCCTCGGCGTCCGCAACGCCGCCTCGATCCTGGTCCTGATCTTCATCGCGCTGTTCCTGGCGATCGGCCTCAATCCGGCCGTGGAACGGCTGCGCCGCTGGGGCGTGCGCCGTGGCGTGGCCGTCACGATCGTCTCCCTGGCCGTCGTCGGCCTGCTGGTCGGCGGCATCATCGCGCTGATACCGCCGCTCGTCACGCAGACCACCGAACTGATCAACAACGCGCCCGAGACGATCGAGAGCTTCCGGCGCAGCGAGACCGTCAACGAGCTGATCCAGCGCTACGACGTCGTCACCAAGGTGCAGAGCGCGATCAACGCGGGCACCGTCGGCAACGCGGTCGGCGGTGTGGTCGGCGGCGCCCGGCTGCTGTTCGGCACGGTCTTCAACATCCTGACCGTGCTGGTGCTGACGATCTACTTCATGGCCGCGTTCGAGCGGATCAAGGAGACCGGTTACTCGATCGTCCCGGCGTCGCGGCGCGAGCGGGTGCGGCTGCTCACCGACGAGATCCTCACCAAGGTCGGCGCGTACATGGTGGGTGCCCTGGCGATCGCCATCCTGGCCGGGGTGAGCACGTTCGCGCTGGCCCTGGCGCTGGGATTGGCGTACCCGTTCGCCCTGGCCGTGGTGGTCGCGGTCTGTGACCTGATCCCGCAGATCGGCGCGACGCTCGGCGCCGTGGTGGTCAGCCTGGTCGGGCTGGCGTCCTCGATCACCGACGGCGTCGTCTGCATCGTGTTCTTCATCGTCTACCAGCAGGTCGAGAACTAC
The DNA here is from genome assembly GCF_040639325.1 of Actinoplanes sp. NPDC023936. Classification (NCBI taxonomy): domain Bacteria; kingdom Bacillati; phylum Actinomycetota; class Actinomycetes; order Micromonosporales; family Micromonosporaceae; genus Actinoplanes; species Actinoplanes sp. NPDC023936. Next base: position 11,803 of record NZ_JBEZZR010000018.1, on the reverse strand, counting down.
CTGATCTACCCGAACGTGATGCGCCGCTCGGTCAAGGTGAGCGACGTGGCGGCGCTGGTGGCGGCCCTGGTCGGGGTCGGGCTGTTCGGCGTGATCGGCGCCCTGGTCGCGATCCCGATGGTGGCCGCCATCCAGCTGATCATGCGGGAGGTGCTGGTCCCCAGCCTGGACGAGCGTTAGCCGTCCAGCGGTTTGAACGCCGCCGTGGTCCGGTCCGCGTACGCGTTCATGTCGCCCGTCTCCATCGGCCCGTCCCACGTCGCCGGCAGCGGGGTGGGCACCTCCGGCGCGACCCGGCGGACGATCTCGTCGAGGATCGTCTCGGCGTCACCGACCCAGAGGTGCTTGCCGCCCTCGACCGGCAGCACCTCGCACTGCGGGATCGCGGCGAACCGTTCCTTCGCCTCGGCCGGGCGCAGGTAGTCGTCGAACTCCGGGATGATCGCGGTGAGCGGCTTGCCGGCGTCGGCCCAGGCCCGCAGGTGCTCGGGCTGGGAGAAGCGCAGCGGCGGGGAGAGCAGGATCGCGCCGGTCACCGCCGGGTCCAGGCCGTACATCAGGGTCAGGTCGGTGCCGAACGACCAGCCGATCAGCCAGATGCCGGGGAGGTCGGCGAACTCCGCGTACTCGATCGCGGCGGCCACGTCGAACTTCTCGTCCACGGCGTTGCTGAAGGAGCCGCCACTCGTACCCCGTACCGAAGAAGTTCCTCGGGTGTTGAAACGCAGGACCGCGATCCCGGCCAGGGCCGGGAGCCGCCACGCCGCCTTGCGATAGATGTGGCTGTCCATCATCCCGCCGTGGGTGGGCAGCGGGTGCAGGCAGACGAGGGTGGCCACCGGCTCGCGGTCGAGCGGGCGGGCCAGCTCACCGACGAGGGTGACGCCGTCCGCGGTGTGCAGCTCGATCTCCTCGCGGTGGGCGGGGAGGATCGAGTTGGCCCGGATCTGGTTGCTCATGCCCTCGATGATCCTTCATCCGTAACGGGGGGCGTTGCGTGACCGCTCCACCCCCGGGCCGCGCCGGTCCCGCGCCCGCCAGCAGCCGGTGTGCCAGTGCCGCCGGTCGGACTCGTCGCCGTAACCGCCGGCCGGCCACGCCACGATGTGCGCGACGCCGGGACGGATGTCCCCCAGGCAGCCCGGGCACCGATAGATCTTGACCGCCGCCTGCCCGAAGATGTTGCGCACCATCCACTCGCCGTCCTGGTACTGCTGGACGCGCTGCTCGGTGATACCGGGACGATCCGGACCCGGCTCCTCGGCATAGTGCTTCTTCTTGAGAGGGCGATTGCGGCGGGGGCTCACAACTCCAAGAGTACGTAGTGACTGTTCAGTAACAATCACCCTAGACTCCGGACATGACGGCGACTCACGTTCCCGGCCTGCCCGTGATCGAGGACGGCTGGCTCATCTCCACCAACCCGGCCACCGGCGAGGAAGCCGGTCGCGTACCGATCTCCGACGAGAAGGCCGTCGTGGCCGCCGTCGAACGCGCCAGAGCGGCCGCCGTCTGGTGGCAGGGCCTCGGCTTCGAGGGGCGCAAGGTGCGGCTGCTGCGCTGGCGCACGCTGCTCGTCGAGCGGATCGAGGAGCTCGCCGAGCTGGCGCACCGGGAAGCCGGCAAGCCGATCACCGACGGGATCATCGAGGTCACCGCCGCCGTCGAGCACCTGGACTGGGCCGCCCGCAACGCGAAACGGGTGCTCGGCCCCCGCCGGGTGCGCACCCGGCTGCTGCTCGCCGAGCACGCCGGCCACCTGGAGTACCAGCCGTTCGGCGTGGTCGGCGTGATCGGCCCGTGGAACTACCCGGTCGTGACGCCGGTCGGCCCGATCAGCGGCGCGCTGGCGGCCGGCAACACCGTCGTCCTCAAGCCGAGCGAGTACACGCCGATCGTCGGCCAGTGGCTGGCCGACACGTTCGCCGAGATCGTCCCCGAGCACCCGGTGCTGCAGGCCGTGCACGGGCTGGGCGACGTCGGCGGCGCGCTCTGCCGCTCCGGCGTCGGCAAGGTCGCGTTCACCGGCTCCACCGCCACCGGCAAGAAGGTGATGGCGGCCTGCGCCGAGAACCTGGTACCGGTGGTGATCGAGGCGGGTGGCAAGGACGCGCTGATCGTGGACGCCGACGCGGACGTGACCGCCGCCGCCGAGGCCGCCGTCTGGGGCGCCATGACGAACGCCGGGCAGACCTGCATCGGCATCGAGCGGGTGTACGCGGTCGCCCCGGTCTACGACAGGTTCGTGGACGCGGTGGTGGAGAAGGCCGGCAAGCTGCGCACCGGCACGGAGATCGGGCCGATCACCATGCCGAAGCAGGTCGACATCATCCGCGACCACATCGAGGACGCCCTCGCGAAGGGCGGCCGGGCGGTGCTCGGTGGCGCGTCGGCCGTCCAGGCGCCCTACGTCTCCCCGACGGTCCTGGTCGACGTCCCGGAGACCTCGTCGGAGATCCGGGAGGAGACGTTCGGGCCGACCCTGACGATCACCAAGGTGCGCGACGCGGACGAGGCGGTGGAGAAGGCCAACGACACCGCGTACGGGCTGGGCGGCGCCGTCTTCGGCAAGAAGAACGCCATCCGGATCGCCCGGCGGCTGCGCTCCGGCATGGTCGCGGTGAACGGGACGCTCACCTTCGTCGGCATGGGCAACCTGCCGTTCGGCGGCGTCGGCGAGTCCGGGTTCGGCCGGATCCACGGCGAGGACGGGCTGCGCGAGTTCGCCCGGGCCAAGGCGATCACCGTACGGCGGGCCAAGTCCCTGCTCCCGGCGATGACCTTCGAGCGCACCCCGGCCCAGGTCGGGCAGATCGTCAAGGCCCTGCGGCTCCTCTACGGCCGCAAGCCTTAGGGCCTGTCCTAGTCTGGTCGGGTGGATCATCCGGCGGTCGAGGTCAGCGGTCTGCACGTCAGCTACGGCTCCACGCCGGTCCTGGTCGACGTCGGCCTGGTTCTGCCGGCCGGCGCCGGGATCTGCGTGACCGGGGAGAACGGCATCGGCAAGTCCACGCTGCTGCGCTGCGTGAGCAGTCTGCAGCAGCCGGACGCCGGTGAGATCCGGGTCTTCGGCGCCGAGCCCGGCGACACCCCGGAGTTCTGGCGTGCCGTGGTCACCACCGTAGAACCGCCCACCTGGTACCCCGGCCTCACCGCCCGCGAGCACGCCGAGCTGATCTGCCGCGCGCACGGCCAGGATCCGGCCGGCGCCGGGCTCGACGAGGCCTTCGAGCGGTTCGGCCTGGCCGGGCACGCCGACGCCATCCCGCCGTCGCTCTCGTCCGGCCAGAAACAGCGGCTCACGCTGATCCTGGCCCTGATCCGGCCCAGTTCCCTGCTGATCCTGGACGAGCCGGAGCAGCGCCTCGACCCGGACGGCAAGGCCGCCGTCGCCGCGATGCTCGCCGAGTACCTGACGACCGGCGGCTCGCTGCTGATGGCGAGCCACGACGACGCGTTCGCGGCCGCGTCCGGCGCCACGGTGACCACGATGGACGCCCTGTGACCGGCTCCGCCGTCGCGTTACGCCCGCTCCGGCGCTGGATCCGCAGCACCCAGGCGTCCCACCGGGAGCGCGGCGCCACGCTGAGCAACGTCTACATCGCGGTGCTCTGCGTGGCGATCGGCGCGGCCGTGTTCAAGGTCCAGCTCACCGCGATCTTCTGGCCGGCCGCCCCGTCGCTCTCCGGTGTCGCCGCGCTCTCGGTGTCGGTGATCTGCGCCGCCCTGCTCTACCTCGCGCTGCGCCGCCTCGGCCCGATCACGCTGAGCCGCCCGGCCGCGTACTTCCTGCTCACCGCCCCGGTGAGCCGCCGCCGCCTGCTGCTGCCCTCGGTGCGCCTCGGCGCGGCCGGCGCGGCGCTGACCGGCGCCGCGGCAGCGTTCGCCGTGCTCGGGCACGCCGGTTCCCGCGACGCGCTGCCCACCCTGCTCGTCGCCGCCGGCGCGGTCCTCGGCCTGCTGATCTTCCTGCTCGCCGCGAGCTCCGCCGCGTTCGACCACCTCGCCTCGCTGGCGCTCGCCATCGGCCTGGCCGAGCTCGTCGCCGAGGCGGCCGGATGGACGCCACCCGCGCTGGGTGGCCCGCCCGCAGCCGCGTCGCTGGTTGCGCTCACGGGTGCGCTCACGGCCGTCGTCGTGGCCGGCTTCACCCTTCTGGTACGGGGTCTGGCCCGCACCCGCAACGACCGCATCCTGGAGTCCGCGAAGACCGCCGGCACCCTCTTCGACGCGGCGTTCGGCATGGAACCGTCCTGGGTCACCGACATGCTCGAACGGCGGTACTGGGCGAACCGCCGCCTGCGCTCCACCCGCCCGCCGGCCCGGCTCCCGGTGCTGACCGGGCAGGACCTGCTGCTGGCCGGGCGGCGGCGCCCCCGGCTGCTCTGGCTGCTCGGCGCCACCACGCTGCCCCTGCTGCTGACCTCGGCGCCGCACTGGCTGCTGGCGATCGTCCTGCTGGCCGGCATGATGGTGGCCGCACAGACCTCGACCGCCACGATCCGCACCGACGCCGGCAACCCGGTGCTCGCCCGGCTGCTCGGCCTGACCTCGCGGCAAGTCATCCACCAGCGCTTCTGGGTGCCGCTGGCGCTGGCCGGCATCTGGGGGACGCTGGCGCTGGCGCTGCTCCAGCTGACCGGGAACCTCCCCGACGGCCCGTGGTGGACGCTCGGCCTCGCCCTGGCGCCGGCCGGCGCGGCGGCGGCGGTCCGGCACGCCCGGGTCGGTTTCGTCCGCAACGACCTGCTGGCGCTGGACACCCCGATGGGCACGGTCTCCACCGGTCCGCTGGTCAACTCGGTCGCCGGCCCGGACCTGCTGATCCTGGGCCTGCCGGCCGTGCTGGCCCTGGCCGGCAACGATCCGCTGCCGTGGTCGTCGGTGCTCCTGCAGGCCGGGATCTCGCTGCTCGGCGCCCGCGCCTACCTGAACGTCACCACGGCCGAGGACCGCACCGAGCTGACGGCCCGCTGACACACGCGGCGTGTGGATTTCAGGCGCGGAGCGCACCCCCACTCGACACGCCCCAACGGACCAAACCCGTGTGTGGAGTTGAGGCGCGGATCGCGCCCGAAATCCACACGCTCGGGCGCTAGAAGAGGGTCAGCTCGTCGCGGTCCATGCCGCGGAGCTTGCCGTAGTCCACGACCACGCACCGGATCCCCCGGTCGGTGGCGAGCACCCGCGCCTGCGGCTTGATCTCCTGGGCCGCGAACACGCCCTTCACCGGCGCCAGCAGCGGGTCCCGGTTCATCAGTTCGAGGTACCGCGTCAGCTGCTCGACCCCGTCGATCTCGCCGCGGCGTTTCACCTCGACGGCAACCGAGCCGCCGTCCGCGTCCTTACAGAGGAGGTCGACCGGCCCGATCGCGGTCATGAACTCGCGGCGGACGAGCGTCCAGCCCTCGCCGAACGTCTCCGGGTGCGCCGCCAGCAGCTCCTGCAGGTGCGCCTCCACCCCGTCCTTGACCAGGCCCGGGTCGACGCCCAGATCGTACGAGTAGTCCTGGAAGATCTCCTCGAGGGTGATCCGGAGCTCCTCGCCGGCCTTGTTCACCACTTTCCACACACCGGGGGCCTCCTGCAGCTTGCAGGGCGGGCTCATCCAGTTCAGCGGCTTGTAGGCCCGGTCGTCGGCGTGGATCGACACCGACCCGTCGGCTTTCACCATCAGGAGCCGCACGGCGGGCGGGAGGTGGGCGGACAGCCGTCCGACGTAGTCCACTGAGCATTTCGCGATGACCAAGCGCACCGGACGACACTATCCGACCCTGCGCGGCGTGCGTGCCGGTGCCATGCTGAGAGCGTGTTCGAAGTGTTGACCGGCACAGGCCTCGCGGCATCCGCCGGCCTGAATGCGTACATACCTCTGCTGACGATGGGTCTGCTGGCCCGCTTCACCGGCGCGATCGACCTGCCGTCCGGCTGGGCCTGGCTGGCGAACGGCTGGACCCTGACGATTCTCGCGATCCTGCTGGCGATCGAGGTGGTGGCCGACAAGGTGCCGGTCGTCGACCACCTGAACGACGCGGTGCAGACGTTCGTCCGCCCGACCGCCGGCGGCCTGGCGTTCGGCGCGGGCTCGACGGCCGAGACGGTCACCGTCACCGACCCGGGCTCGTTCTTCAGCTCGCATCAATGGGTGCCGATCGTGGCGGGTGCGGTGATCGCGCTCGCTGTGCACGGGGTGAAGGCCGCGAGCCGCCCGGTGGTGAACGCGACGACGGCCGGGGTCGGCGCGCCGGTGGCGAGCACCGCGGAGGACATCAGCAGCGTGGTGATGTCGATCGTGGCGATCGTGCTGCCGGTCCTGGTGCTGATCGGGCTGGGCGTGCTGATCTGGGCCACGTTCTGGGTGTTCCGGAAACGCCGGCAGAAAAAGGCGGCTGTCGAGACCCGGCAACTCTTTGGTTGACTCTTCGGGTGCCCGCTCTCGCCGTTCCCGTCTTCGCCCTCACCGCGTGGCTGGCCTGCTATCTGGTCGGGCGTGATCCACGACGGACGGTTCTGCGGTGGGCGGCGGCGGCGCTCGGGGCGTACGCCATCGGGCTGGTGATCTGGACGCTCGCACCCGGCGGCGCGGCCGCCCAGATCTGGCTCTGCCTGCCGGCGCTGGGCTGGGCGGGCGCGGTGGTGGCGCTGCTGCCGCTGACGCCACGGGAACGGCGGTCGATCGACCGGGGCGCGCTGGTGCTCGGGGTGCTGTTCCTGGTGATGGTGGTCGCGCTGCCGCCGGCCGGTCGGCTGGTCGCGCTGACCCCGCTGGCCGGCGCGCTGTCGCTGCTGTGGCGGCTGCGCGCGCAGGTGTTCCCGCCGCGTCTGCCGGCCGCGATGACGATGCTGGCGGTGCTCTACGCGGCCGCCCTGGCCCTGCTGCTGGTGCCGGCGCCGGGCACCGAGATCCCGGCGCTCGCGGCGCTCGGCGTGGATCTGCTGGCGGCCGGCTATCTGATCGCGGTGGCGCACGCGGTGGAGACCGGTGAGCGGCTGCGGCCGGACCTGCGGCGGTCGCTGACCGGGGCGATCGCGGTGACCGTGCTGGCCGGCGTCCCGGCGGCGGTCACGATGATGCTGACGGACGGCGACGACGTGGTGGCGGTCCTCCAGTTCCTGATCCTGGCGGTGGTGGCCGCCGGCGCCGGGCTGGGCAGCCGGGTGCGGCGTCTGCTGGATCGGGTCGCGCTGGCCGACGAGGGTCCGTTGCGGACGGACCGGGCCGCGCTGTTCCTCAACGCGGACGCGCTGCTGCGGCGCCGCGAGCGCCGCCGGCTGGACGGCATCAGCGAACCGGAGTTCCTGCGGCTGACCCGGCGGGCGCTGTCCGATTTCGGCGATCTGGACCGGCTGACCCGCAGCCCGCTCACGGATCTGCCGGCGGTGGAACGGCGGCTGGCCGGCCGGGAGGACCAGCCCCGGGCGCGGGCCCGTGAGCTGCGCGCGGTGCTGCGGGAGTCGGTGTCGGCGCTGCGCCCGCCGGGTCCGTTCGGGACCACGGACGAGTGGCGGTACTACAACGTGCTGCAGTTCTGTTGCGTGCTCGGCCTCAACCCGTATGCGCGGCGGCCGCGCGCCGACGGCATGAGCCGCGAGGCACGGCTCGCGGTGGACTGGTTCCGCAGGTACGTGCCCCGGGACGTGACCCGCCAGTGGCAGCAGGAAGCCGCCATGATCGTGGCCGGCCGGCTGTGGGAGGAACAGAGCCTCACGGCGACACGCAACGGCTAAATGCCCTAATTGGGCAGATGTGGCTAAACTCCCCCAACATGGACTCCGGGGGTGCGCGTGGGTAGTCACCGCAACGCGTTGGTCGCCGCTGTCCGGCAGGAACTCGCCGAGGCTCGGGGCACCGCACGGGCGGTGCTGGCCGCCGCCGAATCCGCACGGGGCGAGGCCCAGCAGCGGAAACGGATGGTGCGCGAGGCGTACGCGACCTGCCTGACTCAGCTGGCCGCGGCCCGGGAGGCCGCCCGAGACGACATTCAGCGGCGGTACCGCAGCGAGGCCGTCCGGCTCGCCGGGCACCTGCGCGGACTCGCCACGGTCAGCGCCACCGGCGCGGCCGGGGCGCCGTGGCGGGTGTGGGCGCCGAGCGAGCCGGAACCGGGCGACCGCCCCGGCCTGCTGCGGATCGGCACTATCGCGTTCGAGGAGACGGCCGCCCTGCCCGCGCTGGTGCCACTGCTCGGCGCCGCGCATCTGCACCTGAGCGGCCCGGCGCCGGCCCTCGATCAGATGATCACCGGATTGTTGCTGCGCGCGCTCGGCAGCACCCGGCCCGGGGACGTGCAGCTCACCGTCTACGACCCGGAGCAACTCGGCGGGACCCTCGCCCCGTTCGCGCCGCTCGGGCCCGCGCTCGTCGGACCCGGCGCGTTCGGGTCCCTTCTGGACGAGCTGGTCGAGCACATCTGCCGGATCAACGGGATGCCCGGGCCGCGGACCGAGCCGTGGCGGCTCGTGGTGCTGCTCGCCGATCGGGCCACCGCGGCCGAGATGACAGCCGTCCAGCGGGCTCAGCTCGACCGGGTGGTGCGTACCGGGGTGGCCAGCGGGGTTCACCTGATCGTGCGCGGCCTCGACGTCGAGGACATCGGCAGCGTGGAACGGGTCGTGGTGCACGAGCAGACCGCGTTCTGCGACTCGCTGGGCCCGCTCGCGATCACGCTGGACCCGCCGCCGCCCGCCGACCGGGTCACCGCGTTCTGCAAGGCGGCCGCCGACCGGCTGCACGCCGGACCGGCCCCGGCCCGGCTCAGCGACCTGGAGCCGCCCAAGTTCTGGGCCGCGTCCGCCGCGCACGGCCTGGCCGCGCCGATCGGCGACTGCACCGACGGGACGATGGTCGAGGTCCCGCTCGGCGACGCGTACCCGCACGTGCTCATCGGCGGGCCGGCCGGCTCCGGCAAGACCAACCTGATCCACGTCTGGCTCGGCTCGCTCGCCACCCGGTACGGCCCCGAGGAACTCGCCCTCTACCTGCTCGGCTTCTCCGAGGGGGTGTCCTTCGCCCGGTACGCGCCGGGCTCGCGCGACCCCAGCTGGCTCCCCCAGGTACGCCTCGCCGGGGTCAACGTCAACGCGGACCGGGAGTTCGGCCTCGCGATGCTGCGGCACCTCGCCGAGGAGGTGCGCGCCCGCTCGCTGCACGGCGCCGGCTCGCTCGCCGGGCTGCGGGCCGCCGCCCCGGACGGGCACTGGCCCCGCATCGTGGCCGTCATCGACGAGTTCCAGACGCTGACCACCGGGCGCGACGCTGTCGCCGAGGAGGCCACCGGCCTGCTCGCCGACCTGGCCCGGCGGGGCGGCCCGCAGGGCGTGCACCTGATCCTCGCCTCGCCGGACACGATCGGGGTGCAGACGCTGGCCGGCCACGTGCCGCTGCGGATCGCGCTGCCCAAGGCCCGCCGGGTGCTGACCGACGACAACCTGGCGCCCGCGGTGATCCCGCGCTACCACGCCGTGGTGAACACCGAGTCCGGAGCGCCCGGCGCGAACCGGATCGTCCGGCTCCCGGACGCCGGTGACCGCACCGTCTGGCGCACCCTGCAACGCCGGCTCTGGCGCTCCCGGCCGGTCGGCTGCGAGGAGCCGCGGCTCTTCGACGGCAACGCGGTGCCGCGCCTGCCCGCCGCGTACCGGCCGGCCGGGCGGCTGCCGGGCGCCGGCGACCCGGTCGGATCGTCACCGGGCGCGGTGCTGGGCGAGCGGATCGACGTGGCGGCGCAACCGGCCCGGCTGCGGCTCGGGCGGATGCCGGGGCGCAACCTGGCGGTGCTCGGCGCCCGTACCGACGAGGCCGGCGACGTGCTCGCCGCGGCCGCGCTCTCGCTGGCCGCGCAGGGTCCCGCGCACTTCAGCGTGATCTGCCTGGCCGCGGAGGCGGAACGCGCCGCGGCCAGGCTGGTCGCCGAACTGCCCGCCGCCGACTGGTACGACTCCGCGGACGTCACGTTCGACCTGCCCGTCACCGACGTGCCGCACTACGTCCTCGGGTACGCGCTCGACGCGGCCGGGCCCGCACACCGGGAGTCGCTGCGCGCGCTGCTCGACACCGGCCCGGAGCGGCGCACCCACGTGCTCGGGTGGTGGCGGACCGTACCCCGGCTCCGCGACGACCTGGGCGGGCTCGGCGCCGGATTCGAGGCGATCGGCGCCTGGGTGGCGCTCGATGTGCCCGGCGCCGACCTGGCCCCGCTGTACCCGCAGCCCGGCGGCCCGGTCTGGTACCCGCGCAACCGGCGGGCGCTCTTCTTCGACCGTTCGGTACACCGCACACCCGAAGTGATCATCCCGTACGAGGTGAACAGTGACCACACGTGACCGGCAGCCCCTGGGCCGCGACTACCAGCTGATGGTGAGCGCCCTCTCCGAGGTGTCCCGCCGCCGCGACAGCGAGCTGGACAACGCCGAACAGGCATACCAGGACCACGCGTCACGGGCGGCCGGCGAGCTGGCCCGCGCCGAACACGACGCGCTCACCGCCGACCGCTGGGCCGGGGCGGCCGCCGCCCAGGTGCTCGACGTGGACCGGGAGGCGGCCCGGCTCTGGGACCAGCTGCGCCGGGCCCGCGGGATGCGGGTGCGCGCGCTCGGCGAGGTGCCGGAGCCGGCCCCGATCGAGGCGATGCCCCGGGTGGCGTTGCAACGCCGGCCGGAGGCGACCGGCATCAGCGGGCCCGGCGGGGCCGCCCCGGGCAGCGCCGGCCCGGGCGGCGGGGCTGGCGACGGGGCTGGCGCGGGTGGCGGGGCCAGCGTTGGCGCGGGTGGCTCGAACGGCATCGACTCGGCTGGGATGGGCGCGGCCGGCTTCGGCGCCGGTGGCATCGGCGCGGCCGGCTTCGGCGCGGCTGGCATCGGCGCGGGTGACATCGGCGTTGGCGGCCTCGGTGCGGGCGCTCTCGTGCCGGGGCGGCAGTCGCCGCGCGCGCTGCTGTCGCGGGCCGCCGAGCGGATCGATGTGACCGCCCGGCCGGCGCGGCCCGGGCTGACCCGGTGGGTGTTCCCGCTGCTGCCGCTGGTGGGCGCGCTCTGCGCGACGCTTGCGGGCCTGGTCGCCGTCGGCTTGGTGACCTTCGGGGGTACGGATGTGTTCGCCGGCGTGGTGATCCGCGGAGTGGGGTGGCTCGGATTCCTGGTGGCGCCGTCGACCGGGGTACCGGTGGCCGCCTGGCTGGCACACCGCAGGTTGCACGCCCGCCTCGACATCGGCGGAATCGGCCTGACACTGCTCGGCGGGATGGCAGCGGCAACAGCGTTGTCACTGGCGTTCGCGGGCCAGCGCTGAGCGGTCACGCGCTCGCCGAGGCCGCCGAGCCGTAGTCGCCGAGCCGTAGCCGCCGAGGTCGCCGAGGTCGCCGAGGTCGCCGAGGTCGCCGAGGTCGCCGAGGTCGCCGAGGTCGCCGAGGTCGCCGAGGTCGCCGAGCCGTAGCCCAGACCGGTAACGCAGCGGGCCCGATAACCTGCCCCAGCAACGGCTCGCGGCACCCGGCCGTAGCCCACGCAGGCAAATACGGCCCCACACCAGCGCCAGCTACGGCCCGCGCCTCCGAGCCGTAGCCCACGCAGGTAAAACGCCTCGGTAGCCTGCCCCAGCTACGGCCCGCGCCTCCGAGCCGTAGCTCACGCAGGTAAAACGCCTCGGTAGCCTGCCCCAGCTACGGCTCGCGACACCCAGCCGTAGCCCAGAGCGGTATTCACGCCCGATAAGGACCCGTCGATTAATAACTCGCTGCTTTGATCAAGCTGGTGGGGTTGATTCCGGCGTTGCTTGCGTGTGCTGCGAGGTCGGTGCGGGTGGTCA
>NZ_JBEZZR010000017.1:168961-169321 GCF_040639325.1 Actinoplanes sp. NPDC023936 | reverse complement strand
CTCACCCTGGCAGCGCGGCAGCAACGAGAACACCAACGGGCTGCTACGCCAGTACTTCCCCAAAGGCACCGACCTGTCCATCCACAGCCGTGAACACCTCGACGCCGTCGCCGCCCAACTCAACGCCCGGCCCCGCGAGACCCTCGGCATGAGAACTCCCGCTCAAGCCCTCAACGCGCTACTCTCAGCACCGCTACCAGCACAAACAGACTGTGTTGCAACCACCGATTGAATCCGCCGCGGCATTTCCTGCGCCAGCTACGGCTCGGTTCCGCGAGCCGTAGTTCAGGCAGGTTGCGGGGCGGCATTTCCTGCGCCAGCTACGGCTCGGATCCGCCAGCCGTAGTCCAGGCAGGTCCC
>NZ_JBEZZR010000017.1:0-168861 GCF_040639325.1 Actinoplanes sp. NPDC023936 | reverse complement strand
AGGGCCGCTTTGCCTGCGCCAGCTACGGCTCGGATCCGCCAGCCGTAGTCCAAGCAGGTCCCAGGGCCGCTTTGCCTGCGCCAGCTACGGCTCGGATCCGCCAGCCGTAGTCCAAGCAGGTCCCAGGGCCGCTTTGCCTGCGCCAGCTACGGCTCGGTTCCGCCAGCCGTAGCCCAGACAGGTCGCGCGACAGCGAACACGAACAGCCAACGCGCCGCCTGCCGGGGACGATCCGGCGGCTCCGAGGGGCGGACGGGCAGCCGAGTCGCCGCGGGGCGAGGGCTGCGAGGGCGGGGCTGCGAGGGGCGGGGGCCGCTAGGGCGGGGGCTCTGCGCGGGGCGGGGCGGTGTAGCGGGTGAGTGGGCACCGGTAGCGAAAGGGGCCGGACGGCCCGGCGCCGGTCCTGGGTCGCGGTGGGGCGCCACGGGAGTGCGGTAGCCGTACCGGGGGAAGAAGGGGGCCCCGGTGGGTGACCGGGGCCCGGAGCGCTACTTGTCGGCGTGCTGGTCGGAGCTGGCGCGGAGGCTGCCGGCGTGGGCTTTCAGGGTCGGGTCCTTGCGGGACTTGATCAGGCTCAGGACCGTGGTGATCACCAGGATGCCGAGGATGACGCCGAGGGAGACCGGGGTGCTGACCTCGGGGACCGACTCGTTGATGTCCTTGTGGGCCCAGTGCAGGACCAGCTTGACGCCGATGAAGGCCAGGATGACCGACAGGCCGGTGGAGAGGTAGACCAGGCGGTCGAGCAGGCCCTTGACCAGGAAGAACAGGGCTCGCAGGCCGAGCAGGGCGAACGCGTTGGCGACGAAGACGATGTACGCCTCCTCGGTCACGCCGAAGACGGCCGGGATCGAGTCGAGGGCGAACAGCAGGTCGGTGCCGCCGATGGCGAGCAGGACCAGGAAGAGCGGGGTGAACATCCGCTTGCCGTCGATGCGGGTGGTCATCTTGCCGTCGACGTACTCGTCGCTGATCGGCAGGAGGCGGCGGGCGGCCTTGACCAGGCCGTTCTCACCGACGTCCGGATCCTCGTCACGGTGGCGGAAGAGCTGGACCGCGGTGTAGAGCAGGATCAGGCCGAAGATCAGGAACATGAACGAGAACGCGTTGAGCAGGGCGGCGCCGAGCGCGATGAAGATGACCCGCAGCACCAGCGCGATGATGATGCCGAACGTGAGCACTTCCTGCTGGTAACGCGGTGGCACCGCGAACGTGCTCATGATGATCACGAAGACGAAGAGATTGTCGACCGACAGGCTCTTCTCGACGATGTATCCGGCGAAATACTGGGTGCCGAAATCCCAGCCGACGATGCTTCCGAAGACTATGCCGAACGCTATCGCGACAGCGATGTAGAAAACTGACCAGGCGGCGGCTTCGCGAAAGCCGACGACGTGTGGACGGAGCACCCCGAGAGTCAAATCGAGGGCGAGCAGGGCGACGATGACACCGATGGTGACGGTCCACCCGAGCGCGGAGACCTCAAGCATGTCTCAAAGGATCCCCAAAGATTCTGCGAGCTACCTGAAAAATGGGTGAGTAACCTTGATCTTTCCTGACGATGACGGGCCGGAACCGGATAAGCGAACCGCCCCTGGCGCACTTCGCTCGCCAGGGGCGGTTCTGGGTCAGCCTGCGCCATCCGGGGACGGTCCGGACTCGCAGCGGTAACCCGGCGGGCCTGCCCTCGCGGCCCGTGGAACAGTGTGGATCAATTCTGGTGCGCTGCGACACCCACCTGGTAGCGCCGGTCGGCGTCCTGCTGGTTGAGGATGGCGTGGATCTCGCGGGTCTCGTCGGCGCTGTGGCGGCTCAGGATCATGTCCAGCTCACTGCGCTCGGCGGCGGTGCGGAACGCGGCCAGCTCCTCGCTCAGCTGACGGCGGGCGCGGCGCTCGGCACGGGAATTGGCGATGGAGGTACGGACCTGACGAAGAAAAGGCATGTCGAACTCCTCGACGGATAGTGACGGAGAAAGCCTCGTCGCTTCCGAGAACAAGGATTCCGCAGTTCTGCGACTTACCCAAATCCACCAGGTAAAACTCTGACGACGAAAGTGACGGCGGCCACGGGATTCCGGTAACCCACGTCACGCAGCGTCGCTAAATCGCAGGTCAGTCCGGCGCGGTGATCTCGGACACCGCGAGGGGTGCCGACAGGTGCCGGTGCGCGAGCGGCTCGGCGGGAGGAGTCGCCGCGCCAGGGCCGGCCCGCCGGTGCGGGGCGGGCCGGCTTGGGCGGTCATCAATGCCTACTTCTTGGTGACGCTCGTCGCGGTCACCGATCCGTCGGTGCCGGTCTCCCCCTCGACGGTCACCGAGTCGCCGGCCTTGACGTCGCTGAGCTTGCCCTTCTTGGCCGTCGCGACAGTGGTGTCGCCGTCGGTCTTGACCGTGACGGTGCTGCCGTCCTCGGTCTCGATGTAGATCGTCTTGCCGTTGACGAGCTTCACCTTGCCGGTGGTGCCACTCGCCGCCTCCTGGCTGGCGGCTTGATCGAACCCGGCGCCCGGCGCGCCGCTCGCGGACAGACCGCCCGGGAAGCCACCCGACCCGCGGGCGCCGCCACCGGGGAACCCGCTGGCCGCGGCCGTCTCGGTACCCCACTGCTTCTGCGCCTGCACGCCGCCGAGGAAGCCGCCCATCAGCAGCGCCGCCACCCCCAGTCCCACAGTGCCCCTGTTCCACCAGCGCTTCGGCGCGGCGGCGGCCAGTTCCTGGGAGAGGCCCTCGTGCTCCTCCGGGGAGGGCAGGGCCGGGATCACCGCGGTCTCGTCGTTCATCCGGTTCACAGTTGACGTCCTCACTCGTAGCGCAGCGCGTCGATGGGACGCAGCCGGGCGGCGCGGGCGGCGGGCAGGCCGCCGAAGAACAGGCCGATCGCGACGGAGACGCCCACGGCCAGCCCGATCGAGCTGGGCACGATGACCGGTTTCACGCCGACGATGGTGAAGTGGCTGCCGATCAGCGCGGCGGCCACGCCGAGGCCGCCGCCGAGCACGCTGAGCAGCGTCGCCTCGATCAGGAACTGGGTCAGGATCACCCGCCGCGGCGCGCCGAGCGCCTTGCGGATGCCGATCTCCCGGGTCCGCTCGGTGACCGTCACCAGCATGATGTTGGTGATGCCGATGCCGCCGACCAGCAGACTGATCGCGGCGACCGCGCCGAGCAGCGTGGTGAACGTGTCGGCGGTCTCGGTCTGCGTCTCCAGCAGCGAGGACGCGTTCTGGATCCGGTACGGCGTGCTCCCGCTGGTGGCCGCGACGTCCAGCTTCTGGTCGAGGATGGTCGACACCTGGTCCTGCGCGGCGTCCACCCGGTCCGGGTCGGACGCCTCGACGATGATCGAGGTGAGCGCGCCGTACCCGGTCAGCACCTGCTGCACCGCGGTGAGCGGGGCGATCGCCGTGTCGTTGGCGTCGTTGAATCCGGTGGAGCTCTTCTCCTCCAGGACGCCGACGATGGTGAAGAGCGCGCCCCCGACGGTGACCTGCTTGTCGATCGGGTCGACACCGGGGAACAGCTCCTCGGCCACGGTCTGACCGAGCACCACGACCCGCCGGCCCTGGTCGACGTCGTCCGCGGTGAACATGGCGCCGGCGCCGACCGGCGTGCTGGAGGCGGCGAACCAGCTCGGCGTGGTGCCGACGAACGTCGCCACCGCGTGGTCGGTGCCCTCGTAGGTCATTGTCGCCGACGACGAGCTGACCACCGGCGACACCGACTTCACGTCCGGCGCCAGCGCGGGGTCGACCAGCGCGTCGGACATCTCCGTGGTGAGCGAGGTGCTGCTGGAGCCGCCCCGGCCGGTGCTCATCACCGTGATGGTGTTCGTGCCGAGCGCCTCGATCCGGTCGCTGATCGCCTTGGCCGAGCCGTTGCCGACCGCGACCAGCAGGATCACGGCGGCCACGCCGATCAGGATGCCCAGCATCGTGAGCGCGGAGCGCAGCTTGTTGGCGGACAGGCCGCGCAACGAGAACCGAAGAACTTCCAGGAGGCTCATACGTGGTGCCGCCCCGCTGCCGCGACCGCGCCGACCGGCGGCAGGTGCAGCGGCGACTGCCGCACGTCGGTCACGATCGAGCCGTCGACCAGCCGGATCAGCCGCTTGGCGCGGGCGCCGACCTCGTCCTCGTGCGTGATGATCACGATGGTCCGGCCGGCGGCGCTGAGATCGTCGAAGACTTGCAGCACGTCGTCGGTCGACTTCGAGTCCAGGTTGCCGGTGGGCTCGTCGGCGAGCAGCAGGGCCGGCTCGGTGACCAGCGCGCGAGCCACCGCGACCCGCTGCTGCTGGCCGCCGGAGAGCTGGTTGGGCTCGTGGCCGGCGCGGTCCGCCAGCCCGACGACGTCCAGGGCTTCGATGGCGCGCCGGCGGCGCTCCTTCGGCTTCACCCCGGCGTACGCCAGTGGCAGCTCCACGTTCGCCACGGCGCTGGTCCGCGGGATCAGGTTGAACGCCTGGAAGATGAAGCCGATGAGCCGGTTCCGGGCCAGGGCCAGTTGCGCGTCGGAGAGGCGGCTCACGTCCACCCCGTCCAGCAGGTACGTGCCGGAGGTGGGGATGTCCAGCGCGCCGAGGATGTTCATCAGCGTCGACTTGCCGGACCCGGACGAACCCATGATCGCCGCGTAGTCGCCCCGCTGGACGGTCAGCGAGACCCCGCGCAGCGCGTGCACTGTCGCCTCACCCTCGCCGTAGATCTTCTTGAGGCCGCGGACCTCGAGGACCGGCTTGCTCATCGCCCGCCCCCGCCGCCGAGGTTGCCGCCGCCGCCCGGAGCGGCCCCGCCGCCACCGAAGTTGCCACCGCCGCCGGGGAATCCGCCCTGCTGCTGGTTGCCGCTCGTCGTGCTGGACGAGGTGGTCTTCACGACGACCTGCTCGCCGGCGGTCAGGCCGGACGTGATCTCGGTGGCCGAGTCGCCCTCCAGGCCGATCTCCACCGAGCGGGTCTCCTGCACGCCGTTCGCGACCACGGTGACCGTGTGCCGGTTGCCGACCGTGGTGAGCGCGGCCGGGTTCACGTAGACCGCGTTCTCCGTGGAGCCGGTGGTGACCGCGACGGAGACGGTCTGGCCGACCTTCGCGCCGGTCGGGACCTTGTCCAGGGTGAGCGTCACGCCGTACGTGACGACGCTGTTCGCGGTGGTCGCCGAGGGGTCGATCGCGGTGACCGTGGCGCTCTGCTCGACGCCGCTGAGCGCGTTCCAGGTGACAGTGGCGGCCTGCTTCTCCTTGAGGCTCGTGGCGTCGGCCTCGGCGAAGGCGGCGCTGACCTGCATCTTGGACAAGTCGGAGATTTCAATAAATCCCGAACTGGAGGAGGAGCTGGAACCGTCGCCTGAAGCACCGCCGGAAGAAGAGGACCCTCCCGACGAGCTTCCCAGCGTGCCGTTGACCGCGGTGACAGTTCCGGCCATCGGCGCCGTCAGCACCGCGCCCGCGACACCGGCCTCCGCCTCGTCCACCGCCAGCTCGGCCTGGTCCACCTGGTTCTCCGCGTCGGACGTGTCCGAGCCGGCCTCCTCGGCGCGGTCCAGGGCGTCCTGCGCGGCGTCCAGGTCCGCCTCGGCGGCGTCCAGGGTGCGCTGCGCGGCGGCCGGGTCGACCTTCGCGAGGACCTGACCCTTCTTGACCTTGTCACCGACCTTCACGGTGATCGCGGTGACAGTGCCGCTGGTCTCGAAGCTCGCGCTCGCCGTGCTGGCGCTCTCCAGGGTGCCGTCAGCGGTCGCGGTCTTGGTGACCGTTCCCTGCTGGACGGTGACCGTTCGCTCGGAGGCCACGGCGGCCGTCCCGTCGTCGGATGAGGAGAATGTCTCGTACACCGTTAATGCTCCGGCGACGAGCGCGACGCCGATCACGGCGTTGACCACCAAGGACGGGTGGCGGCTCAGGCGTACCTTCATGGCTGCACACTTTCGAGGGTCGGGCTAGGAGGAGCTTCGGCGGAACCTGGGAGCTTGCTCGGAACCTCACAGGGAGTCACTGACAGCGGGCAGCAGCACCCGGAAACAGGCCCCGCCGGACTCGCCGGGCACCAGTTCGACCCACCCGCCGTGGGTGTGCACGATCGCCGCGACGATGGCCAGGCCGAGCCCGGAACCGCCGCCGGACAGGCGGGAACGGCTGGAGTCGGCGCGGTAGAGGCGCTCGAAGACGCGCGGAGCGTGCTCGGGGGCGACGCCGGGACCGTCGTCGGCGACTTCGAGGACGGCCAGGAGCGCGTCGTCACCGGGTGTCACGGGGCCCGAGCGCACCGCGACCGCCGCTGCGGTGGAGAACCCCACCCGCACGGTCACCGTGGTTCCCGGCGGGGTGTGCGTCAGCGCGTTCGCCACCAGGTTCGTCGCGACCTGGCGCAGCCCGTGCTCGTCACCGAGGACCGTCGCCGGCTCGAACGTGTCGGCCAGCACGATCGAGCGGCCGGGAGCGCGGGCGTGCCCGTCCCGGATGGCGTCCGCGGCGATCTCCAGCAGGTCCACCGGGCGGATCTCCAGGGTCCGCTGCCGGTCCAGCCGGGCCAGCATCAGCAGGTCCTCGACGAGGACACCCATCCGCCCGGCCTCTCCCTCGATCCGGGCCATCGTCTCGTCGAGCTCGGCGGCGCTGAGCACCCCGCCGCGCCGGTACAGCTCGGCGAACCCGCGGATCGAGGTGAGCGGGGTGCGCAGCTCGTGCGAGGCGTCCGCGACGAACTGGCGCAGCCGCTGCTCGGAGTGCGTACGCGCGTCGACCTCCGCCTCGATCCGGGTGAGCATCGCGTTGAGCGCGAGCGCGAGCCGCCCCGGCTCGGTGTGCGGGTCGGGGCCGGGCACCCGTCCGGAGAGGTTGCCGCCGGAGATGTCCGCCGCCACCGACTCCATCGACGTGAGCGGCCGCAGCCCGAGCCGGACCACGAACGCGGCGCCGGCCCCGAGCAGGCCCAGGATCAGCACCATCACCCCGAGGTCGATGATCAGCAGCCGTTCGGTGGTCTGCTCCACCTCGATCAGCGAGGAGCCGATGACGGCGTACCCGCCGGTGTCGCCGACCGCGACCGCGATCATCCGCCAGTCGGCGCCCTCGGCGGCGGAGACGGTGTAGGGCGCGCCGACGCGCGCCGCCACCTCGTCGAGGGTCTCCACCGCCGGACGATCATCGGACGTGGCCGAGCTCCGCGCCGGGTCGAGTGTCCCGTCCGACCGGTAAAGATAGGTGACCTGATCAGCGCCGATGCGGAACCGGCCGCCGGCGCGCGGGGCGACGCCCTGCCAGGGCGAGATCTCCGACATGGGCCGGGAGATCCCGACCAGCTGCTCATCGATCCGCTCTTGCAGATAGGACCTGATCAGCAGGACACCCGCGGCATTGGCTGCCAGCAGCGCGATGCCCGACAGGACGGCGACGACCAGGACCAGCCGCGACCGCAGAGTCCAGTGACTCCAGCGCCGCACTCCGATCCGGCCGCCCCGCGCGCCACCCGGCACCGTCATTCCTCGCGCGGCAACCGCAGCGCGTACCCCACCCCGCGCACGGTGTGGATCAGCGGCGGATCCGTCCGGTCGATCTTCCGCCGCAGGTAGTACACGTACGACTCCACGATCCGGCCGTCGCCACCGAAGTCGTACTTCCACACCCGGTCCAGGATCTGCGCCTTGCTCACCACCCGCCCCGCGTTCGTCATCAGGTAGCGCAGCAGGTTGAACTCGGTCGGGGACAGCTCGATCAGCCGGCCGGCCCGCCGTACCTCGTGCGCGTGCTCGTCCAGCTCCAGGTCCGCGTAGCGCAGCACGCCCGTCTCCGGAGCCGGCTCGTCCGGCTGGCTGCGCCGCAGGATCGCGCGTATCCGTAGCACGACCTCCTCGAGGCTGAACGGCTTGGTCACGTAGTCGTCGGCGCCGGCCGAGAGACCGACGATCCGGTCCTCGACCGCGTCCCGGGCGGTGAGGAACAGGACGGGCACCCGGTGCCCGGCGGCGCGCAGCCGCCGGGCCACCTCGAACCCGTCCACGTCCGGGAGCATCACGTCCAGGACGACCAGGTCCGGTTCGAACTCCTGCACCGCGATCAGGGCGCCGTGCCCGGAGCCGGCGACCCGGACGTCGAAGGCGACGAGCCGGAGCGTCGCGCTGAGCAGCGCGGAAATGTTCGGCTCGTCGTCGACGACGAGGACGCGGGCGGGGCGCGCCCCGGGATCACTGACGGTCACGGCAGCACGGGTTTCGGAAAGCACCGCGCAGGTTTAGCAACCGAGTCTTTGAACCGGCTATGAACTCACCATGATTTGGCGACGACGTCACCCTCGGCGACGCCGGAGGTGATCTCGGTGTACTGATCGCCGCGCAGACCGAGCTTCACCTGGCGCGGAGAGCCGCCGGCGAGCACGGTCCCGGTGGTCCCGCTCACGTCGTGCACCGCCGTGCTGGGAACCCGCAGCACGTCCTTCTTGGTGCCGGTGGTCACCCGCACGTTGGCGCTCTGCCCGACGAGCAGTTCCTCCGGCGCGTCGTCGAAGGAGAGCACCACGCCGAACCGGGTCAGCGTGCCGTCGCTGGTGCCGACCGGGTCGACCTGCACGACGGTGGCGTCGAACGTCTCCCCCGCCCGGTCGGCGAGCGTGATCACGGCCTTCTGCCGCACGGCCAGGTGATCGGCGTCGGCCTCCGGGAAGTCCGCGCTGATCTGCATGTCGTACACGTCGGCCAGGGTGATGAACGCCGATCCGGAGCTGACCTGGCTGCCCACCTTGCCGCTCACCGTGAGGATCTTGCCGGCGATCGGCGCGGTGATCGTCGCCCCGTCGAGGGCCTCCTCGGCCTCGTCGAGCGTCACCTCGGCCTTGTTCACCCGCTGCTGCGCGCTCAGGATCGCGTCGTTGCCGCTGCTGCTCCCGCCGCCCTGCTGCCCCCCGCCGCTGCCACTGCCACTACTGCCGCTGCCGCTGCTGCCACTACTGCCGCCGGAGCTGCTGCCGCAGCTTCCGGACGACCCTCCGGTGGTCCCGCCCCTGCCCGCGCCCGGCGTGGTGGTGGGAGACGCCGCTTTCGAGGTACGAGCAGAGGTCGCCGAAGCCGAAGCCGTGGCCGTCGCGGGAGACGAGGGTGACGCCGCCGCCGTGGCTGATGGCATCGCTGAGACCGTGGGTGAGGCCGTCGCGCCGGTCGTGTACGCCGCAGCGACGTCGCACCCGGTCGTCGCCGCGGTGGTCGCGCCGGCCGCCGCCGCGTTCTCCTCCGCCTCGTCGAGGTTGTCCCGCGCCTCGTCGAGGGCGTCCTGCGCGTCGTCGACCGCTTCGGCCGCGTCAGTGTCGTCGACGGTCGCGAGCACCTGACCGGCGGTGACCGTCGTGCCGGCCCGTACCGTGACGGTCTCCACCGTGCCGTCGACCGAGAACGACAGGCTGCGCGTCTGCGCGGCCTGCAGCGTGCCGGTGGTGGCGACCTCGGTGGTCACCACGCCCTTGTCGACGGTGGCCGTCTCGGCCGCCTTCGTCTCTTCGTCCGCGGCGCCCGCCGTCAGCGCACGCACCACGCCGAAGGCGATCGACGCGAGCACGACGGCCGCCACGAGGAGCCAGATCAAACGCCGGCGACCGGCCAGTGCAACACCCATGGCCGAGGAGTCTGGCGAGCCGTCCTCGCCGCGGGCTCGGTCCCGCCTCGGAGTTCGCTAGGAGCGCCCGGACCCGCTCTTACGCAATTCCCAGGGTCGTCCGATGCCGTACCCAGGTGCGGGGGTTTTTCTCTGATCCGACAGTCCCCGCTTCGTCCCCCAGGAGATCAACGTGCCGGTAGTCAGTTCGAAGGCGCGCCGCCGCGCGGGCGCTCTGCTCGTGGCCTCCGCGGCCGTGCTGTTCACGGCGGCCTGCGGCGGCGGATCGGACGACAGCAGCACCGCGACCGACAGCAGCGCGCAGGGCGGCGGTGGCAACTCGGCGTTCGCCGCGTACGTCAGCTGCCTGAACGCCAACGGCGTGACCATCACGATGCCGTCCGGCGGTCCCGGCGGGGGCAACGGCGGCACCCGGCCGTCCGGCGCGCCCGGCGGCGTCCGCCCCTCCGGCGCGCCCGGCGGGAACGCCGGCGCGCTGCCGTCCGGTCAGCCCCGCCCGTCCGGCAGCGCCGGTCAGCGCGGCGGCTTCCCCGGTGGCGGCATGTTCCAGCAGCCCGCCGGTGTCGACGACGCGACCTGGGAGAAGGCGCAGACCGCGTGCGCCTCGGTGCGCCCGAGCATGGGCGCCGGCCGGGGCAACGGCGGCAGCAACGCCGGCGGCGGTGCGGACGCGGCCTACACCAACTGCCTGACCGAGAACGGCGTCACGGACACCGCGAACCTCGACGAGTCCGACGCCACCACGAAGAAGGCCGTCGAGACCTGCTCGGTGCTCAAGCCGTCGGCGGCCGCGACCTCGTAGCGCTGTTCCTCCGTGCCGGCGCCGCGGTGCCCCCCGTCATGGCGGCGCCGGCACGAGGACCGGGCCGGCGGTGTGTGCTCACACCGCCGGCCCGGTTCTGTCCGCGAAGGATCAGACCAGCGGGCAGGTGGCCCGGTAGTCCGAGATCGCGGTGGTGCTCGGTCCCGGGCAGATGAACTGGTCGTACCGGGTGTCGTTGTCGACGAAGCGCTTCAGCCAGGAGACCATCTGCACCCCGGTCCACGTGTCGGTGGACTGCGGGAAGAAGTGGCTCGCGTTGTTGAGCTCCACGTACGACTTCTCCGCCGACGCCGGGATGCTGTTGTAGAACGGGATCGAGTGCGAGGCGACGGACGCGATCGAGTCCGACTCGCCACCGATGATCAGGGTCGGGACCCGGAGCTCGGACCAGGTCTTGTCGGTGTTCCACGGCGCGAGCGGCACCGCGGCCTGCAGTGACGGCCGGTCGCTCGCCGCTTCCAGGCTGCCACCGCCGCCCATCGAGTGCCCGGCCACCGCGAGCCGGGTCGCGTCGATCCGGGTGCGCACCGAGCTGCGCTGGGTCAGGTAGTCCAGCGCGGCCAGGAGCTGGCTGCCCCGGGAGGCCGGCTGGTCAGCGGTGGTGTTCGTCTCGATGCCGATCACCACGAAGCCGTGCGAGGCCAGGCGCGGGCCGAGCCAGGAGATGCTCGACCAGTACGCGGTGAAGCCCGGCGAGATGGCGATCGCGCCGAACGTGCCGGAGCTGGTCGAGGTCGGGTAGTAGATCTCGCCGCCGCCGAATCCGGTGACCGCGAGCCGGGAGACCGAGGTCTGCGAGACCGCGAACGGGCCGCGGGAGGCCTGCAGCGCGCTGAGCGTCGGCGCCGGGCCGCGCTCGTAGGGGTTGTCGGCGGCCTGTGCGGCGGTGGCACCCAGACCTGCGGTCAGTGCGAGGGCCGCCGCTGCGGTGAGCAGGAAGCGTCGTGCCCGGGAGGGAGCGGTTGACGTCACGTCGATTCTCCTTTGAGGGGGGATCGGATCCGCGGGGGTCCGGATCGACGAGCGTCAGTCTCAGCGGGTCGTAGCGGGTCTGGCATCGGCGAAATCACCGGCGTTGTCATCAGTTGGCAATCTGGAGGAAATTTCAGAAACCGAAACGCCCCTTTTCAACCGGCGCTCGACGCGGAAAACTCGCCGCATGTTTGATGCACCGTCAGTGCAGAAACTTCCGCCGGCCGACCGGGCAGCCGTCAGCCGGCTCCTCGGCGACGCTGAGGCCGGCCGGAGCAGCGCGCTCGTCGTCTGCGGCCTGCCCGGCGCGGGCCGCACCACACTGAGCCGGATCGTGAGCGCGGCCGCCCCCG
Organism: Actinoplanes sp. NPDC023936; assembly: GCF_040639325.1. Taxonomy (NCBI): domain Bacteria; kingdom Bacillati; phylum Actinomycetota; class Actinomycetes; order Micromonosporales; family Micromonosporaceae; genus Actinoplanes; species Actinoplanes sp. NPDC023936. The sequence continues at coordinate 157,114 of NZ_JBEZZR010000017.1, read as the reverse complement.
GATGGACGGTCCTGTCCGCGACCGGGCACGCCGACGAGTCCGGTGTGCCGTACGCGGGGCTGCAAAGCCTGCTCACCGGCGTGCGTGACGTGATCGCCGAGCTCGAGCCGGAGCCACGTGCCGCGTTGCGACGCGGCCTGAGCGGCGCGTCACCGCAGGCGGAGCGCCTCGCGCTCGGCCTCTCCCTGCAGACCCTGGTGGGTACGCTCACCGCCCGGCGCCCGGTCCTCTGCGTGATCGACGACGCCCACCTGCTCGACGAGCCCTCCTGGCAGGCCGTCCGGTTCGCCGCCCGCCGCACGGCCCGGTTCGCGCTGCTGGCCACCATGCCGGCCGGCGCCGATCCGGGCGGCCTGCCGGTGCACCACCTCCGGCCGCTCCCCGCCGAGCAGGCCCGGGAACTGCTCGCCCGGCACGCGCCCGACCTGGCCCGCGAGGTCGCCGACGCGGTCCTCGACCGGGCCGGCGGCAACCCGGCCGCGCTGATCGACCTGGCCGCGGCGCTCTCGGCGGAGCAGCGCCGGGGTTACGCCCCGCTGCCGGCCGGCCTGCCACCGCAGAGCCCGTTGCGCCGCCGCTTCCGCGCCGAGCTGGACGCCCTCCCGGCGGCCACCCGCGACCTGCTCCTGCTGGCGGCGGCCCCGCCGTTCGCGGCCCTGCCGGACATCCTGGCCGCCGCCGCGCTCCTGCCCCGCCACGGCGCCGCCGCTCCCGGAGCCGCGAGCCGCGAGTCCTCGCCCGGCTCGGAGAGCTCCGCCCCCTCGAGCAGGGCGAGCGCTTCCGCTGGATCGGACCGCCTGCTGGCGGACTTCGCGCCGGCCGAGCGGGCCGGGCTCGTCGTCATCGACGGCTCCGGGGTGTCCTTCCCGTCGACGCCGGCACGCGGTTGCGCGTACACGGAAAACCCGGCCGGCCACCGGCGCGCCGCCCACGCCGCGCTCGCCCGGGTCCTCGCCGCCCGCGGCGACCGCCTCGCCGCGCTGCTGCACCGCGCCGCCGCCACCATCGGCCCCGACCCGGCGCTCGCCGCCGAACTGACCCGCGCCGCCCGCGCCGCCGAGCCCAGCACCGCCACCGAGGCCCGCCGCTACGCCGCCGACCTCTCCGCCGACCCGGCCGACCAGGGCGCGGTGCTCGTCGACGCGGCCCGGTCGGCGTGGCTGGCCGGCCGCCCGCACGACGCCGGGCTGCTGATCCGCCGGGTCCCGCCCGCGGCCGGCCAGGCCCGGGTCCGCGCCCGCGGGCTGACCGCCGAGATGGGCCTGCCCGACGGCCGTCCCGGCGCCCGCGAGCTGCTCCTCGACGTGGCCGCCGAACTGGCCGACACCGACACGGCCACCGCCCTGGACGCTCTCGCGCTCGCCGGTGAGGCCGCCGCCCGCCCCGGTGAGCAGCGCCGATACGCCTGCCTGGCGCACCGGGTGCTGGCCTACCGGCGCGGCGACGAACCGCCGGCCGTCACGCTCGCGTTCCACCACGTGGCCGGCCTGGCGGGCATGGCCGACGGCGACGAGCCGGCCGCGTTCGCCCGGTTCCGGCAGGCCCTCGACGTGGCCGACCGGGTGGCCGACCCGCGGTCGCTGCTGCGCGCGGCCACCGCCGGAGTGCTGGTCGGCGACTCCCGCCGCGCCGCCGCCCTGGCCGGCCGGGCCGCGGTGCTGGCGGCGGAGTCGGGCGCGACGGTCCTGGTGCCGCAGGCTCTGGAGATGGCCGCCACGGCCGGCATGGCCGCCGGCGAGTACCCGGCCGCGAACACCGCCGCCCTTGACGGCGCCGCCCTGGCTCGCGCCACCGGCCAGCCGGTCCTCGCCGCCGTGCACAGCGCCGTGCTCGCGGTCCTGGCCGCCCTGGTCGGCGACCGGGCCACCGCCCTGTCCCGGATCGAGGCGGCCGGCTCCGGGCCGTCCCGCGCGCTCTGCGAATGGGCCCTGGCCCTGCTCGACCTGGTCGGCGGCCGGGCCCAGGCCGCGGCCGAGCGGCTGGCCCGGGTGGTGACCGCGCCCCCCGGGTACGGTTCAGCGATGCTGCAGGTGGCGGTCGTCCCGCACCTGCTGGAGGCCGCGGGCCAGGCGGCGCTGCACGACGCGCTCGGCCTGGACGCGGTGGCGACCGGGTTCGACAGCTGGGCCGGTCGCACCGGGCAACCCGCCTGGCTGGCGCTGCGTGACCGCTGCCGGGCGCTGCGGGCCACCGACGCCGAGGCCGCCGAGAGCCATTTCGATCAGGCGCTGCGGCACACCGGCGAGGCCGGGTTCCCCCGGGCGCACACCGAGCTGCTCTACGGCCGGTTGCTGCGGCGGCGCCGGCGGCACGTGGAGGCGCGAACCCACCTGCGGCGGGCCACCGAGACGTTCCGGCTGCTGGACGCGGAGCCGTGGGCCGCGCAGAGCATGCGGGAACTGCGCGCCGCCGGGGAACGGGTCGATCCGCGGGCCACCGCGCTGGACGGGCTGGAGCTGACCGCGCAGCAGGAACGGATCGCGGTGCTGGTCGCCGGTGGCGCGACCAACCGCGAAGTGGCGCAGGAGCTGCACCTGAGCCCGCGCACCGTGGACCACCACCTGCGCAACGTCTTCGCCCGGCTGGGCGTGCGCTCCCGCACCGAGATGGCCCGCATGCTCAGCGGCGGCTGACAGTGTCGTGCCCGCGCGGCTCGGGCCGGCGCGTGGCTCGGGCCGGCGCGTGGCTCCGGGCCGGCGCGTGGCTCGGGCCGGCGCGTGGCTCCGGGCCGGCGCGTGGCTCCGGGCCGGTCTTACAGCGTCACTTCCAGGTTGTCCCAACGCGCGGCCAGCTGGCGGCGTCGCACCGCGACCAGGTGCCCGGCGAGGATCGCCGGGTGCCCGCCGCGCACGCAGACGTCCGCCCCCGCGGTCAGCACCCCGGAGACCAGCTCGACCGCCGCCCAGTCGTCGATCAGCGCGACGAGACGGCTCTCCGCCGGAAGCACCGCCCGCGCCACCCGCACGCCGTCCACGGTGGCGCCGCTGAGCACCACCAGCTCCTCGGGACGGATGTCGTCGATCCCGGTCGCCAGCCGCATCGTCCAGCCGGTCGGCAGGTGCTGCGGGAGGCTCGCCACCCGGCTCCGCTGCCCCAGGACGGCGACGACCGGGCCGGGCGCGGGAGCGGGAGCGGAATCTGGGTTGAGCTGCGTGAGCATGATGGTCATCCCCTCATTGGGTCCCTCGTGTAGATCCACGATTGGCCGCGAGCCTGTGGGCCACCATGTGCCGTACCTGTGTGTTGGATGTCAGGCGTTCCAGCTGGCGATGACCGGGTCCACGGCGTGCTCGAAACCGAGCGTGGAAAGGGTTCCGGTGTCCAGTTTCAGGAGGCCACCGGCGCTGGGCGGCAGCCCGACCCAGCGCGCTCCGGTGACCCGCAGGCAGTGCCCGTGCGCCACCAGCGCCACGTCGCCCCGCTCGGCGAGCTCGCGGGCCTTGGCCAGCACCCGGTCGAGGCGGGCGCCGACCTGTTCCGGGGACTCCCCGCCGGGGCAGCCGTCGGTCCAGAGCGACCAGTCCGGCCGGGTCTCGCGGATCTGCTTGGTGGTGACACCCTCGTACTCGCCGTAGTTCCACTCGGCGAGATCCTCGGTCACCTCGGTCACGGTGAGCCCGGCGAGCTCGGCGGTGCGCAGCGCCCGCTTGCGCGGGCTGGCCAGCACCGCGGCGAACGAGCGCCCGGCCAGGCGTGCGGCGACCGCGCGGGCCTGCCGCTCCCCCTCCGGGGTCAATTCCAGATCCGTGTACGAGGTGTGGCGCCCGTTCGCACTCCACTCGGTCTGCCCGTGCCGTACCAGCACGATCTCCGCCATGCGGCCCTCCTAGTTCGTCACCTGAGTTCTACCCGGTGACCGGAGCCGATGATCGGGCTTCTGCACGTGTTTCTCGTGACTTATGACCATGCTCCGGGGCGGTCGTCCCAGCGCAGGATCAGCGGGTGGCGTTCCTCGTCGCGGGCCGCCAGGTTCTCCAGGGCGCGCAGGTACTGCCGCTGCGAGATCTCCCCGCGGACCACCTGCCCGGCGAGAATCCCCTCCAGCGTTGTCGGCTCGGCATGCCCCCGCACGGGCTTCACCGGCGCGCGGCCCCAGGTCTTCTCCGCCGGCTCCTCGGACGCCGTCTCCTTGGACAGCGGCCAGAGGGCCAGCACCGCTGCCAGGATCAGCCCGACCACCGCGACGACGAGAATCATCATCACAACCACCCCCCTGGTTGACATCTTCGCCACAAGCACGGCTGATCAGCAGGCGACCGGGTGAACTTTCCCGTTCAACGGGGTCGTGACCAGGCACTCCGCCTCATGTCCTCGATCCGACACCATTCAGATGGCGCGAGAAGCCCCGCGCAACCCCCGCACAATTTCCTGGCATCGCGCGCGGCACAGAGGACTTTCGGCCCGGTACCCGAGGCTCTCCGGCACCGGCGCCCGGCCCCGCGGCAGCGAATAGTCATAGGTGAAGACAACGTCTAAGGGAGGACCGGATGTCCACCATCGGCCGCGAAAACGTCACCCGCCTCGAGAACGTCGAGGCCCCGGGCTCCATGTTGACCCACACCGCCGCTCGTTCGCTGGCCGTCCTCCGGATCGCCACCGGATTCGTCTTCCTCTGGGCGTTCCTCGACAAGACCTTCGGTTTCGGGTACGCCACCCCGTCCGCCCGTGCCTGGATCAACGGCGGCTCGCCGACCAAGGGCTTCCTCGGCTCCCTGGAGACCGGCCCGTTCGTCGACACGTTCCACAGCATGGCCGGCAACCCGGTCGTCGACTGGCTGTTCATGCTGGGCCTGCTCGGCATCGGCGTCGCCCTGATCGCCGGCATCGGCCTGCGCGCCGGCGCCGTCGCCACCGGTCTGATGATGGCCTTCATGTGGGTCGCCGAATGGCCCCTGGCGTCGGGCTCGAGCAACCCGATCGTCGACTACCACGTGATCTACGGGCTGGCGGCCGCCGTGCTGGCGCTGACCTACGCCGGCCACACCTGGGGCCTGGGTCGCCTGTGGGCAAAGCTGCCCCTGGTCCAGCGGAACCGCTGGCTGATCTGAACCGACCCGCCCCACCCCTCAGCCCGGCCGGACCCCCTCCGGCCGGGCTGCTTCTCTGCCCGAGATCTCCTCCCCGGTCCGGATCTCCTCCCCGGTCCGGCGGAAAATCGGATGACCTCGTCGAGGCGCCGGTCTACGGTTCGGGCCATGCACACGACGCACGCTCTCCTCGCCACGGCGCTGACGCCCGCGCGGGGACCGCTGCACGCGATCCGTCTGCGCGCCGGGCGTCCCGCCCTGGCCTGACGCCGACCGATCAGCCGCTGATCGCCAGGGCCCGAGTCCATTCCCATCCGGACGGGCCACGATGACGCCTGTCCGTAGTCGCCGCATCCCCGCGGCAGACAGGACCGACCATGGCGCCTCATTCCGCACCACAGCATCCCCGCCGGCAGCACCCGGAGCATCACCGCCGGCAGCACCCGGAGCATCCCCGCCGGCAGCACCCGGAGTTCCGCGATCCGGTGCCGTCCGGCTCGCCGCGCTCGGCGGCTCCGGCGTCTCCCCGGCGTGCGCACGCCCGGGCCCGCCGCGCCTACGGCCAGAACTTCCTCGCCGACCCCCGCGCCGCCCGCCTCCTCGCGGACATCGCCGTAGCCGACCCGGACCTGACCGTCCACGAGGTGGGTGCGGGCCGGGGGCGGCTCACCAGCGAGCTGCTGCGCCGCTGCCGGCGCGTCGTCGCGTACGAAATCGATCCGGACCTGGCGTCCGCCCTGCCGGCGCATCCCGGTCTGACCGTGCGCACCGGCGATTTCCTGACGGCGAAGCCGCCGGCGGGGAGCTTCGCGGTGGCCGGCAACATTCCGTACGGGCTGACCTCCCCCGTGATCACCTGGTGCCTCGGTGCGCCGGGTCTGCGGCGCGCCACCCTGCTGACCCAGTGGGAGTACGCCCGCAAACGCACCGGCGATTACGGCCGCTGGAGCCGGCTCACCGTGCTGACCTGGCCGGAGTTCACGTGGACGCTCGCCGCGCGGGTGCCGGCCACCGCGTTCCGGCCGGTCCCGCGCGTCGACGGCGGCGTCCTAGTGCTCGACCGCCGGCCGGTGCCGCTCGTCGCACCGGAACACCTGCCCGGTTACCGGCGGCTGGTCGAACGCGGCTTCACCGGCGTCGGCGGCTCCCTGTTCGCGACACTGAGCCGCGATCACGGCCGGCAGCGGGCGTACGCCGCCTTCCGCGCCTGCCGCCTCGACCCGGACCTGCCGGTGGGCGAGGTCTGGCCGGAACAGTGGCTGACCCTGTTCCGGCTCCTGCCCCACTGACCCCCACCCGCTGACCCACCCCCTCGTCCGCCGCCCCGGGCCTCTTTGTGCCCGGCGGCTCGGACGGCTCGGCCTCTTTGTGCCCGGCGGCTCGGACGGCTCGGCCTCTTTGTGCCCGGCGGCTCGGACGGCTCGGCCTCTTTGTTCCCGGTGAATCAGGCGGCTCGGAGGACCGCCACCAGGAAGCCGGCGTCCGCGGTGAACGGGCGCAGATCCCACGTGCTCAGCAGCAGGTCGGGCTCCAGCCCCGCCACCGCGGCGTCCTTCCGGAACTCCTCGAACTCGTACCCCCGTCCCGATCCGAACGCGACAACGGCCCGGCCACCGTCGGAGAGGTGCTCCCGGAACCGGCCCAGGATCGTCCCCCGGCTGCCCGGCGCCACGAACGTCATCACGTTGCCGGCGCACACCACCACGTCGAAGCTCTCCCCGAGCGACAGCTCCGCGAGGTCACCGACCTGCCACCGCACGTCTGGGTAGTCCCGGCGGGCCTCCTCGATCAGCGCCGGATCCAGGTCGACGCCGACGACCGTGTGCCCGGCGCGGGCGAGCCGCCCGCCCACCCGGCCGGTGCCGCACCCCGCGTCGAGGATCCGGGCGCCCCGCGGCACCATGGCGTCGATCATGCGGGACTCGCCGCCCAGGTCGTCACCGCGAGCGGCCATCTCCCGGAACCGGTCGATGTACCACTGTGAGTGCCCCGGGTTCTCGGCGATCTTCTGAAGCCACAGGTTGTCGGTGCTCATCCGGCAACCTTACGAACCCGGCCGGGGCCACGCGCGCGATCACCCGCCGAACGTGACCTTCGCCGTCTCGGCCGTCACGCCGGTGCGGCCCGGCGCGCTCTGCCACTGCCAGTAGAGGTTGGTGTGCGCGATGACCTGTTCCGGGGCGGGCGCGCCGTACTCGGTGAGGTCCTCCGTGGTGTGCGCGTCGGAGACCAGGGTGACGTCATAGCCGCGGACGAACCCGCCGTGGATGGTCGCCCGGATGCACGCGTCGCTCTGCGCCCCGGTCACCACGAGCCGGCCGACCTTGCGCGCGGCCAGCAGCTCCTCGAGCTCGGTCGCCTCGAACGAGTCGCCGTACTCCTTGTGCACGAGCGGCTCGGCGTCGCGGCGCGCCAGCTCCGGCACCAGCTGCCAGTCGTCGCTGCCCCGGACCAGGCCGTCGTCGGAGTGCTGCACCCAGATCACCGGCACGTCCTCGAGGCGCGCCTTCGCCAGCAGCGTGTTGATGTTCGCGATCACCTGGTCACGCCGTGGCGCGCCGGCGACCACCCCGTTCTGCACGTCGATGACCAGCAGCGCGGTGTGCGGACGATCCGTCAACGTCGTCATGCCCGGCACAGTAGACCGGCCCCCCGACAAAAAAGTGTCGTACGCCCGCGCCAGGATGGCGTCATGACAGCGAATCCGGGCCTCGCCGACGTCGCCCGCCGGGCCGGTGTCTCCACGGCGACCGCCTCGCGCGTGCTCTCCGGCCGGGGTCCCTCCTCGGCGGCCAGCCGCGACGCGGTCCGCCGGGCCGCCGCCGACCTGGGTTACGTGCCGCACCCGGTCGCCCGCCGGCTGGCGCACCGGTCCGGCACCCGGATCGTCTTCGCGGTCCGCGACGCCCGCGCCGACATCCTCCGCGATCCGTTCGTCACCAGGGCCGCCGCCGCGATGTCCGCCGCCACCGAGCCGGACGGCCTCGGCACCGCCCTGCTGCGCCTGCCGCTGAGCGCGTCGGCCGAGCTGGACCGGCTGGCCGCCGACCGCAGCGTCGCCGCGCTGGTGCTGGCCGGCCACGACCGCGCGCTGCTGGCCGGCCTGCCCGCGGCGTTGCGCGGCCGGACCGCGGTGATCGGCGCGGGCGGCAGCGACGTCGACAGCGCGGCCGGCGTCGGCGCGCTCCTCACTCATCTGTACGGGTCGGGCCGCCGCCGCATCGCCCTGGTCGCCGGACCGCGCTGGCTGGCCGCCTCCCGCGCGCCGATGGCGGCCTACACCCGGCTGACCCGCGCGGCCGGCCTGCCCCAGCGCGTGGTGCACGGCGACTTCACCACCGTCCGGGGCCGCTCCGCCGCCCGCGAGATCCTCCGCCGCTGGCCGGACACCGACGCCATCGCCACGGTCAGCGACGCCACGGCGCTCGGCGTCCTGCAAGCCCTGGCGACCGATGGCCTCCGGGTCCCGCACGACGTGGCCGTGACCGGTTTTGACGACAGTCCCCTGGCCGAGGCCGTCCACCCGGCCCTGTCGACCGCCACCCACCCGGTCGAGCTGATCGCGGTGTCCGCCGTCCGGGCCGCGCTCGGCGCCCCGTCGCCCGGCCGCCTGTTCCCCAGCCGGCCGGTGCTCCGCGCGTCCTGCGGAGGTGCGCCATGAGGTGAGAGCCGGCTGTTGCGGTGGAACCGCTTCCACCGCATAGGGTCCGGCCGTGCTGATCATCCGCCCGTTCCAGGCCGCTGACCTGGCCGCCGTCTATGACATCTGTGTCCGGACCGCCGCCGCGGGAGGGGACGCCCGGGGCCACTACACCACCGACGCCCTGATGGGCGACCTGTTCGCCGGCCCGTATGTGCACCTGGAGCCGGACCTGGCCTTCGTCCTGGCCGACACCGGCCAGCCGGACGCCGCACCACAGCCGGACGCCGCACCACGGCCGAGCGGCGCACAGGGGCCGGGCATTGCTCAACAGCCGGGCGGCGCACCACGGCCGAGCGGCGCACAGGGGCCGGGCATTGCTCAACGGCCGGGCGGCGCACCACGGCCGGGCGCGGGCTCGCGACCGGGCGGCAGCTCTCCGCCGGAGGTCGCCGGGCGGGCGGTCGGCTACGTGGTCGGGACCGCTGACACCGCGGCCTTCGTCCGCCGTTACCGGAGCGACTGGATTCCGCGCCTCGGCGACCGCTACCCGGTCCCGCCGCCTCCGCCGCGCAGCCCCGAGCAGGACATGCACGCGCTGCATCACCATCCCGAGCGCATGCTGGTGCCCGGCCTCGACGGCTATCCGGCGCACCTGCACATCGATCTGCTGCCGGACTACCAGCGGCAGGGGCACGGACGACGGCTGATCGAGCGGTTCCTGTCCGCGGTTCCGGCGCCGGGCGTGCACGTCGGCATGGTGACCGCGAACGTCACGGCGCGCGCCTTCTACGACCGGCTGGGCTTCGTCGAACTGCCGGTGCCCGATCCGGGGCCGCTCACCTATCTGGGCACCCGAACCGGACGGGGCTGAGACCGGACGGTGCTGAGACCGGCCGGTGCTGAGGGCGGTACTCGCGATGCCTTCGTGCGCGGGACGGCCAGGAACGCGGAAGGGGCGGGACTGCCGGGGTTGCGGTTGAGGACGGCCGAGACTCCGTACATCGGAAGGGGTTTTATTGTACGATCGTACAAGTACGAATGTACAAGAGAGGGGCACGCCGTGCCTTACGTGTTCTTGTTCGGGGCCATCGCGGCCGAGCTGGTCGGCACCAGCCTGATGAAGGCGACCGAGGGCTTCACACGACTGTGGCCCACGCTCGCGTGCCTGACCGCCTACGGAGCGTCGTTCGTGCTGCTTTCGCAGGCGGTGAAGGGCATGCAGGTCGGCATCGCCTACGCGATCTGGTCCGGTGTCGGCACGGCCGCGATCGTGGCGATCGGCGCGGTGTTCCTCGGCGAGCCGGTCACGACGGCTAAAGTTGCCGGAATCTCACTGATCATCGCCGGAGTCGTGATGCTGAACATGCACAGCGGGACGGCGCATTGACCGGGCGCCGCGCTCGCGATCCCGAGGCGCGACGTGCCGCGCTGGCCGCCGCCACGATGGAAGTGATCGCCGAGGCCGGCGTCGGGCGGACAACGCACCGGGCGGTCGCCGCGAAGGCCGGGCTGCCGCTGGGCGCGACGACCTACTATTTCCCGACTCTTGATGATTTGATCGCGGCCGGCCTCCGGCATGCCGTCGACGCGCTCCAGACCGATCTGGATCAGTGGGGCGAGCGCCTGAGGAACGCGCCGGACATGGCGGCAGCGCTGACCGAGCTGGTGCGGGAGTACCTGGCCGACCGCCGCCAGGTGCGCCTGGAGTACGAACTGTGCCTGGCCGCGGCCCGGGACGCCGCCCTGCGACCGCTCGCCGACGTCTGGATGCGCGGCCTGCCGGCAATCCTGGAGCCGTATGTCGGAGCGGCCGCCGGGCGGGACATCTGCGCGCTGATCGACGGGATCATCCTGCTCACCCTGACCACCGAGACCGATCTCGACGAGCCCGGGCTGACCGCCGCGATCCGCAGGCTGGCCGGCGAGAAGAGCACGACCGAGCCGCGGAAGAGCGGGAATGCGCCGCGGAAGAGCGCGAACTAACTGGTGACCAGCGCCCGGACCCCGTTCACATACTGCTTGCGGTCCACGTTCCCGAGCAGGATCCGCTGCAGGATGTAGCCCTGGATCAGACCGAAAAGGGCCGCCCCCACCCCGACCGGATCCGCGTCCGCGTGCAACTGCCCGCCGGCCTGCGCCCGCTCGGCGATCTGCACGGCCCGTGACCGAACCCGGCCATAGATCTCGGCGACCAGCGCGCCCACCTCCGGATCGTGCACCGCCTCACCCCAGACCTGCACGGCGATCCGCACCGGCCCGTCCTCCTCCACCGAGCGGTCGATCAGCTCGAGAACCCGATCGATGATCTCCGGCACGGCCGGGGACGGCTCGGCGGTGAGCAGCTCGTCCAGCACCGACGTCACCTGGCTGATCTTGTCGCCGGCGATCGCGGTGATCAGCTCGTTCTTACTCTTGAAGTACCGGTAGAAGGCGCCGACCGACAGGTCCGCCTCCTTGATCACGTCCTGCATCGACGTCTGATGGAAGCCCTTGCGGAGGAAGCACCGCACGGCGGCGTCGAGGATCTGCTGGCGGCGGGCGGCGAGGTGGGCTTCGGAGACGCGGGGCACCCCGACATCGTAGGCGGCCGCCTCGTGCGGTCCACCCAGCATCTTGTGCGGTCCACCCATCATGGAGCCATGACCGATCTCGAACAGACCGTTTCCGCCCTCGCGTCCCGCCGGCACGGCGTCGTGGTCGCCACGATCGCCGGCGACGACGTCACGGTGCGCGGAACGGCCGGCCTGGACGGCTCCACCCGCTTCGAGATCGGCTCGATCACCAAGGTCTTCACCGCGCTGACCCTGGCCCGCCTCGCCGTCGCCGGCGCCGTCACCCTCGACGAGCCGCTGCGCGACCTGCTCCCGTCCGGTGCCACCGTGCCGCTCCGTGACGGCGCGCCGATCACGCTCCGTCACCTGGCAACGCACACGTCGGGGCTGCCGCGCCTGCCCACCGGCATGCTGCTGGGCGCGATCCTGCGTCCGGGACAGCCGGACCCGTACGCCGGCTGCTCGGAGGATTTCCTGCTGCGGGCCCTGGCCCGCACGCGCCTGAGCACGACGCCTGGCCGCCGTTTCCGCTATTCGAACTTCGGCGCCGGTCTGCTCGGCCTGGCGCTGGCGCGCCGCGCCGGCCTCAGCTACGAGGACCTGGTCACCCGGGAGATCACCCGGCCTCTGGACCTGACGGGTACGGGCATAGCCGGCCCGACTACACAGGGTCACCGCAAGCCCGGCCGTCCCGCCGCCCCCTGGCACCTGGCCGCCCTGGCCGGAGCCGGCGGCCTGCGCTCGACCGTCGATGATGTGGCCCGTTTCGTGCGGGCCCAGTGGGATCCGGCCGGCGAGCTGACGCCGGCGGTGGCGACAGCCCTCGGCGTCGAGCACCGGGTGAACCCGTTCCTGACCGCGAGGCTGGGCTGGATGTCCCGGCAGCTGCATCCGAAGCAGGGTGGATTCGTGCAGATCTTCCACAATGGGGCTACCGGCGGATTCGCGTCGTTCGCCGGTTTCGACACGGAGCGGCGGGTGGGGGTGGTCGCCCTGAGCGACACATGCAGATCGGTGGACGGGCCGTCGTTCGCGCTGCTGACGGCCCTCCAGTCCGCCCGCTGATCAGCCATCCAGGTCCCGAGGGAACTCCTGACCGTGATCGCCGGCCGGTGGCTGACGTCGTCGCTCCGGTACTTCTCCACGGCCGGTTCCCGGGGAGACCCGCGTGCCTGGGGGGATCTAAGCTCCCGGCCGTGTCTCGCGAACGACGGGTGTATCGGCGCCGGGAAGGTCAGGTTCTGATCCTTCTCGGGCTGTGGGTGGTCGTGATGGCGGTCGTGCTGGCGCTCGACCGGCCCGGCGAGACCATGCTCGCCGTGACGATCGTCGGGCCGGTCGGGCCGATCCTCTATCTCTTCGGGCCGTCGGTCAGCGTGGTCGTCACCCCGTACGAGGTGGTCGTCAACAACACCTTCCACCGGTGGCGGATCGCCCGCAGCCTGCTCGGGGCGGCGGAGCTCGACGACACCTTCCTCGATCCGCGCGGGCACGGGCCGGTCGACGTCGCGGCGCTGCAGACGGCGTTCGATCGGCGGGCCATCGCCGCGGGGGTGCGGTGGTTCCGGGCGGCGGTGACGGAGGTCGGCGCGCTGCCCGACGACGGGCGGCGGCGGTTGCGGGTGCGCTGGGTCAACGTGGCGGTGCTCGCGCTGGCGATCGGGGGCTGGGTCCTCAGCGAGAACTACATTCCCTGACGGTGACCATGCACCGGTAGGGAAACGGGCGCAACGGCCCGGTGTGGCAACCAGGCCGCTGCGACTCTCGGGGACCTCTCGTGTCCCGTACCGTCAAAGGTTCTTCAGAAGGTCCTCGAAGTTTGTGGTGAGCGCGAACGGGTCGGTGACCACGGCGGGTTCGCGGCGCTCGACCTCGCGGGCCAGCTCGGCGGCGGCGCGCTCGATGCGGCCGCGCAGGGGGCCCTCGACCGAGTTGGCGCCCCAGTCGTCGCTGGCCGCGAAGACGCCGGTCGGCAGGATCGTGGCGCGCAGGTAGGCGAAGAGCGGCCGGAGCGCGTGGTCGATGACCAGCGAGTGGCGTGCGGTCCCGGCGGTCGCGGCGAGCAGGACCGGCTTGTCCACCAGGGCGTCCTTGTCGAGGACGTCGGCGAAGGACTTGAACAGGCCGCTGTAGCTGGCGCTGAACACCGGGGTCACCACGATCAGCGCGTCGGCGGCGGTGACCGCCTCCTGGGCCTGCTTCAGGTTCGTGGGAGCGAACCCGGTCAGCATGTTGTCGGTGATCTCGTGGGCCAGGTCGCGGAGCTCGATGACCTGCGTGTCGAGGGCGACGCCGAGCTGGGTGGCGGCCGTGACCGCCGCCGCGGAGAGCTGGTCCGCGAGCAGGCGGGTCGACGACGGCTGGCTCAGGCCGGAGCTGATGACGACGAGCTTGCGCTGCTTCATGCCTGGACCTCTTCCTTGTTCTCGGCCTTCGCCAGCTTGGCGGCGAGGAGTGACTGGTGGGTCGGCGCGTCCGGCACGTGGGCCGGCTTGAGCGCGGCGAACTCCTTGCGCAGCACCGGCACGACCTCGGAGCCGAGGATGTCGAGCTGCTCCAGGACCGTCTTGACCGGCAGGCCGGCGTGGTCCATCAGCCAGAGCTGGCGCTGGTAGTCGCCGACGTACTCGCGGAAGCCCAGCGTGCGGTCGATGACCTGCTGCGGGCTGCCGACGGTCAGCGGGGTCTCCCGGCTGAAGTCCTCCAGCGACGGGCCGTGGCCGTAGACGGGGGCGTTGTCGAAGTAGGGACGGAACTGCTTGACCGCTTCCTGGCTGTTCTTGTTCATGAAGACCTGACCGCCGAGGCCGACGATCGCCTGGTCGGCGCTGCCGTGACCGTAGTGCGCGAAGCGCTGGCGGTACAGCTGCACCATGCGCTGGGTGTGCTCCTTCGGCCAGAAGATGTGGTTCGCGAAGAAGCCGTCTCCGTAGTAGGCGGCCTGCTCGGCGATCTCCGGGCTGCGGATCGAGCCGTGCCAGACGAACGGCGGGACCTCGTCGAGCGGGCGCGGCGTCGAGGTGAAGCTCTGCAGCGGCGTGCGGAACTTGCCCTGCCAGTCGACGACGTGCTCGCGCCACAGCTGGTGCAGCAGCGCGTAGTTCTCGATGGCGAGGGGGATGCCGGCGCGGATGTCCTTGCCGAACCAGGGGTAGACCGGGCCGGTGTTGCCGCGACCCAGCGTGAGGTCGACGCGGCCGTCCGCGAGGTGCTGCAGCATCGCGAAGTCCTCGGCGATCTTCACCGGGTCGTTCGTGGTGATCAGCGTCGTGGCCGTGCTGAGCTGCAGGGTCTTCGTCTGTGCCGCGATGTAGGCGAGGGTCGTGGTCGGCGAGGACGAGAAGAACGGCTCGTTGTGATGCTCACCGAGCGCGAACACGTCGAGGCCGACCTCCTCCGCGTGCTTCGCGATCGTGACGATGTCCTTGATCCGCTCCGCCTCGGTCGGGGTCCGGCCGGTGGTGGGGTCGGTGGTGATGTCTGAAACTGAGAAGATGCCGAACTGCATGACCCGCTCCTGGTGCTCTCCGGCCGGGCTTTTGACGTCCCGGTACTGCCCTGCACAACTTGCTTGACTCGGAAACTATTTCAGATTCAAAGAACTTGCGCTGCGGCGGGGGTCACACCGGAGCCGATGGCGAGCCCGGCGCCGTGCGAACTCCGGCCCGCCCCGGGCGTATTAAGATCACCGAAGGCGGCGAGGGGATCTAGGTTCGTGTATGCCTCAGCGGAACGTGCTCTCTCCGTCATCGATCGGCTGGTGACCGGCGAGGGCTTCCTGACGGCGTCGGCCGCACCCGGAGCCGACGAGCCGGTTGGCCGTTATGCCACGCTCTTCGGCCGAGACGCGCTCATCGCGGCACTCCAGATCCTCCCGGCGCGGCCGGACATCGCCACCGCGACGGTCGCCGCGCTCGGGTCGCGACAGGGCAGGCGGCTCGTCCCGGAAACCGCCGAGGAGCCGGGGAAGATTCCACACGAGGACTGGGAGGTGGCCCCCCAGTGGCATCGGGATCGTTCGTGGCGCGTCGAGCCGGACGGCAGCCTGCGGTATTTCGGGTCGGTGGACTCCACCTCTCTGTATCTGATCCTCGCCGCCCGGCTGAAGATCAGAGACTCAACGGTCACCGCCGCCCTCCACTGGCTACGATCCAGCCTGGCGGCGAACGGACTGATCACCTACGTGGGACACCGTGAAGGCGGGCTCTACCACCAGGGATGGCGGGACGGCCTGTGGGACAAGGAGGGCTCCGGCGTCCGGTGGCCCAGCGGCGCCCAGGTGGAGGGCCCGGTGGCGGTGGCCTCCGCACAGGCGTTCGCCTACCACGCCCTGCGCTGTCACGGGTTCGAGGCGGAGGCGGAACAGCTTGCCGACGCGGTGGACGAGTCCTTCTTCCGGCACGGGCAACCGTGGCCGGCGCTGGCGGTAGACGGCCACGGGCGGGCGGTCCCGACGAAGGCCAGCGAGATCGGCATCATGCTCTGGTCCGACCTGCTGAAACCCGCGCGGGTCGAGCCGGCCGTGTCCGCGTTGCGGACGCTCATGACCCGCTGGGGCCCGCGCACCATCTCACCCGAGCATGCGTCCTTCTCCCCGGACGCGTACCACCTCGGAGCCGTCTGGCCCTTCGAATGCTGGTTCGCCTGGGGAGCCTTGCGCCGCCACGGCGCCACGGAACTGGCCGACCGCGTCCGCAGGGGCGTACTCGACGCCGTCGAACACCTCCATTGCATGCCGGAGTGCTACGCCGCGCCGCTGGACGGCGGCCCGCCGTTCGTGCCCGGACGAGCCACCCGGCTCCAGGCCTGGACCGCCGGAGCGGTGTGGGCGCTCGCCAGCGGCTGGGACGGCAGGCCGGCACTGGCGTCGGGCTGCTAGACACGTAACTAGAGCCGTCCATCCGATCCGGAACGGGAGGCCGACCATGCCAGTTCCCCGTATTGGACACCACACACGCCGGCAGATCCTCGATCACCGCGCCTTCGAGATGCCGGTCTCCTTCCGAACCGAGGATCAGGACGTCTCACGGTGGACCACCGTGGCACTCGCTGAGTATCAAAGCCTCCGGGCCGAATCGTTGCAGGCGCAGCAGGCCCAGCAAACGATCATGCAGTTCGGTATCACCGGCATAGCCGTCCTCATCGGCCTCTCGCTTCAGGTCGAAGAGAGGCTGATCGCGATCCTGGCTCTTCTCTTCGTCGTCCCCCTCCTGAGCATCTTCATCGTCAGCGTGTGGTTCGTCGAGATCTTCCGATCCATCCGGGCCGGCGCCTTCCTGTCGTGCCTCGAAGTGAAGATCAACCGGGTCCTCGGGGGTGACGTCCCGGCCCTGGAATGGGAGAGCTGGCTTCGCCGGCATCCCGAGGTCCGCATGTTCGTCCGCGACCGGATGAGTTTCGGCGTGCTGTACGTGCTGAACATCGCAGGTCTGGTCGTCAGCGCCTTTCTGGCCCGGGGAGCCGACTTTCAGATGTCCAACGCTCCGCTGGTCGTCAGCCTTTTCGCCGCCTCGTCGGTCGGCCTGCTCATTCTCGGATTCTGGGTGTACCGCCACTACGAGAAGCGGGTCTACCTGCAGTCGATCGACCTGAACGCGGCCCTCACCGTCGAGTAGAACGACGCGGCACTCACGCCCGGCGACGGGGTCAGGCCGGGGTGGGCTGTTCGGCGGCGATGCGGAGGGCCTCGACCAGGCGGCGGTAGAGGTCGTCGGTGGCGTACAGGTCGGCGTGGGCGCCCTGGGCCCGCACCCGGCCGTTCTCCATCACGACGATGCTGTCGGCGTCCAGCACCGTGGAGAGACGGTGGGCGATCGTCACCACCGCGCCGGTCGCGGCCCGGGCGCGGATGCAGTCGTGCACCGCCGCCTCGGTCAGGCCGTCCACCTGGGCGGTCGCCTCGTCCAGCAGCAGCACGTCGGGGGTGCGGAGCAGCGCGCGGGCCAGGGCGATCCGCTGGCGCTGGCCGCCGGAGACGTCGGTCGAGGCCAGGGACGTCTCCCAGCCGTCCGGCAGCTCGTCGATCTTGTCGTCGAGGCGTACCGCTCGCAGGACGTCGCGCAGTTCGTCGTCGGTGGCGTCCGGGTGGGTGTAGCGGAGGTTCTCGGCGATCGTCCCGGGCACGACGGGGGTCTCCTGCTCGACGTAGGCGAACCGGGACCGCACCTGGTCCGGCGAGTAGGACGCGTAGTCCCGGCCGTCCAGCAGGATCCGCCCACGCTCCGGCTCCAGGAACCGCAGCAGCAGCGAGAACAGGGTGGTCTTCCCGGCGCCGGACGGCCCAACGATCGCCAGGTGGCCGCGCCTCGGGACGGCCAGGTCCACGCCGCGGACAGCGGGCTTGCCGTCCGGTCCGTAGCGGGCGGTGACGTCGCTGAACACGATGATGGAGTCGTCCGGACGTACCTCCGAAGCCGGGGCCGTGGCCTCGTGGTTCTCGAGCGTGATGTCCTGGAGCTGGTTGATCCGGCCGGCCGCCGCCATCCCGGCCTGCAGGGCCGTCAGATTCTGGGTGAGCTCGCTGATCGGGCCCATCAGCTGGAAGACGTAGAGCAGGAACGCGACGAGGGTGGACACTTCGAGCAGGCCCTCGCTGGCCCGCCACGCGCCGACCGCCAGGATCAGGATCACCGCGAGGTTGACGCCGGACCAGGAGATCGTCCACACCGTCGCGCTGACCTCGGCGGCGCGGATGCCGTGCCGGGCCGCCTCCTGCGCGCTGCCGATGGCGCGGGCGCTCTGCCGGCCCTCGGCACGGCTGGCCTTCACGGTGCGGATCGCCCGGAGCGCGCCCTCCAGGTTCGCGCCGAGCTGGCCGACGGACTCCTGCGCGGCAGTCTGCGCCACCCCGATCTTCGGCAGCAGCAGCGACATCAGCACGGCCACCACCGCGACCGCCGCGAGGGTGCAGCCGAGCAGGGTCAGATCGAGCACCCCCATCAGTACGATCGTGCCGGCCAGCCCGACCCCGGCGTTGATCAGCCCGACGATGCTGCCGGACGCCTCGTGCAGCAGGCCGGTGTCCGAGGTGACCCGCGTGACGAGCTCCCCGGTGGAGCGTTTCTGCAGGTCGTAGACGCGCGCCTGGAAGTACCTGCGGATGATCGAGGTCCGGGCGTCGAGGACGATCCGCTGCGCCAGCCGGCCCATCACGATCCACTGCCAGAGGCCGATCGCGGCGCCGGCGACGAGCAGGACCAGCAGCGTGACGACCGGGGCGGTCAGTTCGAGGCCGGCGCCGAACGAGTCGAGCACCCACTTGGTGACCATCGGGGTGGCGAGGCCGGCGGCGCTGCCCAGCAGGCCGAGGATCAGGCCCAGGATCATGGTGCGGCGGTGCGGGCGGAACACGGAGAGAAGGGTCTGCAGTCTCGTCGATTCCTGCGCGGGATTCGGCATGACCACAGTGGAACATTGATGTTCCAAAATAGGCAAGTGATAATCTGCGGCCGTGACCGACACCGTCTCCGGGTCCCGCGCGCGCACCCGGCAAGCGATCCTCGATGCCGCGACAGCGGTCTTCGCGCGGAACCCGGGCGCGACCCTCGGCGACGTGGCGGTGGCGGCCGGGGTGGGGCGGACGACGCTGCACCGGTACTACGCCGATCGGGCCGAACTGGTGACCGCCCTGCACATCGAGGCGGGCAGACGCCTGGAGACGGCCCGCCTGCGGGCGCGGATCGGCGAGGACACCGGGGCGGAGGCGGTACGGCGGCTCGGGCAGGAGTACTTCGACCTCGGCGACATCCTGTCGCTGCTCTTCAACGACCAGATCACGCTGGACGGGGGCGCCGCGGAGAAGGACGACGCCTGCGATCCGGAGTTCGAGGCGATGGTGCGGCGGGGGTACGAGGACGGGAGCATCGACCGGAGCCTGCCGGCGGACTGGGTGCAGAGCCTGTTGTGGGCTCAGCTGTACGCCGGGTGGAGTTACCTGGCGGAGCGGCAGGTGTCCCGGCACGAGGCCCTGCGGCTCGTGCTGCACAGCCTGATGAACGTGCTGCGCCCGCGCGGGTGAGCGCGACGACGGGAATGTGACACACTCAGCGCTCCTGAGTACGCACGGAGCGTGTCACTGTTGACGGGTGACAGCGCTTTCGGGCCCGGGAGTGCCGGCCCGGCGGCATCATCTGATCGCCCTGCCCCGGGGGCGGCCGCCCGCGCCCCCGGTCCGCGCGCCCGAGTCCGCGCGCCGTCACCTGATCGCGCTCCCCCGGACCCGGCCCCCCGATCCGGCCGGCCCACTGCTCGCGTTCCCGCCCGCGCCCGCCACCGCTGACCGGCGGCCGGCCATCGCCGTCACCCTCTCCTTCCTGGTGCTGGCCCTGCTCTGCGGCGCGGCGCTCACCGCGATCCGGTTGCTTCTGAGCTGATCCCGGCTGGGTCGACAAACGCTGGGCCGACACGGCTGGGCCACCTGGGCGATGCCCCACTCCCCGTGGTGGACCAGCCGGCGACATCGATCACGCTGAACGGTCCAGGCGGTGGGCGAGCCATTCGACGGCCAGCGGGTAGCGGTAGTCGATGCCGCCGTGGCCGGCCGGGAAGAGCTCGAAGCTGATCCGGTCCGGCGGGACGCCAATCCGGAGCAGGCCGTCCTTGAAGGCCTCGGCGCCCAGGTCGAGGAACCACTCGTCGCGGGTGCCCGCGTCGATCCAGACGGCGCGCAGGCCGCGCAGCGCGTCGGCGTACCGGTCGATCATGCGGATCGGGTCCCAGGCCAGCCAGCGGTCCCAGAGTTCCGGGATGAGTTGCCCGGTACGCGGGTCGAAGGGCAGGCGCGGGGTGCCGTCCGGGTCGGCGGAGAAGGCGGCGGTGCAGCCCAGGAGCAGGGTGAGCGACATGTCGTGCTCCTTGGTCATGCTGACCCGGGAGGTGAAGTCGGTCCACCACTTCAGGATGTCGTGGTCGTACTCGCGCAGGGCGCGGGCGGACTTGGCGAACTCGTTGAGGTAGCAGTACTCGTAGAGGGCGTCGCCGGCGTGGGTGGCGAGCGCGCCGAACAGGTCCGGCCGCAGCATCGGGGTGATCATCGCGCCGAAGCCGCCGGAGGACTTGCCGGAGATCGCGCGGGATCCGGCGGCGGCGATCGTGCGGTACCGGGCGTCGACGTGCGGCACGACCTCGTCACAGAGGTACGAGTGGTACTTGCCGGTGCCGGGCGAGTCGACGAACTGTGAGCCGCCGTACGCGGTCCACGCGTCCACGTAGACCAGGATGCAGCCCGGCGCCCGGCCCCGCGCGAACACCTGGTCGGCGGTGACCACGAACGGCTGCCGGAAGGCCTGCCGGTTGCCCCACATCTCGACCTGTCCGGAGTAGCCCTGGATCACGTAGATGGTGGGATAGCGGTCGGCGCCCTCCGCGTAGCCGGGCGGCGTGTAGACCCAGAGCGGGCGCACGTGCGGGTCGCCGAGCGGGTTGTCCCTCAGCAGAACCGAGTCGATGGTCTCCTGGTGCAGGGTTCCTTCGAGTTCACTGAACATCACCCGAGTCAACCAGGCCCGAGCCAGCAGATCGAGGCGGCGCCCCGCGGACGCCGCCTCGACGCGGTCAGCGGCCCTGGAGCGCCTTCACGGTGTCGCCGAAGGTCCAGCCCTTCGAACCGTCCCAGTTGATCGACCAGGTCATCAGGCCCTTGATCCCCGGCACGCTGTTCCACGCCTGGGTGACCAGGTTCGGCGTCATGTATCCGCCGCCCGCGCCGGTCTGCGCCGGCAGGCCGGGCACCTGCTTGTCATACGGGATCTTGATGGTGACGCCCTGGATGGTGAGGCCGTTGTTCAGGCACTGGGTCTGCACGGTGAAGCCCTGCACGGTGCCGGCCGGGTACGAGTCACCGGAGCAGCCGTACATCGACCCGTTGTAGTACTGCATGTTCAGCCACCACAGGCGGCCGTTGTCCAGGTACTTCTTGATGATCGGCAGGTACGAGCCCCAGATCGACCCGTAGACCACGCTGCCGCCGGTGACGTACGCCGTCTCGGGCGCCATGGTGAGCCCGAAGTTCGCCGGCATCGCGGCCAGCACGCCGTCGATGATCCGGATCAGGTTCGCCTGTGAGGGCGACAGCGTGGTGATGCTGCCGCTGCCGGAGAGGCCGGTCTCGATGTCGATGTCGATGCCGTCGAAGTGGTAGGCCTTCAGGATCGGCACGATCGTCGCGACGAACCGGTCGGCGACGGCGCTGGAGCTCAGGTCGATGCCCGCTGCCGCCCCGCCGATCGACATCAGCACGGTGGCGCCCTGCGCCTTGGCCGCGCAGATCTCGGCCGCGGTCGGCACCTTCACACCGGCGTCCATGCCGTTCTCCCAGAGGACCGTGCCGTCGGAGCGGATCACCGGGAAGGCGGCCATCAGCACGTTGTAGCCGTGCTGGGTGATCCGGCTGTCGTTGATCGGGATCCAGCCCATGCCGGGGTGCACGCCGTTGGACGCGCCGTCCCAGTTCTCCCAGTAACCCTGGAGGACCTTGCCGGCCGGCCGTCCCTTCACGGCGCAGGCGGGCTGGCTGGTGGACGGAGACGGCGACGAAGACGACGAGGGCGATGACGAGGGCGAGGAGGAGGGCGACGACGACGGGGAGACCGACGGCGACGGCGACGCACCGTCGCAGGCTCCGAGATCGCGCCACAGCGTCGGCGTCGTGGACGGCGTCCACCCCGCGCCCGCCCAGGCGGTGTGCGCGACCAGGGCCTGGTAGAGGCGCGCCTGGTAGGTGACCTGTTGCCCCGCCGAATACGACACTCCCTCGGCCCACACCGTCGAGGAGCAGGCCACCGCCGCCGATCCGCTCGGCGAGAACGCCATCACGGACCCGCCCGCCACCACCACACCGGCGATCAACGCCATCAACCCGCGTCGAAGTCTCATGCCCCACATAGTGGCGTTCACATCAGTAAATATCAAGGGTTCTTAACTATTAACGGCAGCCCCAGGTAAGCGGCGAAACCCGACAGCGCGGAATCAAAATCTCCAAGATCATCGGGTACGTGGGGAAGCACGCGCACGGTGACCGCTTTCTTCCCGATCGTCCGCTTCCACGTCCCCACCACCCGCCCGTCGCGGACGAGAGTCGGCTGGAAGATCCCGTTCCCACCGGGGATGATCTTCGCGAGCTGCTCCGGCGACGCCATCAGCGACCGGTCCTTGTAACCCAGCAGGTACTCGTCGAAGCCCGGCAGCGCCCAGCACCCGGTGACCGGCCCGGCGTCCAGCACCGCCGGGTCCGCCCACATCTCCACCCCGTCGACGTCGACGGCGGCCAGACCCGCCGCGGCGATCCCGGTCCGCGCGTCCCGGATCCCGAGGCTGGTCCAGCCGGCGAAGTCCTTGACCGTCGCCGGGCCGTGCGACCGGTAGAACCGCTGCGCCAGGATCGCCAGGCCCTCCTCCCGCGAGGACGGCGTGAACCTGCCGGGAACCCAGTCGTCCAGCAGCACGAACGTCTGCTCCGCCCCGATGCTGGGCGCGATCGCCGTCAGCGAGCGCTGAGACGCGTACCACAAGAGGTGGTAACCGCGCTGACCGCTCACGTCGATGCCGCCCTCGCGGAGCGCGGCCAGGCACGCCGATCGCGTCAATCGCCCGCCGCCTGCGGCGAGGGCGGCGGCGAGGATCTCCATCGAGCGGCCGGCGATCGTCTCGTCGAGACCGAGATGCTCCCAGCGCCGGGCGACGCCGGTGAGCTGGCGGACGCCGGTGAGGCCGAGCATCCAGTGCGCGTCGGCGGACGGGACGAGGTGGACCGTGCCGCGCATCGGCCAGGTGCGCACGACGGATCGGTCCTCGGTGGCGGCGACGATCTCCGGCAGCGTCGAGCCGGGCAGCCGCACGCCGAGCGACCAGAGCACGCTGCCGAGGTCCTGGGCCTGCATCGCGCCGAACCACGCGACGATCTCCCGCACGCTCGCCGTCGCGCGGGAACCCAGCAGGAGCGCGGTCATGCGCAGGCTCAGTGCCGCAGAGGAATCCACGGCACCGAGCCTAGAGACCGGCTACGACACTTCTCAGCGGCCGCGCGCGGCCCGGTACCGCTTGATCAGGGCGTTCGTCGACGAGTCGGCGTCGTCGGCCGGCGCGTCGGCCGAGGTCAGCTTCGGCGCGAGCTGGTTCGCCATCACCTTGCCGAGCTCGACACCCCACTGGTCGAACGAGTTGATCTCCCAGATCACGCCCTGGGTGAACGTGATGTGCTCGTAGAGCGCCACCAGCTGCCCGAACGTGGCCGGGGTGAGCTTCTCGGCCAGGATCGTCGTGGTCGGGTGGTTGCCCTGCATGACCCGGTGCGGGGCGACCTTCTCGTTCGACCCCTCGGCCTTCACCTGCTCCAGGGTCTTGCCGAACGCGAGCGCGCCGGTCTGCGCCAGGAAGTTCGACATGAAGAGGTCGTGCATCTCGCCGATGTCGTGGTTCGGCAGGCTGAAGCCGATGAAGTCCGCCGGGATCAGCTTGGTGCCCTGGTGGATGAGCTGGTAGAACGCGTGCTGGCCGTTGGTGCCGGGCTCGCCCCAGAAGACCTCGCCGGTCTGGAAGGTGACCGGGTCGCCGTTCAGGCGCACCGACTTGCCGTTGCTCTCCATCGTCAGCTGCTGGAGGTAGGCGGCGAAGCGGTGCAGGTACTGCGCGTACGGCAGGACGGCGTGCGACTGGGCGCCGAGGAACGTGTCGTACCAGACGTTGAGCAGGCCGAGCAGCGCCGGCACGTTGCGCTCGATCGGGGTGGTCCGGAAGTGCTCGTCGACGGCGTGGTAGCCGGAGAGCATCTCGGCGAACCGCTCCTTGCCGATCGCGATGAGCACGCTGAGGCCGACCGCGGACGGGAGCGAGTAGCGCCCGCCGACCCAGTCCCAGAAGCCGAACATGTTCGCCGTGTCGATGCCGAAGTCGGCCACCTTCTCGGCGTTGGTGCTGACGGCGACGAAGTGCTTCGCCACCGCGGCGTCGTCCTTCAGAGTCGCGAGCAGCCACTTGCGGGCCTCCCGCGCGTTGGTCAGCGTCTCCTGCGTGGTGAAGGTCTTGGAGCAGACGATGAACAGGGTGGAGGCCGGGTCCAGATCGCGGGTCTTCTCGTACAGATCGGTCGGGTCGATGTTGGAGACGAACCGGCATTCGAGGTCGCGCTGCGAGTACTCCTTCAGCGCCTCGTAGGCCATCACCGGACCGAGATCCGACCCGCCGATGCCGATGTTCACGATGGTGGTGATCCGCTGACCGGTGTGCCCGGTCCACTCCCCGGAGCGGATCTTGTCGGCGAACGCGCCCATCCGGTCGAGCACCTCGTGCACGTCGGCGACCACGTCCTGACCGTCCACGACCAGCTTCGCCGACTTCGGCAGCCGCAGCGCAGTGTGCAGCACGGCCCGGTCCTCGGTCACGTTGATGTGCTCGCCGGCGAACATCGCGGTGATCTTCTCGCCGAGCTTGGCGCGCTGGGCGAGCCCGAACAGGGCGCTCAGCACCTCGTCGGTGACCAGGTTCTTGCTGTAGTCCACGTACAGGTCGGCCACCTCGGCGGCATAGCGCGTGCCCCGCTGCGGGTCACTGCCGAACAGGTCGCGAAGGTGCACCGCCGAGAACTTCTCCGCGAGCCCCTGCAGGCTCTGCCACTCGGTGCTGTCGGAAACGTGTTCGCTCATCTCTCCCACTCCGGACCGGATTTGTAACTAGCACAACTCGGCCATCGTGGCACGGAGTTCTTCCCGATGCAGACGATCCGCGCTCATGGCGGACGTACATCTTGATCACATACGCGCCGGAGAGCCGGTGGCGACGCCTGCCCGCCCGGATCCGCTGAGTCCGGGACAGCGGCGGCCGGCGTCCACCGGCGGACGAAAGCACACGTAACGCGATCGTGGCGCCTGGCCTACGCCATAGCCGAGGCCAGGTCACACACACGACAACGGTGTGCCCCCACCCACGCCGCCAGGGGTCACCGTGTGCGCCCGCCGCGGGGCGTCACCGGGGACGGCGGCGGGCGCACACGCCGTGCATCCGCGTGCGCCCGTCACTCCGCGAGCCCGCTACTCCCCCAGCGGTAGCCAGACCCGCATCGTGGACGGCCCCCGGGACGCCCAGTCGTGATAGGGCCGCAGCATCACCGGCACCCTCTCCCCCACGGCCCCCTCCGGCCGGGCCGGGCCGTAGGGCCACGCCGCGTCCGCCGGCGGGGACACGTGACAGGTCGCCTCCACCCCGTCGTCACGGTCGGTCAGATCCGCCTCGGCGTCCAGCCGCAGCGCGTCAACGGCCACGCCGCGGGGCAGGTCCACCGACTCGACGCAATAGACGACCGGGCCACGCTCGACGACCGCGCACCCCCGTACCGCGTCAATCCGGGGATCGGCGGCGGTGAGCCGGGGGCGGACCGCCAGATCGAGCACGACGGTGTCGCCGGGCGCGAAGCGGCGGCGCACTGACACCAGGCCCGGCGCCACCGGCTCACCGTCCACCGTCGCGCCGGAGGCCCAGTGCGGAACCCGCAGCGTGAGCGTCCAGGGCTGGTCCGCGGAGGGGGACTCGGTGACCCGGATGGACACCCGGCCGCTCACCGGATAGTCCGTGTCGATCTCCAGGCCGATGCCGTTCACCCGGATGGTCGCGGCGGCGTACTGGTGGATCTGCACGCCGTCGTCGCTGTACGTCGCGAGGTAGGCGGCCAGGCCGGCGAACGTGCGCGCCAGGTTCGTCGGGCAGCAGGAGACCGAGAACCAGGGCGCCCGCAGCGTCGACGCGGCCCGCGGCACCAGCTGGTCGGCGGGCGGCTCGGTGCCGAGGACGCGCTGGTGCAGCGTGTTCGTGTAGAAGAACCGGGTCCCGTCGTCCGAGGGCGACGTGGCGATCACGTTGAACAGCGTCCGCTCGATCAGGTCGGCGTAGCGGGGATCGCCCTGGGCGAGCAGCAGCCGCCAGGCGAGCATCACCGAGCCGACCCCCGCGCACGTCTCGGAGTACGCCCGGTCCGGCGGGAGCACGAAGTCCTCGCCGAACGCCTCGTCCTGATGCCGCGACCCGATACCGCCGGTGATGTAGACGCGGCGGGCCACCGTGGTGCTCCACTGGGTGGCGACCGCGTCCAGCAGCTCGGTGTCGCCGGTCTCCACCGCGACGTCCACCGCGCCGGACGCCAGGTAGACCGCCCGGACCGCGTGGCCGCGCAGCACTGTGGCGTCGCGGACCGGCATGTCGTCCTGGAAGTACGCCCGGCCGAACTCGATGTCGTCGAGGATCTGGTGACCGCGCCGCTCCACGAAGAGACGGGCCTGTTCCAGGTACCGGGTGGTGCCGGTGACCCGGTAGAGCTCGACCAGCGCCGGCTCGATCTCGGCGTGCCCGCAGACCGACGCGATGCCGCCGTGACCGAAGACGTCACAGACGTGGTCGGCGGCCCGGACCGCGACCTCGACCAGCTGGTCCGCACCGAACGTGCGGGCCCGGGCGACCGCCGCCTGGATCAGGTGGCCGTAACAGTAGAGCTCGTGCCCCCACTCCAGGTCGCTGTACCGGGGCTGCTGGCCGGGCCGGCCGAAGTTGGTGTTGAGGTACCCGTCCGCCTCCTGCGCCTCGGCGACCCGGGCGACGATCTTCTGGTAGCGGGCCTCCAGCTCCGGGTCCGGGTGGCGCCCCAGCTCCCACGCCATCGCCTCGAGGAACTTGTAGACCTCGCTGTCCGCGAACTCGCGGCCCCGGCGCCCGTCCGGCGGGGCGGAGAAGTTGCCGAGCCAGCCGGCCTTCTCCAGCCAGTGCTCGATGTGCGCCAGCGTGGCGGACCGGTTGACCTCCTGGCGGCGCTGCCAGAAGCCGGGTTTCAGGGTGACCTCGCTCAGGCCCAGCGGCCGCAGCGTGCCATGGCTTGGAGAAACAGGAATCGTCACTGGATGATCACCCTTTGAGAGCGCCGGACATGAACCCGCGGACGTAGTGCCGCTGGAGGGCGAGGAAGAGCAGCACGCAGGGCAGAGCGAGGACCACCACGCCGGCCTCCGTCGCGCCGTAGTCGACGATGCCCATGACCTGCTGACGCATGTTCGCGACGGCGAGCGGGAGCGGCGCCTTGTCGGAGTCGCTGATCAGCACGAGCGGCGTGATGAAGTCGTTCCAGGCGGCCAGGAACGCGAACAGGCCCACCGTGATCAGGCCGGGTTTGACGGCCGGGACCAGGATGTGCCGCAGCGCCCGGAACGAGCCGCAGCCGTCGATCAGCGCTGCCTCGCGCAGCTCGGCGGGGATCGCCTCGAAACTGATCCGCATCATGAAGACGGCGAACGGCAGCTGGAACATGGTGAGCACGAGCGCGAGCCCGATCAGCGAGCCCTGCAGGCCGAGCTGGTTGAGCAGGACGTAGAGCGGGATCAGCAGTGTCGCGTACGGAACCATCAGGATCGCCAGGGTCACCAGGAACAGCACGTTGCGCCCGGGGAAGCGGAACACCGCGAACGCGTACCCGCCGAACACGCTGACGACCAGGGTGAACGCCACGGTCAGCAGCGACACGACCGCCGAGTTGAGCAGGTACTGCCCGATCCCGGCCTGATAGTTGGCGAGGGTCTCGTAGTTGCCGAAGCCCCAGCCGTCGGTCTGCGCGGTCCCGGCCTGCGGGCTGACACTCGCGACGGCGGCCCAGGCGAGCGGGAAGAGGAAGACGATGGCGAGGCCGCCGGCGAGCACGTGCTGCGGCGTACGGATCAACAGCGAGCGCATCAGCTCTCCTTCTCGCGCAGGCCACGGAACTGGATCACGTTGACTACCAGCAGGACGCCCAGGACCAGCACCGAGAGCGCGGCGGCCTTGCCGAGGTTGTTCTGCCCGAAGAAGGCGAAGTTGTAGACCAGCTGCACGATGGTGAGCGTGCTGTTGTCCGGACCGCCCTTGGTCAGGATGTAGAACTGGTCGAAGGCGAGCATGGACCCGGTGACGCAGAGGATCGCGCAGAGCGCGAGCGAGCTCTTGAGCAGCGGCAGCGTGACGTACCGGAAGGTCTGCCACCGGTTGGCGCCGTCGAGCCGCGCCGCCTCGTAGACGTCGCCGGAGATGCCCTGCAGCCCGACCAGCAGCAACAGCATGTAGAAGCCGGCGAACCGCCAGACGATCAGGACCACCGTGGACCAGAGCGCCGCGGTCGGCGTGCCGAGGAACGAGTCGATGCCGAGGAACTCCAGCGGCGTGCTCTGCGGCGAGTACAGCGCGTAGAACAGCAGCGACGCCGACGCCAGGCCCAGCGCGCTCGGCACCAGGAACGAGGTGCGCAGGAAGCCGGTCCACCGGTTCGCCTCCTGGACCAGCATCGCCAGCCCGAGCGCGAGACCGAGAAGGATCACGGTGGTGACGACCGTGTACTTGATCGTGAACCAGACCGCCGGCCAGAACAGGCGGTCGTCCAGGACATCGGTGAAGTTCTCCGGCGCGTTGACGCCGCGGTTGCCGGCGAACAGTCCCCAGTCCGAGACCGACATCTGCCCGACCAGCAGGATCGGCGCGACGAAGAAGATCAGGACGAAGAGGGCGGTCGGCGCGGCGTAGGCCCATCCGGTCAGCGCCTGCCCGCCGCGCCGCTTCCGGTTGCGGGGGGTGCCGGGCGGCGCTGTCGCGCCTTCCGGCGGTTTGGTGAGGGTCGTTGCAGGTGCCATGCGTGCGCTTCTCTCTCGGGTACGGGCACAGCAGCTTCCTTGGCTACGGGCACAGCGGCTTTCTTGGGTACGGCACAGCGGCGCCGGTTCGTGCGGGTTCACGTGGCGTCCCGGCGCCGCTCGCCGGTGGTGGCTACCTCGCTACTGACCCAGCACGCCGGTGACCGCGCTGTTGTCGGCGGCCAGCGCTCCGGCGTCGCCGTAGACCTGGTTGCGCAGCAGGGTCACCCAGGGGCTGCCCGGAGCGTTGTACGCCTGCTGGAAGTTGACAGCGAACGGCGTCTTGCTCTGCGGCTCGGCGGCCACCTTGTTGATCATGGCGACCCGCGGGTCCTTGGCCGCGTACTCGTTGTCGGCCAGGTCGCTGCGCGCCACCGAGCTGTCGTTGGCGGCGAGCACGCCGACCTGCGCGTCCTCCGAGGTCAGCCAGGACAGGAAGTTCCACGCCTGGTCGGACTTCGCGGAGTCCTTGGAGATGCCGATGCCGTCGCCGCCGACGAACGTCGACTGGCCGCCGCTGACGCCCGGGATCGGGGTGACGCCGACGTCGACGGTCTTCGCGGCCGTCTTCAGCAGCGTGGCCGGGTACGGCATCACGCCGATCTTGCCCTCCTGGAACGCGGCGACCCAGGTGGCGCCGGTCTCGTCCTTGGAGCCGGGGTGGACCGCGCCGGCCGTCTGCAGGTCACGCCAGGTGGTGTAGACCTTCTGCGCGGCCGGGCCGTCGAGCAGCGCCTTCGTGCCCTCGGCGTCCATGACGTCCTCGCCGCTGGCCCAGACCATGGGGAACCAGGTGAAAACGTTGCAGCCGCCGCAGTTGCCGCCGAAGTAGGTGCCGTAGGTGTCCGGCTTGTTCAGCTTCTGCACGGCCAGGGCCTGAGACTTGAACTCGTCGAGGGTGGTCGGGCCCTTCTCCGGGTCGAGGCCGGCCTCCTTGTAGAGCTCCTTGTTCCAGAAGATCACCGAGAGGTCGAGGACGAACGGCAGGACGTACTCCTTGCCGTCGTAGGTGCCGGCCTTGACGTGCCCCTGGTTGATCTTGTCGGCGTACGGCAGCTTGTCGATCCGCTCGGTCATGTCACTGAACAGACCGGCCTTCGTCCAGTTCGGCACGTAGACGATGTCCGCCGCGAACAGGTCCGGCAGGTCGCCGCTGCCGGCCGCCGCGCCCACCTTCGCGACGTAGTCGTCGTTCGGGACGATGGTCAGCTTCACCTGGTTCTTGTGCGACTTGTTGTACGCGTCGACGAGCGCCTTTGCCTGCAGCTCCAGCGGCGCCCGGGTCCACAGGGTCAGCTCCGAGCCGTCGTCGGTGCCCTCCGCCGTGATCGGTCCGGACGATCCGCCCGCCTCGTCGCCGCTCGATCCGCAGGCCGCCATCGTGGCGATCAGGCCCAGTGCCGCCAGCGACGCGACCGCTCTGCGGTAGCCCTTGGTTATCCGTGTCCTCACTGTGTTCCTCCTCGAAACCGCGTTTCGGACTTATGTTTCGGAGTTGCCACCGCATGGGCTAGGCTGATCGCTGCCCCGCGCGGTAGATCAGCAGGTAAAAGCGGTGATGTGGCGATCGGATCGGTCGCCGAAAAGGTTTTCAGAAACGTAATGCTGTGGAGATTTTCTTGTCAAGAGGTTCGACAGTGGGCGATGCACCGGCCGACAATCGTCCCGATCGGAGGCGAGGCGTGGAGACCATGGGGGCGGCGGCCAACCGTGCCGTCACGCTGCGCGACGTCGCCCGGCTCGCCGGGGTGTCCGTCGCGACCGCGTCGAAGGCGCTCAACGGCCAGCCCCAGGTCCGGGCCGAGACACGCGCCCGGGTGGTCAAGGCCGCCGAGCAGCTGTCGTTCTCGCCGAACACCCTCGCCCAGGGCCTGATCACCCAGCGCAGCGGCACGGTCGGGCTGCTCACGTCCGACCTGGAGGGCCGCTTCTCGATACCGATCCTGATGGGCGCCGAGGACGCGTTCGGCTCCGACCAGACCTCGGTCTTCCTCTGTGACGCCCGCGGCGACGCGATCCGCGAGAAACACCACCTGCGCGCCCTGCTGTCCCGCCGGGTCGACGGCCTGATCGTGGTGGGCGCCCGCCCGGACACCCGGCCGTCACTGGGCCGGGACCTGCCGGTGCCGGTCATCTACGCGTACGCGCCCTCCGACGACCCGGCCGACCTGTCCCTGGTCACCGACAACGTCGGCGGCGGCCGGCTCGCCGTCGACCACCTGCTGCGCTGCGGCCGCCGCCGGATCGCGCACATCACCGGCGACCCCGGTTACGGCGCCGCCCAGGACCGCGCCCGCGGCGCCCTGGACCGTCTGGCCGAGGAGGGTTTGTCGCTGGCCGGCGGCGAGGTCTGGTTCGGCATGTGGTCCGAGGCGTGGGGCCGCGGCGCCACCCGCATGCTCCTCGACCGCTGCCCCGACGTCGACGCCATCTTCGCCGGCTCCGACGAGATCGCCCGAGGCGTCCTCGACGTGCTGCACGAGGAACGCATCGACGTCCCCCGCCAGGTCGCCGTGATCGGCTTCGACAACTGGCAGGTCCTGGCCGCGAACGCCCGGCCGCCCCTGACCACGGTGGACCTCAACCTGGAGCAGCTGGGCCGGACCGCGGCCCAGCGCCTGTCCGCGGCGATGGACGGCACTCTCTCCTCCGGGGTGGAGACCCTCCCGGTCCGCCTCCTGACCCGCGAGTCCACCGCCCCGCTGCGCTGACCACTCGGCGGTGCCACGCGCCGCCAGGCCCACTCACTGTCGCCTGCTGCCGCCTGCTGTCGCCGGTGCCGCGATCTTGGCGATTTACCTCGCCCAATACGGGCGTCCCAATACGGGCGTCCCAGTACGGGCCGCATTCGCCAAGATCTGGCTGGCGCGTGCGGTTTCCGCCGGAGGTCGGACAGCCGCGGGTAAACAGCAAATGCAGGCCGCGCGCCCAGCCGACCGGGTGCAGGCAGCGCGCCCAGCCGACCGGGTGCAGGCAGCGCGCCCGCCCGACGGCGAACGTCGGGCGGCGCGCGGCGGCTGCTGCTCGCGTTCGGGCCGCTCAGGGTTCCAGGATCGACCGCAGGCGCTTCGCCTCCTTCGTGACTCGGGTGGAGCCGGGGCGGGCGGCTGCCTCGGCCAACCCGGGGATGAGCTCGCCCGTCACGCCGAGCGTGACGGCCACCTGGCTCGCCAGCTCCAACAGGTCCGGCACGGTTCGCACGGTAGTGGTCAGCAGCGGAGGCAGAGCTGCCACCAGCAACTCCCACACCGCGACCGATGCGCCGGCGCGGTGCATGCCGGCCAGCGCGGGCAGCACTCGGGTCAGCCTGATCGTCCCGTCGCCGCCGAGATCGGCCAGAGCCGTGCCGACCAGGGACGCGAAGGACGCACCTTCGCCCGGTGAATCGCCGATGCCTTCGCGAGCAGCGGGGGCGGCCGGCACTGCGGGGGTGAGGGTCGGTGGCCGGGTCGCGGCCAGGGTCAGGAACATGTCGACGGCGGCGGCGCGGTCCGGCTCGTGTTCGGCGGCGAGGGCGTAGGCGAGCGCGTACGCCACCGCCGGACCGACCGGGCCGGTGCACTCCGCCAGCAGCGGGAACAGGTTGCGGGCGGTGTTCCGCTGGTTCTGATCGGCCGGCGAGGCCACGTCGGCGAGGGCCCACGCGGCGGCGGCCTCCCGGTGGTGCGGGAGGACCATGGCGAGGATGTCCTCGGTGCCCTCGAAGTTGCCGGGCAGGTAGACCGGGTGCTCGACCGGTGTCAGCGTGAGCAGCTGGCGTTCCAGGCGCAGGCCGCCGTCGCGGGCCGGGCGCAGGGTCGCCACGATCCTGCGTGGCACCGGCGCGTCCCAGGTCCAGCCGCCGTCGCGGCCTCGTTCACCGGGCTTGGTGACGGGCGCGCTGATCGGGTCGGGCAGGCCACCGCTGGAGAGCCACTGCGCGAACTGCCGGCCGGCCGGTGACGTCAGCCGGGCGGCGCGGGCGGCCACCAGGTCATCGGCGGACCGGGCGGCCACCAGATCATCGACGGCTTGGGGAGCCACCAGATCATCGACGGCGCGGGCAGCCAGGTCGCCGGCGCCACGGGGCACCCGGAGCAGCGCCTGCTCGAAGTCGAACGGCCAGGGCTGCCAGCCCTCGGCCTCGGCCCGCTGGAGGCGTTGCAGCAGCACGCCGGCGTCGACGCTGCCGTTCACGTGGGTCGGCGTGGCGACGATCATGGGGACCATCGAGCCGGTCAGGTGCACAGCGACCTCGGCGACCCGCAACGCCAGCACCCCGTCGGGCTGCGGGCTCAGCGGCGAGTGCGGATGCCCGCGCCGGCCCTCCTGCCAGGCGACCCGGACGGCGGCGGCGAGTTCCCGGCGGGTGGGATCGTTTCCGCCCCGGCCGGCGGGACCGGTGGCGGACCGGATCGCCAGGCCGAGGCTGACTAACGGTGAGCCGGCGTTCCATCGGCTCGGCTCGAACCAGCCGGCATATCTCTCGATCACCGGCAGCAGGGTCGCCGCCAGGGTCTCGCGGTCGCCGTCGGTGTGGAGGGCGACCAGGGCGGCGAGGACCCGCTCCCAGCCGACCGCGGTCTGATCGTGGACCAGGGCGGCGAGCTCCTCGGCGAACTCGGCCGCGTCGGCGATCGGCGGCGGCATCGCCGCGACGGCAGGCGGCCGCATCGCCACCATGGCAGGCGGCCGCATCGCCACCATGGCAGGCGGCCGCATCGCCACGACGGCAGGCGGCGGCACGCCCTCGCGGGCCCGGGCCGCGACCGCCGCGGGGAGGGCGGGCTCGGCGCCGAGGTCGCCGATCCACGGCAGGTTCAGAGCCTCGGCGAGGGTGCGGAAGAGGGCGGACTCGTCCCGGTTCCACGTGTTGAGCGCGGGCCGGCGCAGCACCGTGGCGGCGCGGGCGGCGCTCGGCGCGGTGCCGGCGACGGCGAGGGCGTAGACGGTCCGCGCGTCCATGCCGGGGTCGGCGGGCAGCGCCTTGACGCCCGCCTCCACCACCGGCGCGGCGGCGGCGCGCTCGGCGGGCGTCGCCGACGCCAGCAGCCGGATCAGGGCGGCCCGGTCGTTGCGGCGGGCGAGCCGGTCGATGGTCTCCCAGGTCAGGCTCATGCTGGCACCCCGACCCGCGAGGCGGGGACGATCCGGACGGCCAGGGCGCAGGCCGCGGCGAGACGGGGTCTCCGGGCGACTTCGGCGACCGCGAGCAGGCCGGTCGCCGCGGCGCCCGGGTCGGTGAGGAAACCGGTGTTGAAGCGGGGGTGCGCCGCCGGACCGCCGGAGGTCTGGAGGGTGAGGCCGTCGTCCAGAGTCGACGAGCCGAGGTGCGAGTACGCCGCGGAAACCATGCCCGAGAACCTAGAGACCCGGTACGACAGTTTCAGGCGGCCGATCGCGCGCCCTCCCGGCGAGCCTGGTCGAGAAGCGCCTCCAGCCGGCGGCGGCGATGCCGGGACCGGGCGCGCAGGGCCGGCCCGAGAAGTGCCGCCGCCACCAGCAGGAGCAGCTGTGGCCACGGCACCACCCAGGTGGTGACGGTCGCCGAGGCGGCGGCCGCCGAGCTGAGCTGGACCGTCGTCCGGATCGGGCCGAGGCCCCACACCCCGTCGATCCGGGTGGTGGCGGCCGCGTCACCGCCGGGCAGGAGTTCGGCGGGCTGCTCCGGACGTTCCGCCGACAGCAGCCCGAAGAGCTCCGACGCAGACACCTGCCCGGCCACGTCCAGCCGGACGTTGCCGGTGTTGGCCGCCTGGTGGGAAACGGTCAGCGCCCCGGGCACGAACGGATTCCACGATCGCTCGAAAGCGGCCGACACCCCGCGCAGAGCAAGCGCCGGCCGCACCTCACCGGACGCGCGCAGCAGGACCCGGAACCCCACCCGGCTCTCCACCTGCACGGTCCCCTGCCGGCCGGCCACCGACGCGGCGATGCCGGCCGGGTGGTCGCCGGGCGTCGCGTCCTCCGGAACGGTGATCGTGAACGGCACCACCGCGGTCTGGCCGGCGCCCACCGTGACGGTGTCCCGCACCTCGATCCAGGTGCCGCCGTCGGCCGACGGAGAATCCGACGGCAGCATGTTGAACCGTCCCTTGTCGGTGAGGTACCCGTCGGCGGCGGTCAGCCTGAACTCCGCGGACGTGTCGCTGAAGTTGCGCACCGCCAGGTGCTCGGTGACGACCTGACCGGGGTCGAGGGTGCGCTCCACCCAGCGACGGCCGTCCGGACCGGCGGCGGTCGCCGGCTGCACCGTCCAGGTGAGCTTGGCGGGTTCGGCCGCTGCGGGAGTCGCGGGCAGGACGAGGGCGGCGGCGAGAAGCAGAACGACGACACGTCGCATGGCGGCTCCAGGATCGGGCGGGGTGCGATCGGCTGAAGGAAGCCGACCTCCTGAAGGGGCCGGCCGGAGCCGGCCCCGCGATCGAAGACGTACTACTCGAAGAGGGACAGGGTGAGAGTGGCCGTGTAGGAGCCGGCCGCCACGTCGGCGGGCGTGTGCAGGTCGAGGCCGGCGTTCACCTGGTAGGCGCCACCGGTCACCGCCGACGAGTCGTACGTGGAGACCAGCAGCTCCTGGTCGACCAGGCCGACGTTGTTGCCGGGCTGGGTCGGCTCGTCCACGGACGGGACCACCTCCTCGCCCTCGGCCACCAGACCGGTGTCCCCGCCGTCGATCAGGCGCGGCTTCCAGCCCAGGTGGCCGGCGGAGATCGGCGCGCGACCGGGCGCCGTGAAGTCGCTGGAACTGCCGAGCACGGCCCACGCCGAGCCGTCCGGGATCTCCGCCGGCGTGCGGGTGTCGGTCACGGTGACGGTCGGCAGCGTGCCGGTGAACCGGCGGACGGTCAGGTCGGAGCCGTTCTCCGTCAGCGCCACCGCGGTGCCGGCGACGGTGAGCGCGAGGACGCCCGGCTCGCGGATCTCGGTGATGTCGACGGTGACCTCCACCTCGGCGTCGCCCGGGTCGGCGAGCGCGGACGCCGGCAGGGCCGCCACGCCGGTGAGCGCCACGATCAGCGCCACGGGGATTCGTGCCTTCATCGATGTCTCCTTAGCAGGTGAGTGCGGGGTAGGTGGCGGTGACGCCGTTGGCCGAGGCGGTCCCGGACGGCATCGCGGAGACCCGGGAGGGGAAGCTCTGATAGGCCTTGCCGCCGGCGGCGACCCGGGTGAAGACCTTCTTCCCGTACGGGGTGACGACCTCGATGTCAGCCGGGGCGTCGTCGTCGTTGCGGGCCGTGACGGCGACATAGGCCTTGTCCGCGATGCAGCGCGACTGCGCGGTGACGGTGATCGGCGCCGCCGGGGTCTCGTCGGCGAAGACCCGCCATTCGGTGACCGCCACCGCGGAGTACGTGACGCCGTTCCCGTTCGCGCTGATCGTGGCCCGCAGCCGTGACGTGGTCACCGGCTCGAAGCCGACACTGTTGAACGCCGTCGTGCTGGTCCCGTAGGAGCCGGCGCCCGTCACGTCCTGCCAGGCCGTGCCGTCCCACCACTGGAGCCGCCAGCTGTCCGGCGCGGCGACGCCGTCCCCGGTGCCCGGGCCGGAGTCGCGCCAGAACTTGAGCTCGGCGCCGGTGAGCCGGATCGGCCGGGACCAGTCGTACTGGATCCACTGGGTGGCCGGGCGGGCGCCGGACCAGGTGCCCCAGATCTGGGCCTGTGCCGGGTCGGCCGGGTCGGCGTCGTCGTTGAGTCCGGTGACGCTGTTCCAGCCGGCCGTGTAGGACGCGGTCGGCACCCCGATCGGCGCGATGTTGCCGGTCAGCGGCGCGGACAGGTCCGCCGGGATGACGATCGACCTCGCGGTCCCGGTGTTGCCGGCCTTGTCGACGGCCCGGTAGCCGACCGTGTGCTTCCCGGCGCCGGGCGGCGTGATCGGGCCGGAGTACGCCGTCCACGGCCCGGTCCCGATCGCGTACTCCACCCGGTCCACGCCGGAGGTGGCGTCGGTGGCCGTGACAGTCACCCGCCGGTCCGCGAGAGTGGCAGTGCTCGACGGGTTGGTGGCGTCGATGCCGATCTCGGTGGTGACGGGCGGTGAGACGTTGCCGGCCCGGTCGGTCGCGGTGGCGGTGACCGTGTGCCGGCCGTCAGCGGTGACCGTGGTGTCGGCGTGGCGCGCGTTCGCCGTGGTCACGGCATCGGCGCTGCCCACTCTCGTGGTGATGGTCATGCGTCCGCCTCGATCGTCGGAGGCGTTCACCCGTACCCGGACCGGGGAGCGGAACCAATCGGCGGCGCCCGCCGAACCGCTCGGGGTGACCACGACGGCGGGTGGGGTGTCGTCCCCTTCGGTGTCGCCCGGCGAGATCACCCGCACGGTCGCGGTGATCCGCCCGGCGGCGTAACCGAGGACGCTCCCGGTGGTGGTGACGGTGCCCGGCCGGGCTACGTCCTGCGGCGTAAGCCCGTCCCAGTACACCGGCAGGCGCAGCGTCTCGGTTCCGAAGGCGACCGGGATCGTGGCGGGCAGCTCGGTCTCACCCACCTCGACCGTGATCGCCGGCGGGGTGACCGAGGCCGGCTGGGCGGCCAGGACCTTCCACTCCTCGACGGCGACCGCGGAGTACGTGCTGCCGTTCGTCGACGCGTCGAACACGGCCCGGACCTGCGTGGTCGTCACCGCGTCGAACGTCGTGTCCTGGAAGCCCCGGGTGCCGGTGCCGTATGCGCTGGGATTGGGCACCTCGGTCCAGGACGACCGCGTCGCGTCCCAGTACTGGATCCTCCACG
This sequence comes from Actinoplanes sp. NPDC023936, assembly GCF_040639325.1. Lineage (NCBI taxonomy): Bacteria > Bacillati > Actinomycetota > Actinomycetes > Micromonosporales > Micromonosporaceae > Actinoplanes > Actinoplanes sp. NPDC023936. The sequence goes on along the minus strand of NZ_JBEZZR010000017.1, from coordinate 119,547 downwards.
TCGCCGGCGCGGCGACACCCACACCGGTCCCCTGCGGCTGGTCGTTCCAGAACTCGATCTGCGAACCGGAGATCCGCATCGGCTGGTCCCAGGTGTACTGCACCCACTGCTGGGCCGGGTTGCTGCCGGTCCAGGTGCCCCACATGTCCGGCGGCAGCGGGTTGGCGCGCACGATCTCGTCGTTGAGCGACTTCACCCAGTACTGCGTCGGGACCGGGTCGGTGGAGACGGTGACCGTGGCGGCCGGGGCGATGTTGGCGCGCGGCGTGCGATCGGCGGTCCTCGCCGGCGTCCGCACCACCTGCTTGATCCGCGGCGGCGACTGGGTGTCGTCCCACTCGACTCTGTCGATCGCTACCGACCTGCGGAAATGGCCGCCACCGACGGCGTCGGCGGTGTGGTAGACCATCTGCCACTGACCGTTGAACTCGATGATGCCGGGGTGGCTGGTGGTCGACGAGACCGGGGTGAGGATCGTTCCCCGGTACGTCCACGGGCCCTCCGGTGACGACGACGTGGCGTAGGCGATGCAGGCGTGGTAGTTCGCCGGAGTACACGCCGAGGCGGGCCCGGCGTCGTTCCCGGCGTACGCCAGGTAGTAGGTGCTCCCCCGCTTGAACAGCCACGGCGCCTCGAAGTACCCGGTCAGGCCGGTGACGGTCTGCTGGGTGCCGACCGGCGTCCTCATGTCGGCCCGGAACTCCAGCCGGCGCAGCTGGCCGAATGTTCCCCAGTAGACGAACACCCGCTCGCCCTCGACCAGGATCGTCGGGTCGATGTTCTCGATGGTGTTCGCCGCCGGTGTCCGCTGGGAGATCAGCGGCCCGCCGACGTGGTCGGTCCACGGGCCGGTCGGGGTGTCGCTCACCGCGACGCCGATGGCGAACGTGTTGGCGGCCGTCGAGTCGCGCTCGCTGACCGGGACGTACCAGTAGTACCGGCCGTCCGGGCCGCGGACGACCTGACCGGCGTACGCCCGGCCGGGAGTAGCCCAGCTGAAGACGTCCTCCGGTCGCATGAGTGACGGGTAGTGGGTCCAGACGCCTGCGGCGACATCGCTCGTGGCGAGGGCGCCCCACTCGTTCATGACGAAGTCGTTGACGGCCGGACCCGCCTCGTCGTGTCCGGTGTAGACCAGCAGGTTGCCGTCCGCGACCAGGGGCGCCGGGTCGGCGCTGTAGTAGGAGCCGTCCTTGATGATCGGATTCGTGGTGCTGGTGAGGGTGTAGGAGTCGGCGGCCCGGGCCGGGGCGGCGGGTGCTGTTGCCAGCAGACCCGCCGCGACCAGCCCGGCGACCGCTGCGCTGAGCAGTCTCACGGGATTCTCCGCCGTTATCCGCAGGTGATGGCGCGGTAGGACGCGTCGATGCCGGAAGCGCTTGCCGCACCGGCCGGGATCGCCGCCTTCCGGCTGGTGAAGGCCTGGTAGGCCGACTTGCCGGGCGCGACGTTCGCGACCGATTTCGATCCGTAGGCGGTGACCAGCTCGACGGTGACCGGCTCATCGCCGGTGTTCTTCGCCGTGACCGCGACGTGGGCGGTCGTCGCGATGCACTGCGACCTGGCCGTCACCTCAAGATCAAGGGCGGGGGTGGGTACGTCGTACACCTCCCACTCCTGCACCCCGGGAGCGCCCTTGCCCTCTTCCGTCCCCGACGCGGTGAGCAGCGCCCGCAGCTTCGTGGTGGTCACCTTGTCGAACGTCACGGTGTTCCACCCGGTGGCCGACGTGCCGTAGGCGGTCGCGTTCGTGATGTCCCTCCACCGTGTGCCGTCCCAGTGCTGCAGCTTCCAGGACGCCGGCGGGGCGACGCCGGCCCCGGTCTCGTCGAGATCCTCGGCGAACCAGATCCGCGAGCGGTCCACCGCCACCGGCGACGACCAGTCCAGCTGGATCCACTGCTCGCCCACCTGCGGCCAGGTGTTCCAGACGTCGGTGTTGGGGCCGGCCGGTCCGGTCGGTGCGACACCGTCGGCGATGTTGTCGGCGGTGACCCAGCCGGGCGTGTACGACGCGGAGGCGGTGGCCGCCCGTGCCACGTTGACCGGGGCGTGCCCGGCCTCGACGGTTGTCGTGCCGATCGCCGAGGCGTTGCCGGCACGGTCCACCGAGCGGTACTCGACGGTGGCCGCCGCCGAGCCGACCGCGACCGGGCCGGCGGTCGTGGTCCAGATGCCGTCGCCGATGCGGTACTCCACAGTGGCGACACCGGAGAGCGCATCGGTGCCGGTGATCGTCAGTTCCCGAGCGTCCTTGTCAAACGTCGCCTTGGCGGTCGGGGCGGTCCGGTCGATGCCGGCCTTCCGCTCGGTGACCGCGGAGACGTTGCCGGCGGCGTCGGTGGCCCGCGCCCGGATCGTGGATTCGCCCTCGTCGGTGAGCGTGATCGGGCCTGAGTAATCGGCCCAGCCCGCTGCCCGATCTATCTCGATTCTTGGCGAGCTATCGCGGTTGTCCGTCGCACTCGCCGTCACTGTCACGTTCGCGTTCGTCCACGGCGCGTCGGGCGAAGCCGTCAGCGTAGTGACCGGCGCTGTCGTGTCCTGCTGACCGCCCGCCCCGACCGTGACCGTGGCGACCGCGAGCTTGTCGGTGCCGGCGACCTGCCCGGTCACCTCGAACGTGCCCTCGTTCGCATAGGAAGCCGGGTCGATCGGCGCCCAGCTCACCCCGACGCCACTCTGCCGCGACCCGTCGTTGTAGCCGACCGTGACACCGGACGGCAGGACGGGAGCCACTCCGGGCCCTGTGCCGACCGCCACCCTGTCGATCGTGTTGATCTGCACCGGCGCGTTGCCCCGTACCCAGATGTGGGCTTTCGCGGTGATCGCCGTGCCGGCCACGAAACCGGTGACGGTGAAGTCGCCGATCTGGGCCACCCGATCGGGGTCGATCGCGCTCCAGGCGACCGCGACCGGCAGCGTAGCCCCGTCGGCGTAGGTCACGTCGACGGTCGCCGGCAGGGCCGGCACCACGCCGGTCGCCGTCCGCACGTCAGCGGTCCGGATCGAGCTGGCCGGGGCCGCGAAGACCCGCCACTCCGTGACGCCCACCGCCGACCAGCGGTTGCCGGCCGCGTCGGGCAGGGCGTTGAAGGTGGCCCGCAGCCGGGTCGTGGTGACCGGGTCGAACGTGACCACGTTGGTGCGTCCCCGGACCGCCGGGGTGAACCCGGTGCCGCCGGTGGTGTCCTGCCAGGCCGTGCCGTCCCAGTACTGGATCTTCCAGCTCTGCGGCACCGCGACGCCGCTGCCGCCGGTGGTGCTGTCCGACCAGAAGTCGATCGACGCCCGGTTGACCCGGACCGAGGTCGGGAAGTCGTACTGCAGCCAGCGGGTGGACGGCTCGTTGCCGGTCCAGGTGGCCCAGATGTCCGGGTTGGCGCCGCCGGTGAAGAACGGCGCCTTGTCGTCGTTGACGGCGTTGACGTTGTTCCAGCCGGCCGTGAAGCTCGCCGACGGGGTCGCCGGGGCAGCGATGTTGATCTCGCCCTCGACCAGCGCGGACGCGTCCACCACGAGGTCCTTCGTGGAGGTCTGATCACCGGACGTCACGGTGAGCCGCAGCGTGTGCCGGCCCGGCTGGGTGAACCGGGCGATCGTGGTCGGCGCGGACGCCTGCTCGAAGGCGACGGTGCCGCCGTTCGGCGCGTCCACCACCGACCAGGACGAGGTGATCGCCGTGCCCGGATCGCCGTCGTCCTGGGCGAGGCCGAGCAGCCGCACCGAGCCGTCCTGCTGGTAGGTCGAGTCCACCCACGCGTCCGCCAGCGGCGGCGTGTTCTCCGCCTCCGGTGCGGCCGTGCCGCTGTCGAAGGCCTGGATCTCCTTGATGCCGGTCCGCGCCCCCGCCGCGTGCTGCACGGTGACCCGCACCTTCTCCGCGATGACCTCGGGGAATCGGACCTGATTGAGATTCCCCCGGGGGTACGCGGGAATCCGCGCCTGGTCCGGGACGCCTCGCCAGCCGTCGCCGTCGTGGTACTCCACGGTGAACTGCGCGGGCGGCGCGTAGCCCTGGACCGTGGCGGCCGACGACGTCTTGTAGAAGTGCACCCGTACGTCGTCGATCGTCCGCTTGCCCTCGAGGTCGACGGTGATCGTGTCGGTGGCGTCCGGGGAGCCGGCGGTCCCCCAGAACGGCTCGTTCACGGTGGTCCCGTTGACCGCGCCGGCCGGCGTACGCCCGGCGGCGGAGAAGGTGGCGGTGACCGGGCGGCCCTCGGCGACGTTCGGCGCGGGGTTCATGCCGGCCTTGGCCATCACGTCGGTGACCCGGGCGTCCGCCGCGAAGGTGACGTCCTGCGGCGCCTTCAGGCTCTTCTCGGCCACGTTGGTGACGGTGATCCCGGCCGCCGCGGTGACCTGGCCGGTCGCCGGGTCGTAGATCAGCTTGCCGAGCTTGTCGGCGGTGAACGCCAGCTCACCGTCGAGGTAGACGGAGTAGCCCTCGGGCGTGCCCGTGCCGTAGTGCCGCTCCCCGCCCGGCGCGTCCCAGACGACAGTGAGGTCCCGGTCGCGGTACTTGATGTTGTTGGCGGTGAAGTGGTCCCAGCCGATGTCGATCGGGTCCAGCTCGATCTTCGTGTCGTCGCGGGGGCGCAGGCCCATCGCGTCCTCGATGACGGTGAAGTTCGTGGCGCCCAGGATCGTGTGGTGGATCCACGAGCGGTACCCGATGCTCTGGTTCGCGGCCGAGCCGTCGGCCCAGAACTCGTTCTGGTCGGGGTACCGGTTGTCGCCGTTGTTCTGGTAGTGCGCCCAGGCGTTCCAGTACAGCAGCTTCTTGTACCACTCGGCGCCGAGGTACCGCGTCGGGTAGTCCCGCAGCACCGACGAGAGCATCCGGAACGTCACCGTCGAGTTGATCACGGAGAAGTTGTTGCTGCCCGGGTCGCCCTGCGCCGCGGCGGCCGCCTTGTCGGCCTGGTTCGCGGTGGTGAACGGGAAGATCGGGTACTGCGTGTCGTCGGCGAACAGCCGCAGCGCCTCCACATAGGGCTGGTCGTAGTCCGGGTCGCCCGGTTTCGGCATCAGGCCGACCGCGAACGGGTAGTAGTTGTTGATCTCTTTCCACGGCACCAGCGCGTCACCGGGCACGTTGCGGTGCTTGAGCAGGTTGCCGTACAGGCCCATCTCGTCCGGCGTGGTGCGGGCCGGCTCCCAGAGATGTTCCAGGACCGCCGCCTTGATCCGTGCCGCGAACGCGTCCATCTCGGCGGCCTTCGCGGTGTTCCCGGCGGTCCGGTAGGCGGCCGCCGCGGCCTTCGCGTTGGAGTAGAGGTACGCGTTCTCGGTGCGGTCCATGTTCTGGTTCTTGCGCCAGTCGAACGACACCGCGTCGGCGTCGTTGCCGGTCATCGCGCCCCAGCTGTACTCGATCAGGTCGTTGCCGTCGAAGTCGTACGCCTCGAGGAGGCCCTTGACGTCGTCCTCGGCGTACTCCGCGAGGTTCTCGGCGATCGCCGCCGGCCCGCCGTGCAGCTGGTACGACCGCCAGGCCGCCTCGGAGATGTACTCCGTGTAGCTGTTCGACCAGTTCGCCGGGTCACCGGGGTTGTCGACGTACTTCGAGCTCTTCGCGACCTCGCCGGCGGAGACCCAGGAGCCGTAGGAGTACGCCGGGTCGCGGAAGTACTTGAGGTCGTCCACGAACATGCCGGTGGTCAGCACGATCGCGTTGTTGTAGCCGAGCACACCCTCCATCGCGGTCGGGAACTGGTAGTCGTTGCCCGGGATGTCCGCGTCGAGGAAGTTGAACCGCATCAGCCACCAGCGGTAGAACAACGTCTTGTCGATGTTGTTCTCCGGGGTGTCCAGATAGGGCACGTTCTCGGCCCACCACCGGTTGTACGCGGTGACGTGCCTGGTGTACGCCGCGGCCGGCGCGAGGTCCCGGAACGCCGCGTACTCGCTCGCCGACGCCGGGATCTCCGTCGCGACGAAGCCGAGCTGGACCTTGGTACGCACCGACCCGCTCGCCGGCACCGCGACGGTCCGCCGCAGCGTGCCCTCGACCGGTGTGAACCCGTCACCGGAGAACCGCGGGAACAGGTCGGTCAGCTTGTTGAACGACCGCACCGCGCCGGTCAGCTCGCCGTTGCCCGACTCGGCGGTTCGCGCGAACGGCGAGCTCGCGGTGAGCGTCACGTCCTTCGCCCCGCCGGTGCTGCTCACCTCGAGGTCGGTGACCGCCACGTTCTGCTCGGTGATGTACTTCGTCTGCACGACCCGCAGGCCGGCGGCGCCGTTGGTGAAGACGCCCCGCCAGTAGCTCGGCGTCTGCTTGCGCTGAGCGGCGTCCTCACTCAGGGTGATGTCGGCTCCGCCGACCGAGAGCGTGATCGTGTACGCCCCCTGCCCGCCCGCGATCGACTCGATGTAGGCGACCTCGCCGCCGAAACCGAGCGTCGCCGGCTGATGGGTCTTCATGAAGACCGCGCGGCCGCGGCTGAACAGGTACTGGTTGGCGTCGGAGTTGGATCCGCCCGGCGTGGTGCCGGTGCGGGCCAGCATCGCGTCGATCCAGAAGTCGTTGCCGGGGCTGCTCCCGGCGCCGGCCGCGACGTCGGCGTCGAAGATCGCCTGGAGCTGGTTGCGGGCGTGATAGCCGGTGCGCTCGTCCGGCACCGGTTCGGCGCTGCCGGTGAAGACCGGGTACGGCGTGCCGCTGGTGGGGGCCGCCTGCGCGGCGGCGGTCGCCTGCACGGTGGGGGCCGCCTGCGCGGCGGCGGGGACGGAGCCGAGGCCGGCGAGGAGGAGGCCGGCGGTCAGAGCGGCTAGAGGGGATCTCGGTATCGCGGGCGCTGTCACAAGCGGACGCCTTTCGCCTCTTCGGGGCAGGGAAATCGTCGCCTCTTCCGGGCAGGGAAGATCGCCCGGAGCGGTGGCTGCTCCGAGTGATTGACGAAAACCTTTTCGGGAATGCTTGCAGCACGTTGCGATCGTGTCAACAGGCAGGTTTCCCCAGCTTGTGGGCTCGCAGATAACGATCCTGGTGCGTACCCGGACAACGTCACCGAAAAAGCAAAAGCACCGCCCGGCGGGTGCCGGGCGGTGCTCGCTAGTGCGTGGTTCAGCCGATCTTCACGTTGAAGACGGGGTTGGCGGCCAGCTTCTTGAAGGCAGCGAGGCTCGCCGGGGTGCTGTTGATGCTGATGTCACGGTCGCCCTGGTCGTCCTTCTTCGTGTCGAAGTGGACGATCGCCTTGATGGCGGGGCGCTTGGCGAGCTCGGGCAGGACGTCGTTGTAGACGGCGTTCTTGTCGGCGTACTTGCCGACGCGGTGGTAGCCACCCCACTCGGCCAGCATGAACGGCTTGCCCGGCGCCTTGGCGACGGCCCAGTCGTAGAAGCCGACGCCGCCCTTGGGAGCACGGTCCAGGATGTCGCCGAAGTCGCCGAAGTGGTAGTAGCCCTTCTCGACCGAGACGTAGGAGTCCAGACCCACCCAGTCGACGACGTCGTTACCCGGGTAGAGGTCCTTCCACCAGCTCTGCGCCATCCACTTCTCGTTACCCATGTACGCCATCACGTTGACCACGTTCGTCACGCCCTGCGCCCGCAGGCGGAGGATGGTGTGGCGGTACATCGCGGCGAAGTCCTTGGCCTCCCAGCCCGACCCGCGCTTGGCGACGACGTCGTTCTCCGGCTCGTGGTTGAGAACCAGGAAGAACTTCTTGCCGTACGCCTTCGCGCGCTTGGCGAACGCGTCGATGCGGGCGTCCTGCTCGCCCTTCGCGACCTTGGCCCAGTTCGAGCCGTACGCGATCTTCCAGTTCTCCAGCAGCACGCGCGGCTTCGCCGGGTCGTTGGTCATGGCGATCTCGGCCTTGGTCGGGAACGCCTCGTTGCCCTTGTGGTACTGGTGGAAGATCGTCGCGGTGCGGCCGCTCAGCTTCTCCCAGTCCTTGAGCGCCAGGTCCCGCGGCGTGTCGGTGAAGCCGCCGGCCGCGCCACCCCAGAGGACGTTGCAGGACGGGACGAGCTTCGCGTTCGTGACACAGTTCGTGCCGGCCTTCGGCGCCGCCCCGCCCGCGTTCGACGTGACAGCGTCGCCGGTCGCGGCGGTGGTCAGGAAGGTCAGCTCCGGGCCACCCTTGGCCTTGTTCTCGGCCGACTGGAACTTGATGGCCGCGGTCGCGGACACCGCGAACGAGTAGGTGCCCGGGCCGTAGACCTCGGCGCTCAGGTCGAACCCGAGGCTGGTGTCGCTGCTCTTCGGGCTCACCGAGGCGATCGGGAGGCCGAGCTTCGGAGCGTTGGCCGCGGACAGCTTGCCCTCGGTCCAGGTGTTGTCGAGAACGCGGGAAACCGTGACCTTGCCGGTCGGCTTGCCCAGCGCGCTCAGGAACAGCTTCGCGTCCTGCACATCGGTGCCGGCCGGAATGGTGAACTTCAGGAACGACGTCTTGACGTCATTGCCGACCTTGCCCGCGACCAGCTTGTCCTCGGTGCCGAACGAAGCGGTCCTGCGGGACGACGAGGTGTAGCTGTCGTCGCCGGCGGCGACGGCCATCTCCTTGGTGCCCTTGGTCTTCTTCACGGCAACCGCCTGAGCGGTCGCACCCGGCGCCAACGCGGCAGCAGCGCCCGCGAAAACGGCGGTCAGAGCTGTCAGGTGCTTCGGCAGCTTGGCACGTCGCATTCTGAATCTCCCCCGGTCTGTCCGGCCGTTGTCGGCCGGGCATGTGAAAGAGATTGCGGGTCGCAGGTTGCGGGTCCAGTACCAGGACAGGTGCCGTGCGGTTGCAGCGGCTTTTTCTTTTCCGGGGGTGGTTCGCTCAAGTGGCGGGGCCCGGTGCCGACTCTTCTGGTCGCCTTCCCCGGCACCCGTCCCCCGCCCCGCCAACCAGCCACGTTTTCCCTGCTCAGACCCTGTCCCCCGCTTCTCCCCTACCCCGGCACACGGTGTGCTCCCGTCCCCCCGGCGCGGGCGCACCGTGCGCCCCCGTCCTCCCCGCCTGAGCACACCGTGTGCCCCTGTTCTCCCCCGGGCATGGGCACACGGTGTGCTTGCGCGCCGGGCCTCCCGGGCGGTAGCCATGGGGGCATGACGCTGATCATCGACGGCCACAACGACCTGCCGATGCGGCTCCGCGCCCTCCACGGCTCGAGCGTCGCCGGCCTCGACCAGCACCGCCCGTCCCTGCACACCGACCTCCGCCGCCTGCGCGCCGGCGGCGTGGGCGGACAGTTCTGGTCCGTCTACGTCCCCTCCGACCTGCCGGAACCTGTCGCGCTCACGGCCACCCTCGAACAGATCGACCTGGTGCACCGGATGGTCGCCGCCTACCCCGACGACCTCGAGATCGCGCACACCGCCGCCGACGTCGAACGGATCATGGCGGCCGGGCGGATCGCTTCCCTCATCGGCGTCGAGGGCGGCCACTGCCTGGCCGGTTCGACGGGCGTGCTGCGCTCACTCGCGCGGCTCGGCATCCGTTATGTCACGCTTACCCACAATCACCACACCGCCTGGGCGGACTCCGCGGCGCAGCCGCCGGCAGTAGGCGGCCTTTCGGCCGAAGGACGCGACCTGGTACGCCAGATGCAGCGCATCGGCGTTCTCGTGGACCTCTCACACGTCGCGCCGGTCACCATGCACGCCGCACTGGACGTCGCGGACGCTCCGGTGATCTTCTCGCACTCCGGCGCCCGCGCCGTGACCGATCATCCCCGCAACGTCCCCGACGACGTGCTGACCAGGCTTCCCGGCAACGGCGGAGTCGTCCAGCTGACCTTCGTGGCGCCCTTCGTCTCGGCGGCAGTCCGGGACTGGGCCGCCGCTGCCGATGCCGAGTGGGCGCGCCTCGGACTGCCCGCGCTCCTCGACGAGTGGCCCCGGTCACCCCGCCCCGGCGAGGACCCCACCGCCGTACCCGTGATCCCGGCGCCCGACCCGGCCGCCGAGCCGGCGTTCCGTGCCTGGCTTGCCGCGCACCCGAAGCCGGTCGCCACGATCGCGCAGGTCGCCGACCATGTCGACCACGCCAGAGCGGTGGCCGGCGTGGATCACGTGGGCCTCGGCGGCGACTTCGACGGCACATCCGAGGTGCCGGCGGGCCTGCCGGACGTGTCGGGATATCCGCGATTGCTGGACGAGTTGCGCGGCCGCGGATGGTCCGAGGCCGACCTGACGAAGCTGGCCTCAGGCAACATCCTGCGGGCGATGCGGGACGCCGAGGCGCGTGCCGGGGAGAGGCTCTGGCCCGTACCCTCGTAATCGTTTGTCGGTTTTAGCCGTTTCAGTCCTCCGGGCGGTCGGCTTCGGCGGGATTCGGGGTCTCCGGGCGGCGAGCGCGCGGAGACCGCTGCCGCGGGGTTCGCGGCGGCTTCGGGACGGTACTGCTCTCTGCCGGAGTCCCTGCGGCACTGTTCTCCGCCGGAGTCCCTGCGGCACTGCTCTCCGCCGGAGTCCCTGCGGCACTGTTCGGCGCAGCGGCGTCCGGCGTTGTCGCGTCCGGTGCGCTCCGGGCTCGCGGAACGCGGCGCCGCGAGGCGGTTTGTGCCGGGGTGACCGATGCGTCGTTCCCCGTGGCCGGCTCCGCCGATGCGGCGATCACCCCGGAGGACTGGCCGGTGCCGGTTTTGTCCCCGGCGTCCTCGGCCTCCTCGCGCTTCGCCGCCTCCTGCGACTCCGCGTCCGGCTCCACGGCCCTCTGCGGCTCGGGCTCCCGCGCCTCCACTCCGTCCAGGTCGCCGCGTTCCCGCGCGTCCCGGTCCAGCCCCTCATCCAGGTCGCCGCGCTCCGGCGCCTCGCGGTCCAGCCCCTCGTCCACGTCCAGGTCGCCGCGTTCCCGCGCCTCGCGGTCCAGCCCCTCGTCCACGTCCAGGTCGCCGCGTTCCCGCGCCTCGCGGTCCAGCGCCTCCTGCGAGGACGGGCCCGAGGCCGGAGGCTGGCCGGAACCGATCACCGCGTACACCTCGGGGCGCCACCGCCGGAGCTTCCTCCCCCAGCGCACGCCCACCAGGAACAGGATCAGGAAGGCGAGCGGCGGCGACCACACCTTCAGCAGGTTGTCCGAATCCAGCAGGATGCCGAAGGACGCCACGGTGAGCAGCAGGATGAGGCTCAGGAAGACCACCGAGATCCACGGCGCGACGGCGCGGCGCCAGCGGGTCTCGCCGTGATCGCCGCGCCGGAAGTACCGGACCACGGCGATCGACGCGATCGCCATCAGGATCAGGACGCCGAGACCGCCGGAGACGGTGCCGAAGAAGAACAGGTCCGTGGTCGGGTTCCAGGAGAAGAGCGCGAACAGCAGGAGCACTCCGAGAGCGACGCTGGACTGGGCGGACGAGGCGGCGACCGGGACGCCGTCGCGGGTGCGGGCCAGCGACGGCGGCAGGACGCCTTCGCGCGCGACGGTCAGCGCGTACCGGGCGACGGTGTGGTGGAAGGCCAGCATCGCGGCGAACAGGCTCGTCGCGAAGAAGATCCGCCCCAGGTCGATGATCACCGACGGCAGGTAGGGATCGGGCAGGTAGAAGAAGAGGTCGTCGAGGTGGTCGCCGGCGATCGCGACGATCTGGTCGTAACCGGCGACGACCGACATGACCCAGGCCGTCCCGCCGTAGAGCACGGCCGCGACCAGCAGGGTGAGGCCGATCGCCCGGGACACCGTGCGACGCGGGTCGCGGGCCTCGGCGGCGTAGACGAGCGGCGCCTCGAAGCCGACCATGCCGGCGACCGCGGCGACAAGCAGCGCGACCCCGCCGGCGCTGGCGATCAGCCCGGGGTTGAGGGTCCCGAACGATACCGTGCCGCCCGCCGGATGGGTGACCATCACATAGTCGAAGACCAGCACGATCAGCACTTCGGCGCAGACCAGGACGGTCAGGATACGAGCGTTCAAATCGATGTTCAGCCGGCCCAGCACGGCGATCAGCGCCCACCCGAGCAACGCCCAGATGACCCACGAGACCTCGATGCCGAAGATCGCCATGGCGTTGTGCGTGGCCACACCGAACGCGCCGTAGAGACCGATCTGCATGGCGTTGTAGGCGAGCAGCGCGACGAACGCGGTGCCGACGCCGGCGGGACGGGACAGGCCTGCCGCAGCGTACGCGTAGAAGGCGCCGCTGTTCGGAACGTGCCGTGCCATCGCGGCAAGACCCACCGCGAAAACGCCCAGCACCGCTGCGACCAGGATGTACGCGACCGGGATGCCCTTCTCCTCCACCTGCCCGTAGCCGAGGGGCAGCGCCCCGGCCACGACGGTGAGCGGTGTCATGGCGGAGACCGCGATGACGAAGATCGGCCACGTGCCGAGGCGGCGCTCGGCGACCGGCTGTGGCATTGGCGCCTCCTAATCAACGGGTTGACCGTCTCCCATCATTACGTCCACAGCGGATCAGCGATATAGAAACCTCTCGATCATGACCGGTCGGGTTTCGGCAGGTTCGCCGTTGGGTAGGCTGCCGGCATGCCGATCGGACCGCAGCCAAAGGGACGTCGCGGCACGGTCGAGGAGCCGTACAGCCCGCTCAACCTGCGCCTGGTCCTCGCCGCGATCGGGCTGGTCGTCTGCACGGTCCTGTCGATCCTGCTGTTCCGCTCCGGGTGGACCGTCCCCGGCTGGCTGCTGGCCGCCTGGGCCGTGGCCGCCCTGATCGACATCGTGGTCGTGCAGCTGCGCCGCCGCGCCCGCAAGCGGGTCGAGGGCGGCCGCGACCACTCGCTCTTCGAGTGAGGCCATTTCTCACGCCAGACCCGCGTCGTGCACCAGCAACGCGACCTGCACCCGGTTGTTCAGGTCCAGTTTGGTGAGGACCCGGGACACGTGCGCCTTCACCGTCGCGACCGACATGTAGAGCTCGGTGGAGATCTCCGCGTTCGACTTGCCCTGCGCCACCAGCACCGCCACCTCCTTCTCCCGGACGCTGAGCCGGTCGAGCAGCTCGTCCGCCTGATCACGGGCGGGCCGGGGATCGGCCGCCACGTGGGCGATCAGCTGCCGGGTCACGCTCGGGGAGAGCGTCGCCTCGCCCTGCGCGACTCGCAGCACCGCATCCTTGATCTGGCCGGGCGGGGTGTCCTTGAGCAGGAACCCGCTGGCGCCGACCCGCAGCGCCCGCAGCACGTACTCGTCCGCGTCGAACGTCGTGAGCACCAGCACCTGCGGTGCCTCGGGCCGCCGCCGCAGCCGCTCGGTGGCGGTCAGGCCGTCGACGCCGGGCATCCGGATGTCCATCAGCACCACGTCCGGCTGGTGCGCCGCGACCGCCGCCGGCACCTCGCCACCGTCGGCGGCCTGGCCCACGACCTGCACGTCGGTGCCGCCCGACAGGATCATCGACAGCCCGGCACGCACCAGCGGATCGTCGTCCACGATCAGAACACGCACCGGGCTCACGACGCCTCCCCGCGGTGCACGACGGCCGGGCACGTGGGCGCGCGGTGCACGACGACCGGACGCGGGCTCCAGCGGTTCACGACGGCCGGACGCGGGCCCCAGCGGTTCACGACGGCCGGACGCGGGCCCCAGCGGTTCACGACGGCCGGACGCGGGCCCCAGCGGTTCACGACGGCCACGGGAGCCACGCGGAGAGGACGAACTCGTTGCCGTGACGGCCGTGCGCGAGCCGCCCACCGGCGAGCGTGGCCCGCTCCGCGAGACCGATCAGGCCCATCCCCGTACCCGGAATGGCCGGACCGGCGGCGCCGGGGCCGCGGCCGAGCCCGGCGGCTGCGGGGACGGCCGCGTCGGGAACGCTCACCGGCATCGGGTTACGGACCTCGATGGTCAGCCCCTCGGCCACCCCTCCGCGGACGGCCACCGACACCCCGACACCGGGGGCGTGCTTGCGCGCGTTCGTCAGGCCCTCCTGAATGATCCGGTACGCCGCCCGGCCCGTCGCCACGGGCACCGCGTCGGGCTCGGCCGTCACGTTCAGCCGTACCCTGATCCCCGCCGACCTGCACTCGTCGGCAAGCGCGGGCAATGCGCTGAGGGTGGGTTGCGGCCGTTCCGGCGCCTCTTCCTCGTCGGGCTGCGTGGTGCGCAGCACGCCGATCACCGCCCGCAGGTCCTGCAGCGCCTGGTGCGCGCTCGACCGCACCACCGCGGCCGCGCCGGCGATCTCCTCGGGCGGGGCGCCGGGACGGAACTCCAGCGCTCCCGCGTGCAGGCTGAGCAGGGAGATGCGGTGCGCGAGGACGTCGTGCATCTCGCGGGCGATCCGGGTGCGCTCGAGAACCCGGGCCTGCGCGACCCGCAGCTGTTGCTCGGCCTCGGCGCGCTCGGCCCGCTCCCGCCAGCTGACGATCAGCTGGCGGCGTGACCGGACCAGCATGCCCCAGAGCGCCGCGACCACGACCATGATGTTGCCCCACCCGAAGTTCTCCCAGAACCCGGCGCCGACCGGCTCGGCCCGCACCGCCGCGAAGACAGTGTTGACGCCGCAGACCGCGACGACATAGGCGGCGAGGACGCTGAACCGCCGGTGCACCGCGACGGTGAAGACGATGATCAGCAGGGTGATGCCGCTGGTGATCGAGAAGAACGCGAGCGCCAGCAGGTAGAGCGCGAGCGGGGTGAGGAACCGCCGCCGCCACCAGAGCGCGACACCGGCGATCGCGCCGAGCACTCCGTCGACGATGACCAGCCAGAACGGGGTCCCGACCCACTCGCTCAGGACGGCCGGGTCGGGGTCGAGGAGATCGGCGGCCAGCAGGACGGCGGAGCCGAAACCGAGCACGAAACAGAGCGTGTCGACCAGCCAGTCGCGCGTGGAACGCCGGGTCGGCACCGGCCCGGCCGGGTCCGCGGCCAGCGCGGACGGCCAGAGCCAGCGGTACTCGGTCAGCGACGCCCCCATGCGCTCGACTGTACGGACGGGGCTCCCGCGCCGATACCGACCAAAGTAGTAACCGAAGTATCGACCAAGGATGAACGGCATCGACCGTCGGCCGAAGCGGCAGCCCGGCACCGGCCCGCAGTCTGTTTCCATGATTACGGTCGAGAACCTCACCAGGACGTACGGCGCACAGCGCGCCGTCGACGACGTGTCGTTCACCTGCGAGCCGGGCACGGTCACCGGTTTTCTCGGGCCGAACGGCGCCGGCAAGTCCACCACGCTGCGGATGATCTGTGGCCTCACCCCGCCCACCGCAGGGCGGGCCACCGTCTGCGGCATGCCGTACCGGCAGCTCGGCAACCCGGGCCGCCGGGTCGGCGTGCTGCTCGACGCGTCCGCCCAGCACGCCGGGCGCACCGGCCGGGAGACCCTCGCGCTGGCCGCCATCACCATGGGGCTGGACACCGGCCGGGTGCCGGAGCGGCTGGCCCGCGTCGGCCTGGACCGCACCGCGGCCAAGCGGCGGGTCCGGGCGTACTCGCTGGGCATGCGGCAGCGGCTCGGCCTGGCGTACGCGATGCTCGGCGACCCGGCCGTGCTGATCCTCGACGAGCCGGCGAACGGCCTCGACCCCGAGGGCATCTTCTGGATGCGGGGGCTGCTTCGCGAGTTCGCCGATCGGGGCGGCACGGTGCTGCTCTCCTCGCACCTGCTGCGCGAGGTGGAGGCGGTCGCCGACCGGCTCATCGTGATCGGCCAGGGCAAGATCCTGACCCAGGGCGACAAGGAGCAGTTGCTCAGCGCTGCCGGCACTGTCGTGCGGGCCACCGATCCGGCCGCCCTGGACGCGCTGCTCGACCGGATGGGCGTGGCAGCGACCCGCTCCGCGGACGGCACCCTGCTCGTTCCCTCCGACGCCCAGACCATCGCCCAGGCCGCCGCCAGCGCCGGTGTGGTCCTGCTGGAGCTGCGCCCGGCCGGCGCCGGCGGCCTCGAAGAGATGTTCCTGCGACTCACCGCCA
Organism: Actinoplanes sp. NPDC023936; assembly: GCF_040639325.1. Classification (NCBI taxonomy): domain Bacteria; kingdom Bacillati; phylum Actinomycetota; class Actinomycetes; order Micromonosporales; family Micromonosporaceae; genus Actinoplanes; species Actinoplanes sp. NPDC023936. The sequence goes on along the minus strand of NZ_JBEZZR010000017.1, from coordinate 103,723 downwards.
ACAACGGCCTCGAGGAGGTCAGCCGATGACCGTCGTCGCGAACCAGACCGTTCCACTCCCCCGCCTCACCGTGGTCGAGCTGCGGAAACTCGCGGACACCCGGGCCGGCTTCTGGCTGCTGCTGGTGATCGGCCTGGCCACCGTCGGCACCTCCGCGATCCTGCTCGGCTGGGCCGAGGACGCCGAGCAGACGTTCGAGGCGTTCTTCACCTTCGGGCTGGTGCCGTCCGCGGTGCTCCTGCCCGTCCTGGGCATCCTCTCGATCACCAGCGAGTGGTCGCAGCGCACCGCGCTCGCCACCTTCACCCTGGTGCCGGCGCGCGGCCGGGTGGTGCTGGCGAAACTGATCTCCGGGACGATCATCGCGATCGCCGCCACGGCAGCGACCGGGCTCCTGGCGGCGGTCGGCAACGTGATCGCCGGGATGCTGGGCGGCGACGCCTCGTGGAGCATGGACAGCAGCCTCGTCTGGCAGGGCCTGCTGCTGCAAGTGATCTTCGTGTTGATGGGCATCGGTTTCGGCGCCCTGCTGCAGAACACGCCCCTCGCCATCGTCATCTACTTCGCGCTGCCGACGGTCTGGTCGATCCTCGGCGAGACCATCCGCGGACTGCGCACCGCGTCGGAGTGGCTGGACCTCAACGTCACCTCGCAGGTCATGACGGAACCCGATATGACCGGCGGTGAATGGGCCCGGCTGGGCGTCTCCGTGGCGGTGTGGGTGGTGCTTCCAGTGCTGCTCGGGACGGTGCGGGTGCTCCGCCGGGAGGTTTCCTGATCCACAACGGTGGGTGTTGGCGTCACGATCTCGCGATCGCGGGTAGCGTCGCGAGACGTGACGCGTACCCTTTTTGCGAGCTTCGCGACTATTGCCGTTACCATCCCGCTCTTGGCGGCTCCCGTCTCCGCCACACCACTCGCCACGGCCCCGGCTTCGCCCACGCCGCGACGCGGTGTCCCGGTCTCCGCCGCGCCGACGCCTTCGCCGGCTCCCTCCGCAGTCGTCCCGTCCACGCTCGTCCCGTCCACGCCCGTCCCGTCCACGCCCGCTCCGTCCACGCCCGCTCCGGCGGCGCCTGCCGAGGACGCCCGGGATCTGACGCCGCCGACCCGGCTCACCCTCAACGGCGAGCCACTGCCGCCGGCCACCTACGAGCCGGGGCCGCTCGGGCGCCGCGCCGCGCCCGCGACCCCGCCGGTGGGCACCGTGCGCAGCTGGGCCGGGCTCAACGAGGTCGAATCCGACGTCTACCGCAAGGATTACGTGCTGCGCGCGGTCGGCGAGCACATCGAGGTCTGGGTGGCGAAGGATCTGGGTTTCCCGATCGGCGACTGCCGCGGTGACGCCGCCACCGAGATCACCGACGCCCAGATCGCCGGCCTCGTCCGCGAGTTCGACGAGAACATCTACCCCACCGAGACGGCCGCCTTCAGCACGCCGCCGGACCGCACCGGGGCGAACGCCGCCGTCGACGGCGACTTCACCGGCGCCGGCAACCGCACCGTGACGCTCGTCGACAACATCCGCGACGACAACTTCGTCAGTTACCCGGAACGTCCCACCTATATAGCCGGGTTCTTCTCCGAACAGCTCAACGAGCTTTTCGACCGGAACGTGATAACCATCGACGCCTTCGACTGGGCGCATCGGCTGGGCGCCGATCCGGCACACCAGCCGACCGAGGACCTCTGCACCAGCCGCCCGGCCCGCCCGCGGATGTACGAGTCCACCTTCGCCCACGAGTGGCAGCACCTGCTCAGCTATTACGCCGACCCGAACGAGGAGAACTGGCTCGACGAAGGGCTCAGCGATTACGCGCAGACCCTGACCGGGTACGTCGACTCGCGGCTCGGCGTCTACCACCGCGGTTTCGACAACCACCTCGCCTGTTACCAGGGTTTCGGCGGGGTGAAGACGGCGAACAACCCGAATCCGCGCGACTGCGACGGACCGGCGAACTCGCTGAACCTGTGGAACGAGGGCAGAGCCGACGCCGTCCTCGCCGATTACGGCATCACCTATCAGCTGATGCTGTACCTGGGTGATCGGTTCGGGCCGGGGGTGCTCTCCGCGTTGCACCGGGACGCCGATCACCGCGGCCTCGACGCGCTCGCGGCCGCGCTGCCGGCCGGCACCCGGTTCTACGACGTGCTCCACGATTTCCAGACGATGACGCTCGTCGACAAGTCCGCCGGCGAGCCGGGCAGCGTGCTCAAGGGCGCGAGCCGCGACCGGGTCACCGCCGGCAGCCTGCGCTCCACGGTCAACCTCAGCAGCGCGGGCTCGCACGGCGCACCGGGGGCGCCGCCGAACGGCGCCGATTACGTCCGGTTGCCGACCACGCTGCGCTCGGTCAGTTTCCAGGGCGCCGCCACGCTGCCGCCACTGCCTCTCGGCTGGACGATCGACAAGGGCATGCTCTTCTCCGGCAACGCGTCCAGCCTCGACACCACCGCGGTGCGGGCGGTCGACGTGCCGGTCACCGACCCGAACCTGCGCTTCACCACGACGTACGCCCTGGAGAAGGATTTCGACTACGGCTACGTGACGATCTCCACCGACGGCGGCCGGACCTATCGGGCGGTCGCCGGCGACGCGACGGTCGCCGGACCGCTGGGCGCGGCGATCACCGGCCGGGCCACCGGCGCGACAGTGCGGTACGACCTGTCGGAGCACGCCGGGAACCGGGTCCTGCTGGGATTCCGTTACGTCAGTGACAGTGCCGTCAACCAGGGCGGCTGGCACATCGGCGATGTCACGGTCGGCGCGCGGAAGATCGGCAGCGCCACCCTGGACGAGTGGCGGTCGCCAACCCAGGTCCGGCCGACACCGGTGCACAACTGGCACGTCATGCTGGTCGGGCTGGGCCGGGCACGCGCCAAGATCGTGCCGCTCGAGGACTTCGACAGGCTGAACGATTATCCCAAGGTCGCGGCGATCGTCGCCTATGACGAGCCGACCGGGACGGCCGAGCAGTACGCCCCTTACACCCTCGTGGTGAACGGCGAGACGCTGCCTCGGGACGAGCCTGCTCAAGCGGGCGGCAGCACGCCGTAGATGGAAGCGGTCGAGCCGGAGCCGGCGCGATTGATCTGCCCGCCGCAGAGGACGTAGGCGCCCGTGGCGGGCAGGTCGGCGAGGTGCGCGAGGACCTCCAGGCTGATCCGCCGGCGCTGGTAGACCAGCCTGGAGACGGTGAAGCCGGTGTCGGTGCTGACGTCCGGGCTGAACGCGTCGGTGCCGGTGCCGCCCCGCTCGCCCAGCCGGCCCGTCTCGATCAGCCATCGCACCGTCTCCGGCGCGAATCCCGGGTGGACGCCGAAATCCCTGGTACCGAACCTCTCCTCCCACCCGGTCCAAATGATCACCACTGACTCGGGTGGGATCCGGCCGTGCCGGGCCTCCCAGGACTCCAGATCCGCGATCGTCACCGCGTAACCCGGGTCGGCGGCGCACTCCCGCCGCACATCCACCCGCACGGCCGGGCGGAAGAGATCCGCCGGCGTCAGATCGTCGGCGAGGCACTCGCCCGCGTTGAAGTGGCCGGGCGCTCCCCAATGGGTGCCGGTGTGCTCGCCGGCCCGCACCATCCGCAGGTAGAAGCCGTCCCGTTCCAGGGTCGCCACCGTTTCCAGCTCGAACGGCGGGTCGCCCGGATAGACACTCATCCGCGCCGGGTCGTTGACGTGCGACAGATTCACCAGCCGCAGCCGGTCCAGCATCGTTCCTCCCGGACCTCATCCCATCACCACCACCGTTTCGCGCTTCGCCGGGGTTCGAGATTGACAGTGTCACGGTGACAGTGTCAAGATGGTCGGCATGTGGACGATGGAGCAGTTGGTCGAGCGGGCACACGCGGCACTCGCCGCGGAGTACCCGGGCGCACCCAACGGACGCGTCCGTGACCTGCCCGACCGCAGGTCGATCCGGTGGTATACGACGATCGGCCTGGTCGACCGCCCTCTCGGCACGCGTGGGCGCACCGCGCTCTACGGGCCACGTCACCTGCTGCAACTCGTCGCGATCAAGCGGCGGCAAGCAGCCGGGCGGACGCTTGCCGAGATCCAGGCGGAGCTGACCGGCGCCTCCGACGAGACACTGGCAGCCGCTTCACGCGTACCGGAAAGGCTTCTGACCACCGGTGAGCCGGCGGCGGAAGGGGTTCCGGCCGACGCGCCCGCGCCGGACGGCGCGGGCCGGCACTCGTTCTGGAAACAGGCTCCGGCCGCGGCCGACGCGCCGGCGCCCCTCGGGGCGCCACCCCCGGGCGACTGGCGGAAGGCGCCACCGGGTTTCGCCAGCTATGAGCCCGGCGCCACGCATGCCGCGCCCGGCATCACCGGCGGCCCACTGCTCACCGGGTTCCCGCTCGGCGACGGCGTGATCCTGCTGGTTCCCGGCCCCGCCGCCGGCATCGACCGTGACGACCTCGCCGCGGCCGCCCGCCCCCTGCTCGATCTGCTCGCGTCCGGTGGGCTGACCAATGGGAGAAATGAATGATCATTTCAGTCGATCCGATGGGTCCGGCCGAGCTGGATCGGCTCCGGGAGCAGCCCGGCGCCGGCCTCGGCACCCTCCGCACCGATCGCGGCAACCTGCCGCTGGACGTCCTGGACGTGCGCGCCTCGATCAGCGGTCTGGTCGTGCGCACCGAGGTGACCACCGAGTTCGTCAACACGCACGACACGGCGCTCGAGGCGACCTATGTCTTCCCGCTGCCCGACCGCGCCGCCGTCACCGGCATGACGATGACCGCCGCCGACCGGACGGTCGTCGCCCAGCTGCGCGAGCGCGCCGAGGCCCGCGAGGAATATGACAGGGCCATCGCGGCGGGCCAGCGTGCGTCGATCGCCGAGGAGGAGCGCCCGGACGTCTTCACCATGCGAGCCGGCAACATCATGCCGGGCGAGCGCGTGACGGTCCGGCTGCGGCTGGTCGGTCCACTGCCCTACGAGGACGGCGCGGCCACGTTCCGGTTCCCGCTGGTGGTGGCGCCGCGATACGTTCCGGGCACGCCCCTGCCGGACAGCTACGCCGGCGACGGCCAGCTGCCGGACACCGACGCCGTCCCGGACGCGTCACGCATCTCCCCGCCGGTGCTGCTGCCCGGTTTCCCCAACCCGCTGAAACTGTCCATCGGCGTCGACATCGACCCGGCCGGCCTTCAGCTCGGCGACGTGCGATCCAGCCTGCACACCGTCACCGATGACGACGGCATGCTGCGGATCGCCCCCGGCGAGCGGGCGGACCGTGACTTCGTGCTCCGGCTCGCCTACGCGCCCGGCGGCGAGTCCGCCGTGGCCGTGCCCGACGAGGAGGGCTCCGAGGGGACCTACCAGCTCGTCGTCCTCCCGCCGGAGGCCGCGACGCTGCCCCGGCCGAAAGACGTGGTACTGCTGCTCGACCGTTCCGGCAGCATGGGCGGGTGGAAGATGGTGGCCGCCCGCCGCGCCGCTGCCCGCGTGGTCGACACGCTGACCAGCGCGGACAGATTCACCGTGCTCACCTTCGATCACCACGTCGAGCGCCCCGCCGGGCTCGACACGGGGCTGTGCGAAGCCTCCGACCGCAACCGGTTCCGCGCGGTCGAGCACCTCGCCCGCGCCGATGCCCGTGGCGGCACCGAGCTGCTCACACCACTGGTCAGCGGCCTGACCCTGCTCTCCGGCAGCACCGGCCGCGACCGGGTCCTGGTGCTGATCACCGACGGCCAGGTGGGCAACGAGGACCAGATCCTGCAGGAGATCCGGCCGCTCATCGGCACTACCCGGGTGCACACCGTCGGAATCGACCGGGCGGTCAACGCCGGATTCCTCGGCCGGCTCGCGGCGATCGGCGCGGGCCGATCCGAGCTGGTGGAGAGCGAGGACCGGCTCGACGAGGCGATGGAGCACATTCACCGGCGGATCGGCGCTCCCGTGGTGACCGGGCTCGCGGTGACCGGCGACGGCATCACGCTGCTCGACGACAGCCGCAGCCCCGCACGGCTGCCGGGCCTCTACCCCGGCGTGCCCCTGGTGATCACCGGCCGCTATCGGGGCGAGCCCGCCGGAAACTTCACGGTGACCGGCCGCACCCGCGACGACCAGGATTTCCGGACCGCTGTCGCGGTGCAGCAGCGCTCCGAGCCCGCGATCACCTCGCTCTGGGCGCGGGCGCGGATCCGCGACCTCGAGGACGCGTACGCGGCGGGTGACCACGATCGGGAGCAGGAGATCGTCAGCACGTCGCTGCGGTTCGGGGTGCTGTGCCGGTTCACGGCGTATGTCGCTGTCGACCAGCGCGTGGTCAACGAGGGCGGGCAGGGGAAACGGGTGACGCAGCCGGTCGAGTTCCCATCCGGCTGGGAGACGCCCGTTGCCTCGCCGCCCGCGCACGGCTTCCACGCCAAGGGAACGTCACCGTTCGTCGCGGCTGACGCCGGACCGCCGCTCTCGGCTCCCCCTGCCCCGCCCGCTCCCTCTCCGGTCGGCCCCGGATTCAGCCCGGTTCGGGCGCAGGGCGGCGCGGTACACGGCGGCCGGCCCCAGGGAGGCGGGGCGCAGGGGGGCGGATTGCTGGGCGTCCCGGCCGGTGTGGCGCCTCGGGGGTTCCTCACCCCGACGGCGGCGCGCGCACGTCGGACCGGCGTCTCGCCGATCGCCAACGCCGAGATGAGCGTCGCGGAACTCCGCGATCTCGTCGTGGTCGAGGCCGACCGCCTCCGCGAGGCCGCCACGCTGCCCGCCGCCGATCGGCGCGACCTGCTCGACGACCTCGCGAGCCGTCTGGACGTGCTCCTCGCCTCCGTCACCGGCAGCGAGGCGGACGTTCTGCGCAAGCTCGTCGCACTGCTGCGGGGAGCCGCTCCCCTCGACGAGAAGTGGGCGACAGCGGCGCGCGTGCTGACCGACTTCGCGACGGCCGGCACCGGAATTCCCGCGAGCGGCGGAGACAGTGGAAGCACGGATCGCACCAGAAGCGGCGGAGGCGCGGGGAGCCCGAGCGGGACCGGCTCTGATCCGGGCCATGGCGGCGGGAGCGGCGCCGGCACACCGAAAAGCGCGAAGAAGGCCAAGCCGTTCTGGAAGCGCTGAGCCGGCACGGACGAGCCACAGCCAGCGGGGAGGTGGACGTCACACGCCGTAACGGCACGGTCAGCGAGGCGAGCCGCTGACAGCCGGTTGCCGCACGCACACCGGCGCACGGCAACCGGCACGCGGCAAGGCTGTGAGCGGCGCACGCACCCGCGACGCGCGCAGGGCGACCATCTCGCCCTGCGCAAGCCCCGTCTGTGACGGTTTCCGTTCCGCCCTCGTCATCCGGCGAAGACGTGGCGCAGGGCGGCTGTGTGCTCGGCCAGCTCCTGATGAACCAGGGGCGTGAGCGGAAGGTCGTCCGGCGAGGCGATCCAGGAGGCGTATCCGGCGTAGTAGGACCGCACACCGATGTCCGCCAGGACGCCCGCCAGGCGCCGGTCGTCGAACCGCTCGAAGAGTTCGTGTTCGATTGCCCGTGCGATGGCGTCGCGCTTGAAGGCGGCGCGTTCCTGCAACTCCGGGCTCGAGGCCATGAGGGGAACCAGGAGCTGGCCGGTTTCCCGCTGCTCCGAGGTGTGGACGTCGGCCAGTCCCGTCACTGCGGCGGTGAGCACCTCGTCTGCGGGCGCTCCGGCGGGCGCCCGGTGGATCGCTTCGGTCGCGCCTGCGATCAGTGCGCCCTGACCCTGGAACAGAATCTCGCGCTTGTCGGAGAACAGCCGGAAGAGGGTCGTCCGCGTCAGGCCCGCCCGCTCGGCGATCTGTGCCGTTGTCGTCGCCTCGTAGCCCTGCTCAGCGAACAACTCGATCGCTGCCCGCAGCAGTCGTCCACGAGCGTCCGGATCCCACCTCGCCATGGAGCCATCCTAGTTGATGTAACTCAGTCACATGGAGGGGTTGATGTTACTGAGTAACATCAGCTACGTTGATGAAACGCAGTCACATCACGACGCGTAATGGTCCCGGTGGGCCCCAGAGGCGCCGGGATCTTCCTCCAGATTCGATTGAGGTCACACCATGCAGGTATTCATCACGGGCGCATCAGGCTGGATCGGGACGGCGCTGACCAAGGAATTGGTTACAGCGGGTCACAACGTGGTCGGGCTCGCCCGCTCGGACTCCTCCGCCGAGAAGATCATCGCTGCCGGTGGCAGCGTCGTGCGGGGCGACATGTCCGACCACGACGTGATCGTGGAGCAGGCGAAGCAGGCCGACGCTGTGGCCCACTTGGCGTTCACGCTCGACTTCTCCAAGTTCGGGGAGACGGTCGAGAACGAGCTTCGGCTGCTGACCAAGGTCGCTGCGGCCCTGGAGGGCAGCGGCAAGGCGTTCTTCGCCGCCTCCGGCACTCCGATGGTCGCCGGCCGGGCCGCCCAGGAGAGTGACGTCATGGACGGCTCGGGGCCCGCCGGTGCGCGCGCCGCCACGGCCAAGGCCGTGCTGGCCCTGGCCGAGCGGGGAATCCGCTCGGGCCTGGTCCGGCTGCCGCGCACCGTGCACGCCGAGGGAGACCACGGCCTGATCGCCATGCTGGTCGGCTTCGACCGGCAGCTGGGCGTGGCCGCCTACGTGGGCGACGGCCAGAACCGCTGGCCGGCCGTGCACCGCGGTGACGTCGGCCCCCTGTTCCGGCTTGCCCTGGAGAAAGCCCCCGCCGGCTCTGTGCTGCACGCGGTCGCCGAGGAAGGCGTGCCGATGCGCCAGGTCGCCGAAGTCATCGCGGCCAAGACCGGCCTGCCGGCGACGTCCGTCGACCCCGCGCGGATGGGCCCCTTCGGCGAGCTGGTCGGTGGCGACCAGCCCGCCTCCAGCGCCGCCACTCGCGAGCTGCTGGGCTGGGAGCCGACCGGACCGACGCTGCTCGAGGACCTCGAAGCCGGCTACTACACCTCCTGATACCGGAGCCGTTCCCCCGAGGCGGTTCCGCGCCGATCGGCACGGACGCCGTCACGACGGGCCCCGGCCGGCGTACCCGCGCGCCGGCTCGGGGCCGATCCGGAGGGATCGACCGAAGGGGCCCCCATGCCGTTCCGCCCGAGCCGGTAAGTTGGTTCATCGGTGTGCCTGAGCGGGGGGTGGCGTAGCCAGTGGGTTCAGTAGGCGAGGACGGCAGCGACAACCGGGAACCGCTGCTGGTTCGGCCGTTCGTTCTGGCGGACGCGACCGACGAACCGCGCGGCACCACCCCGTCCGCGCAGACCTGGCCGGGGGACCCGACGCGGGAGACGCCGACCCAGGTGATTCCCGCCGTGCCGGCTGCCGCTCCGGGTGCGGCGAAACCCCGCGGCCCTCGTCGGCGCCGCCCCGCGCTGCTGATCGGCGCCGGGGTGGCCGCGGTGCTCGCCGTCACCGGCTACGCCGTCGTGCGCCCCGCGCTGCGGCCGGCGGTCTCGACGTCGCTGCCTGACCAGTCGCTGCCGATCGTGACCGGCCCGGCGCCGTCGCCCAGCGCGGCCGCCCCGAGCAAGCCGCCGACCGGCGGCGCCGAGAACAACGTGGCAGGCGCCGGAACCGGCGGGAACACCACGGGCGGCGCCGCCGCCACCACCGCTCCCGCCGCCTCGGCGACGTCGGCAACGACGACACGGCCCGCCGCTCCCACCGCCGCGGCGAGCACCACGACCGCGGCGGCGCCACCGGCCGACCTCGTCCCGCCGGCGCCGCTCGCCGACCCGCGGGGCTCCCTGATCAGCGGCAACGGTCTCTGCCTCGACCTACAGGGCGGCGAGGCAGGTGACGGCGTCGCCGTGCACGTCGACGACTGCAACGGCACCAGCCCGCAGCGGTGGCGGCTGAACTCCGACAAGACTCTCGAAGTGCTCGACATGTGCGCGAACCTGGCCGGTTACGGCGGTGTCGAGCTGATCCGCTGCGACACTCGCACCACGGCGCGGTGGACGCTCGGCGAGAACGGCGAGCTCACCAACGCGGCGAACGCCATGTGCCTCAGCGATCCGTACTCCGGCGCCCGGCCCGGCAAGCAGGTCTTCGTGGTCCGGTGCACGGGCGCGAACAACCAGCGCTGGTCCTTCCGCTGACCGACCGAAACGCCACCGCAAAACGCAGCCGACAAAACGCAGCCGACGAACGCCGCCAGCAAAACGCCGCCGACGAACGCAGCCGACAAAACGCAGCCGGCGAAACGCAGGCCCCACCAAGGACGCGAAACGCTGACAGCGCCGACCGGCTGAGACCGATCGGCGCTGTCAGCGCAACCAACTACTGCGGAAAACTACTTGCCGCGGCGCTTGTTCAGGAAGTCGAACGCGACCGCCGCGATCAGAACCAGGCCCTTGATGGTCTGCTGCCAGGCCGGGTCCACGTTCATGATCGACAGGCCCATGTTGAGCACGCCCATGATGAGCGCACCGATGATGGCGCCGGTGATCTTGCCAACGCCGCCGTTGACGGCGGTTCCACCGATGAAGGCGGCGGCGATGGCGTCGAGCTCGAAGTTGCTACCGGCGGCGGCGACCGCGGCGCCGGCCCGGGACGTGGTGACCACCGCGGCGACACCGGCGAGCAGGCCCATGTTCACGAAGAGCATGAAGTTGACCCGCTTGGTCTTCACACCGCTGAGCATCGCGGCGGGCAGGTTGCCACCCATCGCGTAGACGTGCCGGCCGAAGATCGTGTTGTTCATGACGAACGTGTAGATCATGACCAGCGCGCCGACGATGATCAGCACGATCGGGGTGCCACCGGCGCTCTTGGCGAGCAGGTAGGTGATGTAGCCGATCACCACGATGGAGAGCACGATCTTGCCGATGAACGCGGCGAACGGCTCGGTGCGCAGGTCGTTCTTGACCAGCTCGTGGCGGGTGCGGATCTGGCCGGCCACCAGGCCGGCGATCGCCAGGATGCCGATCAGCACGGTGAGGCCGTCGAGGTCGGCGAGGAAGCCGAGCGCGTTCGGCAGCGAGCCGTTGCTGATGTCGTTGAATCCGGTGGGCAGGCCCGAGACGGTGGTGCCGACGAGGACGATCGCCAGACCGCGGAAGATCAGCTGGCCGCCGAGCGTCACGATGAAGGCGGGGATGCCGACGTACGCCACCCAGAAGCCCTGCCACATGCCGACGACGCCGCCGACCGCGACCGAGATGATCACCGCGAGGAGCCACGGCACGTTGTGGTCGGTGATCAGCAAGGCGCTGATGCCGCCGATGAAGGCCACCACCGAACCGACCGAGAGGTCGATATGGCCGGCCACGATGATCATGACCATGCCGATGGTGAGGATGAAGACGTAGGCGTTCTGCTGAATCAGAGCGGCGACGTTGTTCGGGTAAAGCAGCTTGCCGTCCGTCAGAATCTGGAACAGCGCGACAATCACGACCAGCGCGATCAGGATGCCGTACTGCCCGATGTTCTGGGTCAGGTACGCCTTCAGCGATCCGCTGTCATTCTTCTTGCTGGGCTCCGGCTGTGCCGTCGGCTGCGCCAGCGTGGTGGAAGCGCTCACCGCGTTGCTCCGCTCTTCTCCTGGGTCATGTAGCGCATGAGGCTCTCCTGGCTGGCCTCCGCGCGGGGGATCTGTCCGGTGACTCGACCCTGGCTCATCGCGTAGATCCGGTCACAGATGCCGAGCAGCTCGGGCAGCTCGGAGGAGATCACGATGACTGCCTTGCCGGAGTCGGCAAGTTTGTTGATGATCTCGTAGATCTCGAACTTGGCGCCGACGTCGATGCCACGCGTCGGCTCGTCGAGGATCAGCACCTCGGGCTCGGTGAAGAGCCACTTGCTCAGCACGACCTTCTGCTGGTTGCCGCCGGACAGCTTCCCGACCACGGCATCGACGCTGCTCGCCTTGGTCTTCATGTCCTTGCGGAACCGCTCGGCCCAGGTGACCTCCTGCGCGCCGTTGACGACGCCAAGCTTGGAGATCCGCTTGAGGTTGGCCGAGGTGGTGTTGCGCTTGATGTCCTCGATCAGGTTGAGGCCGAAGTGCTTGCGGTCCTCGGTCGCGTACGCGAGACCGTGCTCGATCGCCGCGTCGACCGTCTTGACCGAGATCTCCTTGCCGTGCAGGAAGACCTTGCCGGAGATGTTCGTGCCGTAGCTGCGGCCGAAGACGCTCATCGCGAGCTCGGTGCGGCCGGCGCCCATCAGACCGGCGATGCCGACGATCTCGCCGGCCCGGACGTTCAGGTCGGCGTGGTCGACGACGACCCGGGAGGGGTCGTTCGGGTGGTGCACGGTCCAGTTCTCGATCCGCAGGACCTCTTCGCCGATCTTCGGCGTGTGGTCCGGGTACCGGTGCGCGAGGTCCCGGCCGACCATGCCGCGGATGATGCGGTCCTCGGTGACCGGCTCGGCGCCGTGCATGTCGAGGGTCTCGATGCTCTGACCGTCGCGGATGATCGTCGTGTTGTCGGCGATCGCGGCGATCTCGTTCAGCTTGTGCGAGATGATGATCGACGTAATGCCCTGGTCACGCAGGTGGCGGAGCAGATCCAGCAGGTGCGCGCTGTCCTCGTCGTTGAGCGCCGCGGTGGGCTCGTCGAGGATGAGCAGCTTGACCTTCTTGGAGAGCGCCTTGGCGATCTCCACGAGCTGCTGCTTGCCGACGCCGATGTCCATGATCTTGGTGTCGGGGGCCTCGTCGAGGCCGACGCGGGCGAGCAGCTCGGACGCCTGCTTGTTGGTCTGCGCCCAGTTGATGACGCCGCCCTTGGCCCGCTCGTTGCCGAGGAAGATGTTCTCGGCGATCGACAGGTACGGGCTGAGCGCCAGCTCCTGGTGAATGATGACGATGCCGAGCTCCTCGGAGTCCCGGACCGTCTTGAACCGGCCGACCTCGCCCTCGAAAACGATGTCGCCGTCATAGGTGCCGTACGGGTAAACGCCGCTGAGCACCTTCATCAGGGTCGACTTGCCGGCCCCGTTCTCGCCACAAATGGCGTGAACCTCCCCGCGGGCCACGCTGAGCGTGACGTCCGAGAGCGCCTTGACGCCCGGGAAAGTCTTCGTAATGCCCCGCATCTCCAGAATCGGGGTCTTGTCGTCGTTGGCCATCACAACTCGCTTGCTGTAGGGGGTCGGACCGGGGCCTTGGCCGGCCGGTTTTCCAAGATCGAACCCTGAAGGTTTCAAGGTCCGATCCCGGAGAACCGGCCGACCGGTCCCAGCAAGAGCTGAGGGGCGTTACAGGCCGAGCTTGTCGGCGGTGTAGAAGCCGGAGTCGACGAGCTTCGTCTTGACGTCGTCCTTGGTGACGACGACCGGCGGCAGGAGGTAGGACGGAACGACCTTGACACCGTTGTTGTAGGTGGTGGTGTCGTTCGTCTCGACGGTCTCGCCCTTGATGATCTGGTCGGTCATCTTGGAGACCTGCTCACCCAGGGTGCGGGTGTCCTTCCAGACCGTCATCGACTGCTTGTCGGCCAGGATGTTCTTGACGTTCGCCAGGTCGGCGTCCTGACCGGTGATGAGCGGCCAGTCGGTGCCCGGCTTGTAGCCCTGGGACTCGAGCGACTGCTCGATGCCCAGCGCCAGCGAGTCGTTCGGGGAGAGAACGACGTCGACCTTCTTGCCGCCCGTGTAGTACGAGTTCAGGCGGTTGTCCATCTCCGACTGGGCCTTCTGCGAGGTCCAGCCGTCGATCGAGACGTTCTTCCAGTCGTCGGTGCTGGCGAGCTTCTTGCCGGACGGGATGACCAGCTTGCCGCTGTCCACGTACGGCTTGAGGACGTCCCACGCGCCGGAGAAGAAGAACTTGGCGTTGTTGTCGTCCGACGAGCCGGAGAAGGGCTCCAGGTTGAACGGGCCCTTGCCGTCCTTGAGGCCGAGCTTGTCCACGATGAACTCACCCTGGAGCTTGCCGACCTGGTAGTTGTCGAAGGTCGCGTAGTAGTCGACGTTCTTGGTCGAGTTGATCAAGCGGTCGTACGCGATGACCTTGATGTTCTGCTGCGCGGCCTTGTCCAGGACCGGGCCGAGGGCAGTACCGTCGATCGACGCGATCACCAGGACCTTCGGGTTCTGGTTGATCATGTTCTGGATCTGGGTGATCTGCTGGTCGACCTTGTTGTCGGCGTACTGCAGCGACGTCTCGTAGCCGGCCTTCTTCAGCAGCTCGTCAAGGTAGGCACCGTCGTTGTTCCAGCGCTCGAGGCTCTTGGTCGGCATCGCGATGCCGACGAGGTTGCTCGAGCCACTGCCCGAGCCGGAGCTCTCCTCGTCGCGAGTGCTGCTGCAACCCGACGCCGCGGCCAGAGTCGCGGCCAGGGTGACCGCCGCGAGAACCCGGAAGTTCTTGGACACCTCGACGTCTCCTTTCGTATCAGGCCCGCAGCGATGCGGGCCGACCTTTGAGCCGGCAGGCCGATGTCTGCCGGAGTCTATTTGTTGGTGCGAACAACATACGCCGAAAGGCGTACGCCGCACGCGGGTGACCGTAACGGCTCCGTAACACTCGCTGTGAGCGACGCCTCCAAAGGTAGACCTGTGATCAAGGCATCAGCCTGCGTAAACATAGGTCGACTTCTGAGGGCTAGAGCACCTTGACAGCACGGGCCGTCACGGGGTGCGGGCCATAGTATTTGTTGCCTACTCCCACTAATACGCCGAGGGGTGGCCCGGTACGGAACGCTATCGTGACGGCACACAGCGCGAGAGGAGCCGCGATGCCAGCCCGCGTCCCCACGGCCAAACGCGGCGTCAGCCCCAGGGCCGCGCACCTCGCCCTGGCCCTGCGCTGCGTCTCCGAACAGTCCGGCGAGATCTCGCGCGCCGGCATCTCCGCCGCGACCGGCCTGAACCGGTCCACCGCCTGCTCGCTGATCGAGGAGTTGATGGCGGGCGGGCTGGTCAAGGAGGTGGGCAGCCGGCGGGAGAGCACCCGGGCCGGCCGGCCCGGTACGGCTCTGGGCCTGCGCAACGACGGCCCGGCCGGGCTCGGCATCGACGTCAACGTCGACTACACCGCGGTCTGCGTCGTCGATCTCACCGGCGCGGTCCGCTACAAGCACGTGGTCTCCGAGGACCAGCGCGGCCAGGACACCCGTGAGGTGCTCGACCGGATCGCCCGTCTGGCCCGGGGCGCGCAGAACGCGGCCGAGGCCGACGGCCTGACCCTCTGCGGCAGCGCGGTCGCGGTTCCCGGCATCGTCGATCGCCGCCGCGCCACTGTCACCCTCGCGCCGAACCTGGGCTGGCGCGACCTCGACGTCGCCGAGGTGCTGCCGGCCGACGTGCACGGCGAGCGGGCCGCGCTCGACAACGAGGCGAACTTCGCGGCGCTCTCCGAGGAGGAGCTGATCCGGTCCGGCGCCAGCTATCTCTACGTGAGCGGCCAGATCGGCGTCGGTGCCGGCATCGTGCTCGACGGCACGCTCTACCGGGGTTCGCACGGCTGGAGCGGCGAGATCGGGCACCTCACGATCGACCGCGACGGCCCGGAGTGCCCGTGCGGCCGGCGCGGCTGCCTCGAGCGCTACGCCGGGCACGAGGCGATCCTGCGCGCCACCAGCATCTCCAGCGGCGTCGGCACCACGCTCGGCGTCCGGCCGACCGCCGACCTCATCGCCGCACGCGCCCGGGCCGGCGACGCACGGACCTTGGAAGCCCTCGCGACGGCCGGACGGACGCTCGGCTTCGCGCTGGCCGGCTGCCTCAACCTGCTGGACGTCGGCACGATCGTGCTCGGCGGCATCTACCGCGACCTCGCCCCGTGGATCGGCCCCGAGGTGGAACGCGAGGTCCGGGCTCAGTTCGTCGGCGCGCGCTGGGCGAACCCCGAGGTCCGGGCCGCGGCGTACGGCGCAGAGGCGCCCGCCCTCGGCGCAGCACGCTCCGTCGTCCGCGACGTGATCAACGATCCGGCCCGCTGGCTCGCCCGATAGCTGCCCGGCCGCCCCGTGGTGTCCGGCCGCGCGGTCATTCTCCGGCGCACAGTGATGTCCCGGCCCTGAACAGGGCCGGGACATCGGAGATGCCGAGATAACCGTCACAGATGGTTTATCGGCAGGTACCCGGCAAATCCGAGTATTTCGGTCCGAGCGCTTCTCCGGCTCGCCGCCGGCTCGCTGCCGGGGCAGGGAGCCGGCTCGCTGCCGGCTCGCTGCCGGGCCCACCCCGATTGCGGGGGTACGGGCGGAGCACCGCCCCCGATCATCGGCGCTCTACGGGTGCATGGACGCGCCTTTGACGATTTTGTCGACGGCGACCCGCGGGCCGTGCACGGCCAGTCCCACGAGATCCAGCTTGACCGTCGGGACGGCCCGCACCGCCGCCCGGTTGTCCGCGTCGTTCCCGGTCGCGAAGAGGTCGGCCGTGAAGATCGAGAGCCGCACGTCACGGGCGAGGGCCCGCCCGTGCGCCGCGGTCAGCGTTCCCCGGTCGCCCTGGAACACCAGCACCGGCTGGCGGAACATGGGCAGATAGGTGACGTCGTCGGCATCGGTGTACGGCTCGCCGATCAGCGACGGCTCGGCGGCGCCGAGGCCGCTGACCAGGAACGCTGTCACGTTGAGGCGCTGCCACACCGGAAGGTCGTCGCGGAGCAGCACAGCGATCTTGGTGGCGAAGCGGAGCGGAGTGTTCATGCCGTTCATCGTCGGACGGCCGCTCCGACCAGGTCTTGTACGATTTTGACGTGCACCGGATCCACGCCTGGCGGCCGCCGATCGACGGGGTCGTCGAAGTGCTGCACGCCCGGTTCGGCGAGCACGGCTACCCGATGCACGCGCACGACTCCTGGACCGTCCTGCTCGTCGACGACGGCGCGGTGCGGTACGACCTGGACCGCCACGAGCGCGGCGCGTACGGCGACCTGGTCACCCTGCTGCCACCGAGAGTTCCGCACAACGGCGTCTCGGCCGGCCCGCACGGGTTCCGCAAACGGGTCCTCTACCTCGAGCCGCGCCTGCTCCCGGAACGCCTGATCGGCGCGTCGGTGGACACCCCCGCCATCGCCGACCAGCCCCTGCACCGGCTCGTCTCCTCGGTGCACCGCGTCCTGCGTACCCGGGACGAAGCCGCCGCCGACGGCCTCCTGGCCCTCGCCCTGGAAAGGCTGCGCACCCGCCTGGGTGAGCCCGCCCCGCCGAGGCCGCCTACCCGCGTCGCCGCGCACGGCCTGCGGGACCTGCTCGACGAGCACGTCGTCGACGGCCTGCCGCTGAGCCAGGCCGCCGCCCGGCTGCACTTCGACCCGGCGCACCTGGTCCGCTCGTTCCGGCGCGAGTTCGGCATGGCCCCGCACCAGTACCTGATCTCCCGCCGCGTGGACCTCGCCCGCCGCCTGATCCTTTCCGGCCACCCGCTGCGGTCGGTCGCCGTGGACGCCGGCTTCTACGACCAGCCGCACCTGACCCGCCACTTCACCCGCATCCTCGGCGTGACACCGGGAAACTTCGCTACGGGACCATCCAGTCGAGCACCGGCGTGCCCTGCAGGGTGACCAGCACGCACATGAAGAGCAGCAGCACCACGCTCCAGCCGACCACCCGGCGGAAGATGTCGCCCTCCCGGCCGGCCATCCCCACCGCCGACGCGGCGATCGCCAGGTTCTGCGGGCTGATCATCTTGCCGAGCACGCCACCGGACGAGTTCGCGGCGGCCAGCAGCACCGGGTCGAGGCCGGCCCGGACAGCGGTCTGCACCTGCAACGCTCCGAACAGCGCGTTCGACGAGGTGTCGGAACCGGTCACCGCCACCCCGATCCACCCGAGGATCGAGGAGAGGAACAGGAACACCCCGCCGGCCTGCGCGAACAACTCGCCGAGGGTGGCGGTCTGCCCGGACTGGTTCAGGACGTACGCCAGGGCGAGCACCGCCATGACCGTGACGATCGCGTGACGCAGTTCGACGTAGGTGCGCGCGTAGGCGCGCAGGGCCGCACCGGGACGAATCCGCAGGACGATCGCGGTGAGGATCCCGGCCACAATCATCAGGGTCCCGGCCGCGGGCAGCCAGCCGAGCGTGAACTTCGTGGACGCGAGCGGCTCCCCGTCGGCGCCCAGCACGTCGAGCCCCGGCCACGGGAAGACCACCGTCCACGGCTCGCCGGCCAGCGCTTCCTTGACCGGCCCCAGGTTGGCGACCGAGAAGATCACAATGATTATCAGGTACGGGGCATAGGCCCGCAAAACCTCGACCGGTGGATCACGCCGCACCGCGACCGACGCCGGCCGCCCGGAGCCGGCCGTTCCAGCACCGCCCACTCCCGCGCCGGCCGGCTCAGGCACCGGCACGTCCGCCCTCACCCCGCCGCCCGGCGCTCCACCGCCCGCCGACCCACCGCCCGCCGATCCACCGCCCAGTGACCCGCTGGCCGGTGACCCGCTGGCCGGTGACCCGCTGGCCGGTGACCCGCTGGCCGGCCCGTCGCCGGTCGGCCCGTCGCCGGTCCGCGGACCGGCGGCAGGGGATGCGGAGGCGCCTTCGTGCAGGTCGGGCGACTCGGCCGGGTGCCAGATGCGGAGCAGCAGGACCACTGCGGCGGCGGAGACCAGCGCGGCGACGATATCCGTGAGCGGGACCGAGATGTAGTTCGACGCCACGAACTGGCTCAGGCCGAACACCAGGCCGGCCACCACCGCGGCGGGCCACGTCTGGCGGACCCCGCGACGGCCGTCGACGACCGCCACCAGGACCAGCGGCACGACCACGGCCAGGATCGGGGTCTGCCGGCCGACCATGGCGCCCAGGATGTCGGTGGTGAGCCGGGGGTCCGGGACGGCGCCGGACGTGACAGTCCCCAGGGTGACGATCGGGGTGGCGAGCGCGCCGTAGGCGACCGGTGCGGTGTTCGCGATCAGCGCCACCGCTGCCGCGTGCAGCGGGCGGAAACCGAGGGCCATCAGCATGACCACGGTGACCGCCACCGGCGTACCGAAGCCGGCCAGGGCCTCCAGCAGCGCCCCGAAGCAGAACGCCACGATGATCGCCTGGATGCGCATGTCCGGGCTGACCCGTTCCATCGAGCGGCGCAGCACGTCGAAGTGCCCGCTCACCACCGTCAGGTTGTAGACCCAGATGGCGTTGATGACGATCCACAGAATCGGGAAGAAGCCGAACGCGGCGCCCTCGCTCGCCGACAGCAGCGCCTGCCCGATCGGCATCGAGTAGATCAGCACGGCGACCGCCAGTGCCACCCCGAGCGAGATCAGGCCGGCCAGCCACGCGCGCATCCGGACCACGCCGAGCAGCAGGAAGAGCGTGAGCAGCGAGAGCGAAGCGAAGATCGCCGAGAGCGCGACGGATTCGGCCACCGGGTCGGTCACGATCCTGAACTGTTCGAACATGGGAACCATCCAGATGTATCGATCTCCTTGCCCGCAATCTAGTCCTTCGGGTGTGAAGCGCAACACGTCATGCCTCGTGCATGGCCTGCCAGATCCGGTCGGCGGTGAAGGGCAGATCGGTCATGCGTACGCCGATCGCGTCCCGGATCGCGTTGGCCAGCGCCGGAGCGACCGGGTTGAACGGGCTCTCGCTCATCGACTTCGCGCCGAGCGGGCCGATCGCGTCGGTGGTGTCGGCGAAGTGGACCTCGGTACGCGGGACGTCCGCGAACGCCGGCAGGTGGTACTGCCGGAACGTCGTCGTGGTGACCTCGCCCGACGGGGAGACGTCGACGTGTTCGGAAAGGGTGGCGCCGAGGGCCTGGGCCACTCCCCCTTCGATCTGGCCGCGCAACTGAGCCGGGTTCAGCACGGTTCCGGCGTCGGCGCTGTGCACGCTGCGCAGGATCCGCAGCTCCCCGGTGTCCGGGTCGATCGCGACCCGGAACCACTGCGCGTTGAACGCCACCGAGCGGGGCGTGCCGTCGAAGAAGCCGTGCCCGTCGCCGCCCGCCCGCAGCGACCGCGCCGCCCGCAGCACCGCGCGACCGGCGACCACGACGCCGGTGGAGGCGAACGCGCCGGTGTCGTGGCCGACCAGGTCGGTGTCGGACTGCCGGATGACGACCCGGTCCGGGGTGGTCGCCATCTCGTCCGCGACGATCTGCGCGAAGACCGTGGTGCTGCCGTTGCCGAACTCGGCGGTGCCGACGAAGACCTCGTACCGGTCGTCGCCGAGGGCCCTGACGGTGGCGTCGGCGAAGTGCCCGCCGGGCGGCCCGGCCGCGATCATCGCGATCGCCATCCCCTCGCCGACGCGCCAGCCCGCCGGGGCCTCGTCGGCGGAGAGCGCCGCCGCCCGCATGCGGGCCAGGCACTGGTCCAGGCCGTAACTGGCGATCCCCAGGTCGTCGACGTGGTCACCGGGCGCGGTCAGGTCGTCCCCCTCGCGCACCACGTTGCGCTCGCGGAACGTCACCGGGTCCATCCCGATCTTGCGGGCCAGTTCGTCCAGGACCTGTTCCACGGCGAACGTGACCTGTCCGAGCCCGTAGCCGCGGAACGCGCCAGCCGGCACGGTGTTGGTATACACGGTCACGGCGTCCGTGCTCATGTTTCCGCACTTGTAGACGGCGACCGTCTCGTGACAACCGTGGTGCATCACCGACGTGCCGTGGTTGCCGTAGGCCCCGGTGTTGACGACCACGGAAAGGCGCAGCGCGGTCAGCTCGCCCGAGCGCCGGGCGCCCGCCTCGACCGTCACCTCGAACGGGTGCCGCGTCGTCGCGCCGGTGAACTGCTCCGACCGGGTGTACTCCCATTTCACCGGCCGTCCGGTGCGCAGCACGGCGAGCGCGACCAGGTCCTCGACGAGCATCTCCTGCTTGCCCCCGAACCCACCGCCGACCCGCCCCGCGACCACCCGGACCCGATCGGCCGGCAGGTCGTAGAGCCGGGCGACGGCCCGCCGGGTCAGGAACGGCGTCTGGGTGCTGGACCGCAGCACCAGCCGCCCATCGTCGTCGAGCCACCCGACCGCCCCGTGCGTCTCCAGGCTCGCGTGCTGCACCCGGCCGGTGCGGAACGTCGCGCCGTAGATCTCGTCGGCCGCGGCGAACCCCGCCTCGACGTCCCCGAGCGTCGCGTGCAACTCCCCCACGACGTTCGAGGCCGACCGGGAGATCCCCTCGGCGGTGCCCTTGTCCGGGTGCAGCACCGGCGCGCCCGGCCGCATCGCCTCCGCCGGATCGAGCACGAACGGCAGGACCTCGTATTCGACCCGCAGGAGCCGGCACCCCTCCTCGGCCGCCGCCTCCGAGGTGGCGACCACCGCGGCGACCCGCTGCCCGGCGAACCGGACGACCTCGTCGAGAACCCGGGTGTCGTACGGATCCTCGGCCTCGTTCTCGTGCTGCGCGGTGGAGAACAAGCGGTCCGGCGCGTCCTTGTGCGTCAGCACCGCTTCCACGCCCGGCACCGCGAGGGCCGCCGAGGTGTCCACCGCGACGATCCGGGCGTGCGGGTGCGGCGACCGCAGCACCTTGAGATGCAGCACGCCGGGAACGTCCAGGTCGAACGTGTACCGGGCGGTCCCGGTGACCACCTGGCGACCGGCCGGGGCGCCCGCGCTCGACCCGACGGCCGGCCCGCGGGACGGCGCGGCATCGGCGAGCGGCCGGCCGCAGATCGCGTCCTCGATGGCGCGATACCCCGTACACCGGCAGAGGTTGCCCTTGAGCGCGCGGGGCAGGTCCGCGCGCTGTTCCGCGGAGAGCGCGGCCGACGTCATGATCATGCCGGCGGTGCAGAAGCCGCACTGGAATCCCTGCGCGTCCAGGAAGCTCTGCTGCATCGGGTGCAGCGCCTCCGGCGTGCCCAGTCCCTCGATCGTCGTGACGCTGCGCCCCTGCGCGCGGAACGCCGGGTAGACGCAGGAGTGCACCGGCGTGCCGTCGACGTGGACCGTGCACGCGCCGCAGTCCCCGCTGTCGCAGCCCTTCTTGACGCCGAAGCAGCCCTCCTCGCGCAGGTAGGTGCGCAGGCACTGGCCGGGCCGCGGCGCGCGGTCGTGTGACGTTCCGTTGATATCGATCATGAGAGCTCCGCGAGGATCTGCGCCGCGTAGTGCCGGGTGAGGTGCTGCCGCCAGAGCGGACGCCCGTGCACGTCGTCGACGTAGTCGTCGGCCGGGATGGCATCGAGGGCTGACAAGGAGTCCAGGGGCAGGACATAGGGGCGGCGCGTCGCCGCGGTAACGGTGAGCGTGACCTCCCCCGAGGGGAGCGCGCGGCCGATCAGGAGCACGGCCGATCGGCCATGCCGATGCAGAGAGCCACGACGGTACGCGATCCGCCCGGTGAACGCCGACGCCGGAAAGTGGATCGACCGGAGCAACTCCCCCTCCCGCAGCACGGTCGTCCCGTCCCCCGTCACGAACCCGGCCGCGGGCACCCGCCGCTCCCCGCCGTCGGGGCCGATGAGCAGCACCGACGCCCCCAGCGCCACGCTCAGCGAGATCATCGGCCCGGCCGGCAGCGCGGCGCACAGGTTCCCGCCGACGGTCGCCACGTTCCAGATCTTGAACGAGGCGAGGAAGGCGTGGCAGCACTGCCGCACGATGGTGTGCCGGCCGAGCCGCTCGTTGAGCTCGGCGACCGTGCAGGTGGCGGCGACGTCGACGCTGCCGTCGTCCCGGAGCTCGATCGCCGGCCAGCCGGCCGTGGTCAGGTCGAGCAGCCGCCGGACGTGCGGGCGGGGCTCGCCGAACAGCGCGGTCCCGCCGCCCAGCCAGGCATCGCCCGGCCGCCACGCGCCGGGAGCGGCTGGACTGATCACTTCGGTGACGGTGTTCAGATCCACGTTCGTACGCTACGCGCTGCGTGTTTCCGATCTTGGCAGTCCGTCACGGCCGACGGTTAACCGCGAGTAACGCGGGACTTTAGGCCCGGGCCCCCGGCACCCTTCGCCCCTGATCCACAAGATCACGGCCCGGAAGGGTCAGGGGGACTTCGCGGAAAGGACGTCAGTGGACGCGCTCGATCTTTCGCGGTGGCAGTTCGGCATCACCACCGTGTACCACTTCATCTTCGTGCCCCTCACGATCGGGCTCTCCGCCCTCGTCGCCGGCCTGCAGACCGCGTGGGTCCGCACCGGCAAGGAGCACTACCTGCGAGCGACCAAGTTCTGGGGCAAGCTCTTTCTGATCAACTTCGCGATCGGTGTGGTCACCGGCATCGTGCAGGAGTTCCAGTTCGGCATGAACTGGTCGGCGTACTCCCGGTTCGTCGGAGACATCTTCGGCGCGCCGCTGGCGATCGAGGGCCTGCTCGCCTTCTTCCTGGAGTCCACGTTCCTCGGGCTCTGGATCTTCGGCTGGGACCGGCTCCCGAAGAAGATCCACCTGGCGAGCATCTGGATGGTCGCCCTCGGCACGACGCTGTCGGCGTACTTCATCCTGGCCGCCAACTCCTGGATGCAGCACCCGGTCGGCTGGACCATGGGCGCCGGCCGGGCCGAGCTGACCAGCATCGGAGCGGTGCTGACGAACTCCACCACGCTCGTCACGTTCCCGCACACGATCACCGCGTGCTTCCTCACCGCCGGCGCGATGCTGCTCGCGGTCAGCGCCTGGCACCTGCGTCAGGACAACCAGGTGGAGGTGTTCCGCCCGTCGATGCGGCTCGGCGCCTGGGTGGTGCTGATCGCGGGCCTCGGCGTGCTGATCACCGGGGACGTCCAGGCGCGGGTGATGACCGAGCAGCAGCCGATGAAGATGGCGGCCGCCGAGGCGCTCTACGAGACCACCGGCAGCGCGTCGTTCTCGCTGTTCACGATCGGCTCGCTGGACGGCGACGAGGAGCTGTACAGCGTACGGATCCCGTCGCTGCTCTCGTTCATGGCGACCGGCTCGCTGGACGGCGAGGTCGAGGGCATCAACGACGTCCAGGCCCAGTACGAGCAGACGTACGGCGCCGGCGACTACCGGCCGATCGTGCCGGTCACCTACTGGTCGTTCCGCCTGATGATCGGTTTCGGCGGGCTGGCCATGCTGATCGCGGCGGCCGCGCTCTGGTTCACCCGCGGTGAGCGCCGCCCGCGCAGCCGCTGGCTGTGGATCGCCGCGGTGAGCACCGTCGCGATGCCGCTGCTCGCCAACTCGTTCGGCTGGATCTTCACCGAGATGGGCCGGCAGCCGTGGACGGTCTTCGGCCTGTTCACCACCGCCGAGTCGGGCTCGCCCTCGGTATCGGCGGGTGAGGCGGCGACCGGGCTGATCGTGCTGACCGTCCTCTACGGCGTCCTCGCGGTGATCGAGTTCGGACTCTTCGTCAAGTACGCGAAAGCCGGGGCCCCGGACATACCGGAGCCCGCCGCATCCGAGGACAAACCGCTGGCCTTCGCCTACTGACGAGGACGACAACAATGGAACTCACCACCGTCTGGTTTCTGCTCATCGGCGTCCTCTGGGCCGGCTACTTCCTGCTCGAGGGATTCGACTTCGGCGTCGGCATCCTGCTCCCCGTCGTCGGCAAGGACGACACGTCCCGCCGCCTCGCGATCAACACGATCGGCCCGGTCTGGGACGCCAACGAGGTCTGGGTGCTGGTGGCCGGCGGCGCCACGTTCGCGGCATTCCCCGAGTGGTACGCCACGCTCTTCTCCGGCTTCTTCCTGCCCCTGCTGATCATCCTGGTGGCGCTGATCGTTCGCGGTCTCGCCTTCGAGTACCGGGGCAAGCGGCCCGGCGCCGCCTGGAAGCGGGGCTGGGACCGGGCGATCTTCTGGGGCAGCCTGGTCCCGGCGATCCTCTGGGGCGTCGCGTTCGGCAACATCCTGCGCGGCGTGCCGATCGACGCGAACCACGAGTACGTCGGCGGCTTCGTCAACCTGCTCAACCCGTACGCGCTGCTCGGCGGCCTCACCACGCTCTCACTGTTCACCCTGCACGGCGCGGTGTTCCTGGCGCTGAAGACCGACGGCCCGATGCGCGAGCAGGCCGGCCGTCTCGCCGCCCGCCTCGCGCTCGTGGCCGTGCCCGTCGCCGCCGCGTTCCTGATCTGGACCGGGCTCACCCACGCCGACGGCTGGGGCATCGCCCTGTCGGTCCTCGCGGCGCTCGCCCTGGTCGGCGCGGTGCTGGCGACCCGCGCCCGGAGGGAGGGCTGGGCGTTCACGGCCACCGGCGCGACGATCCTGCTCGCCGTGGCGGCCCTGTTCGTCACGCTCTTCCCGGACGTCATGCCGTCGACACTGGACGCCGCGAACAGCCTCACCGTGACGAACGCGTCGTCGACGCCGTACACGCTGAGGGTGATGACCTGGGTGGCGGCCTGTTTCACCCCGATCGTGCTGATCTACCAGGGCTGGACGTACTGGGTGTTCCGCAAGCGCCTCACCCTCGCGGACATCCCGGCGTGAAGCCTCTCGATCCGCGCCTGCTCAGGTACGCCCGGGCCACCCGGGCGTACCTGGCGGCCACCGTCGTCCTCGGCGCCGCCCAGGCCGCGCTCCTGATCGCCCAGGCCGTTCTCCTGGCGAACGCGATCACCGGCGTGTTCCTGGACGATCGGGCGCTGACCAGCGGTGGCCTCGCCGGGCTCGCCGCCGTGGTCGCCGCCCGCGCCGGGACCGCCTGGCTGCAGGAGGTGGCCGCGGCCCGCTCGGCCGCCTCGGTCAAGAGCGAGCTGCGCCGCCGCCTGCTCGGCCACCTCGCCGCGCTCGGCCCGGCGCACCGCAGGCCGGCCGGTGAGATCGCCGCTCTCGCCGGGCACGGCCTGGACGCGCTCGACGCGTACTTCGCCCGGTACCTGCCGCAACTCGTGCTCGCGGTGCTGGTTCCGGGCATCCTGCTGGTCCGGCTCTTCCCCGCCGACCTGATCGCCGGCCTCACGATCACTGTCACGCTGCCGCTGATCCCGCTCTTCATGGCCCTGGTCGGCATGCACACCGAGGCGCAGAACCGCCGCCAGTTCCGGCTGCTCGCCCGGCTCTCCCACCACTTCCTCGACGTGGTGGCCGGCCTGCCGACGCTCAAGCTCTTCGGCCGGGCCACGGCGCAGGCCGGCATCATCGCGCGGATCAGCGCGGACCAGCGGCGGCAGACCATGCGCACGCTGCGGACCGCGTTCCTCTCGTCGCTGGTCCTGGAACTGCTCGCCACCCTCTCGGTGGCCCTGGTCGCGGTCGGCATCGGGCTGCGCCTCGTCGAAGGCTCGCTCGACCTGGCGACCGCGCTGCTCGTGCTGATCCTAGCGCCGGAGGCGTACCGGCCGCTGCGCGAGGTGGGCGCCAACTATCACGCGAGCGCCGAGGGCCTGGCCGCCGCCGAGGAGGTCTTCGCGGTGCTGGAGACGCCGCTGCCGACCGCCGGCACGCTGTCGCCCCCGGCCGGCGGCGCGATCGTCTTCGACGACGTCGAGGTGCGGTTCCCCGGGCGCTCCGAACCGGCTCTGCGCCTGGACGCCACGATCGAGCCGGGCGAGGTGGTCGCGCTCACCGGCGCGTCCGGCTGCGGCAAGTCGACGGCCCTGAACGTGCTGCTCGGCTTCGTCACGCCGACCTCGGGCCAGATGACTGTCGGGGGCGTACCCCTGTCCGCGATTGATCCGGCGGCCGGCCTTGATGGAGAAGCCTGGCGCCGCCGGATCGCCTGGGTCCCGCAGCGCCCGCACCTTTTCGCCGCGTCCGTGTCCGAGAACATCGCGCTCGCGCCGAACCCGGAGGAACCGGCGGCGACTCATGCGGCGGCGACTCATGCGGCGGCGATTCGTGAGGCGGCGGGCCGGGCTGGCGCCGACGGGTTCATCGGCGACCTCCCGCTCGGCTACGACACGCTGCTCGGCGACGCGGGCGCCGGGCTCTCCGCCGGTCAGCGCCAGCGGATCGCCCTGGCCCGGGCGTTCCTGCGGGACGCGCCGATCGTGCTGCTCGACGAGCCGACCGCGAACCTGGACCCCGCCACCGCCGCCGAGGTGATGAATGCGATCCGCCGGCTGGCCCGAGGCCGGACCGTGCTGATCGCCGCGCATCGTCCGGAACTGATCGCCCTCGCCGACCGCGAGATCAACCTTTCCCGCCCCCGGATCCCGGCAGGTGTTCGATGACGGCCAGCGTGCTCACCCCGTACCAAATGATCAAGCCGGCGGCGGGCCGCCTGGGTCTCGCCCTGCTCGCCGGGACCGGCGCCGCCGGCGCCGCGATCGCCCTGACCGCCTGCTCGGCCTGGCTGATCTCGCGCGCCGCGCTGCACCCGCCGGTGCTGCACCTGATGGTCGCGATCGTCGCGGTGCGCGCCTGCGGGCTGAGCCGGGGCGTGCTGCGCTACCTGGAACGGCTGGTCGGGCACGACGCGGCGTTCCGGATCCTGGGTGACGTGCGGGTGCGCCTCTACACCCGTCTGGAACGGCTCGCGCCGGCCGGCCTCGCCGACTTCCGCCGGGCCGACCTGGCACAACGGCTCGCCTCCGACGTCGACGCGGTGCTCGACCTGGTCACCCGGGTGGTGCTGCCGTTCTGCGTGGCGCTGCTGACCGGGCTCGCCGCGGTGCTCGTGGTGGGCGCGCTGGTGCCGGCCGCCGGGATCGCGCTCGCGCTCGGGCTGCTCGTGGTCGCGATCGGGGTGCCGCTGCTGCAGCGCGCGGCGACCCGGCGTGCTGACGGACGGCTCGCGCCGCTGCGGGGCGAACTCGCCACCGAGGTGGTCGATCTGGTGCACGGGCTC
Organism: Actinoplanes sp. NPDC023936; assembly: GCF_040639325.1. NCBI lineage: Bacteria > Bacillati > Actinomycetota > Actinomycetes > Micromonosporales > Micromonosporaceae > Actinoplanes > Actinoplanes sp. NPDC023936. Next base: position 76,195 of record NZ_JBEZZR010000017.1, on the reverse strand, counting down.
GCCGACCTTTCCGCGTACGGGGCCACCCGCTCGCGCCTGAGGAGGATCGACGCGATCGACGCCCGCCTGACAGCGGCCGGCCGCCGGTCCGCCCTGATGACCGGGATGTCGGCCGCTGTCACCACGCTGAGCAGCGGATTCTGCGTGCTGGCCGGACTGGCGGCCGGGGCGGTCGCGGTACGGTCGGGAAGCCTGCACGGGGAACTGCTGGCGCTCGTCGTGCTCACCCCGCTCGCGGTGTTCGAGGTGGCCGGGCCGTTGCCGGCGGCCGCGCAGACCTACGAGACGGCGAAGGCGTCGCTGCGCCGCCTGAACGAGCTCTGGTCCGCGGCAGCCCCTTCCCCGCGTGTTGATTTCGGGTGCGGTGCGCACCTCAACTCCACACCGAGCGGGCGTTCCGGTCCGGCGTGTGGAGTCGAGGCGGGAGCCGGAGTCACCACGCGGGTGCCGGAGATCCGGATCGAGGGGGTGACCGCCGGCTGGGTGCCGGGACGGACCGCCGTGCGGGACGTCGATCTCGTGCTGCCGGCGGGCGCGCGGGTCGCGCTGACCGGGCCGAGCGGCGCCGGCAAGAGCACGATCGCGGCCCTGCTGGTGCGCTTCCTCGACCCGCGGGATGGCCGGATCACCCTGGACGGGGTGGACCTGCGCGACATCCCGGCCGACCGGGTACGGGAGATCGTCGGGTACCTGCCCGAGGACGCCTACCTCTTCGACACCACGATCGGCGACAACCTGCGGATCGCCAAGCCGGGCGCCACCGAGGCCGACCTGCGGGCGGCGCTACGGGCGGCCCGCCTGCTGGACTGGGTGGACACCCTGCCGGACGGCCTCGCGACCCTGGTCGGCGAGCACGGCATGGCCCTCTCCGGCGGGCAGCGGCGGCGGCTCGCCCTGGCCCGGATCCTGCTCACCGACGCCCGGGTGCTGATCTTCGACGAGCCGGCCGAGCACCTCGACGAGGAGACCGCCACCGCGCTCACCCGTGACCTGCTCGACGCGGCCGGCGACCGCACCGTCCTGCTGATCACCCACCACACCGCCGGGATCCACACCGCCGGGATCCAGACCGCCGGACTCCGGGCCGGCGGGATTCACCCCACGGGCACGGACTGCGGGACCGGTGCGGTCACCGCCGGCAGGGTGATGGTGAACGTGCTGCCCCGGCCCAGCACCGACTGAACCGCGATCGTCCCGCCGTGGTCGCTGACGATGTCGCGGACGATCGCCAGTCCCAGGCCGGGACCCTGCACCGCCTGGTCCATCGCGTTGCCGGCCCGGTGGAACGGGGTGAACAGGCCCGGCACGTCCTCGGCCGGGATGCCGATCCCGGTGTCGGTGACCGAGACCGAGACCGACCGGCCGTCGGCGCCGGTGGTCAGTTCGCAGCGCACGCTCCCGCCGGGCGGCGTGAACTTGATGGCGTTCTCCATCAGCTTGCGCAGCGCCCGCTGCAGCTGGGTCCGGTCACCGAGCACCCAGCACGGCTCGGCCTCGAAACCGACCGACAGGCTCTTGGCCCGGGCCGCGTTCTCCAGCTCGGTGTGCACCATGGCGGCCAGCTCGCCGAGGTCGAGCGGCGCGGCGGGGAACCCCGCGGTGTCCGGCCGGTCCAGCAGCACCAGGTCGGCGATCGTCTCGTGCAGCCGGTGCGCGTTGCGGGTGATCGCGCTGAGCGAGCGCTGCTGCACCGGGGACAGGTCCCCGGTGTCCTCGGTGAGCATCTCGGTGTAGCCGAGGATGCTGGTCAGCGGGGTGCGCAACTCGTGCGTGACGGTCTGGATGAAGACGTCCTTGCGATGGTCGAGCATCCGCAGCTCGGTGATCAGGCGGGTCTGCCGGTACTGCAGCGTGAGCTGCCGCAGCACCCGTTCGAGCGCCCCGGCGGTGCCGACCAGCAGCCGCCGCTCGCCGTCCGCCCAGGTCCGCCGGCCGGGCCGGCTGACCAGCAGGAATCCGGCTTCGCAGTCCGCGTCGCCGCCGATCGTGACGCCGATCGCGCCGTCGTCGAAGGTCAGCACCCGGCCCGGAGCGCCGGCCAGCAGCTTGCCGGCGACCGCCTCGGACAGCGGGCGCGTGCCGTCCGGCCACTGGACCTGCACGGTGCCGGCGCCGGGGATGACCAGCGCGCAGTGCACGCTGCCGTTGCCGCTCCCACCGCCGTTGCCGGTGCCACTGCCAGTGCCGATGCCACCGCCGCTGCCGCCCCTGCCGGTTCCGGTGCCGGTTTCGGTGCCGGTTTCGGTGCCGGTGCCGGTCACCGCGGCGCCGATCAGCTCGGCGATGCGGCGCACCGCCACCGTCGGCTCCCGCACGTCCTGCAGCTCGGCGGCGACCGCCTGGCGCAGCCCGGCCCGGTCGGCCCGGGCCTGCTCACCGGCGAGCAGTTCCTCGGTCTGCGCGGCCAGGTCGTTGAGGGCGTCGACCACGGTACGCAGCTCCACCGCCTCGACCGGCTGGGCGCGCGCCGACCGGTCTCCCTCGGCGAGCCGGCGGATCGTGCGGCCCAGCTGGTCCAGGGGCGCGAACAACTTCCGGCGTGCGGTGCTTGCGACCAGGTACGCGACCATCAGGATCGCTGCCAGCAGCACCACGGAACCGCCGTTGACCAGTCGCTGCACGGTGACCCAGGAGTGCTCCTCGGCGCGGAGCTCGGCCGCGATCGCCTCCCCCACCGCCTCGTTGACCAGGCGTAACTCGTCAAAGATCTGCTTGCCGCGGGCCGCGAGAGCAACCGCGTCACCCGGTTGATCCGACGTGGCGACCGCGTCCGCGTACTGCTCCAGCCAGCGGCCGACCACGGCGCCTTCCTGGCTCACCATCTGGCGCACGCCGGCGTCCCGGGTCCCGGCCGCCACCTCGTCGAGCGCGGCGAGCGTGGCGGCGCGGCCGTTCTCGTACGGTTCGAGGAAGGAGCGATCGCCGGTGAGCTGGAAGCCGCGCACGCCGGTCTCCGCGTCGGTCATCCGCTGCAGAACCCGGTCGTTGGCGAGCCGGGCCGCGGTGATCCGGGCGGTGGCATCCTCATGATCGGAACGGACCTTGCCGCCGACTGCGAACTGGACCACGAGAAACGCCGCGAAGAGCAGGAGCAGGGCCGCGAAGCCCAGGTGGAGACGTCGCAGCACGCTCATCGGCGGCGCTCCTCGCGAGCGTTCATGTCTGTCCGATCGGCAGGGGGGTGCCGTGACCTAAGCCACCCGCACAGATCGGCGACCACCCAGCATCCGCACAGGTTCGTTATCGATTCGCAATAATCGGACTATTGCGTACCGGGGGTAACGGGTAACTTGGCGGCCCGAATCATTTTGTCGTAAATGTCGGACAGGAAAGTGGCGAGAATCACCGAGCGTCATGTTGATCTCGGTGACTTGGGTTACTGACTGGTAGCCGGGGCTCTTGTAGTCGCCGCGCGAGAGCGGCAACATTTCCGGCACATTACGGCTGCGGCATCGACGAGATTCGCTGGAGTTTTCGCCTGTCACGGCCGGTAGCCATCCCAAGGAGGTTCCGTGAAGGATGCGCAAAGCGCGCAGGCTTTCGGGCGCACCAACTGGCGCCGGTTCGCCGTCGCGGTGGGCGTGCCGACCGTCGTAGCCGGCGGCCTGGTCCTCGCGCTCGCCGAGGGCGCACTCGCCGCGAACTTCACCATCGCCGGCGAGCAGTTCAAGCTGTCCGCCAGCAAGCTGGTGGGCGAGGGATTCACCCAGTACAACGGCGATCTCGAGACCCGCGACGGCACCACGACGGCCGCGATGTCGGGCATCGAGAGCGCGACGCTCAACGATCTCTGCCAGTCGGTGGCCGTTGGTCCGGTGACCCTGCGGATCGAGGCGGGCGACGACCCGGAGCACCCGGTCACCGCGAGCAACCTGCTGATCGGCATGTCCTCGCTGGGCGGCGACGCCACGTTCGAGGAGATCCAGATCGGCCTGGACGCCGCGACCCTGGACCGGGCTCAGGACGAGGCGAAGGGTGACCCCGGCGCCTTCGGCCAGCAGGCCAAGAAAGTGACGATCATCAACCTGCGGCAGCAGGCCTACTACACCTCGGCCTCGACCTTCACGTTGAACGGCATGAGCCTCAAGCTCCATGTCAGCGGCAAGCACGAGTGTTACTAGCGAAGTGATCCGAGTTGATCCGGGCTCGTGGGGCGCGACCCACGAGCCCGGCCCATGATGCCGTTCGAGTGGCTTGCTGTTCGACTGTGGTGCGGAGGATCGAGTGACGGCGGAGAACGCGTGGGGCCGGTTCCGGACGTGGCGGCACGAGCGGCCGTTCTGGGCCGGCTTGTTCCTGGTCCTGTCCGGGCTGGAGATGTTCCTGAGCGCCAACATGGCCCTCGACAACATCAAGATCCATATCGGGCCGCAGGGTTTCCTGTCCTACCTGATCCCGGTGCTGCTGCTGGTCAGCGGCTTGCTGATCTGGTTCAGCCCGGCGCAGCGGCTGTTCTACGGCGTCGTCGGCACGCTCACCGCTCTCTACTCGTTCATCGGGCTGAACCTGGGTGGGTGGTTCGTCGGGATGCTGCTCGGGATCGTCGGCGGGGCGCTGGCGATCGCGTGGGGCCCGCCCCGGCCGAGCGCTGCGGCGGAAGAGGCCGGCCCGGAGGAGACCTCACCGCACGGAACCCCGCCGCAGGGGACACCGCTGCACCAGACGCCGCTGCACGACAGTGGGCCGCCGACCATGGAGTTCCCGGCGGTGGTGAGTGATCCGACGATCGTGCCGGGGATGGAACCCGGCACCGCCTCGGATCCTGCGGACCAGGAGCCGGGGCATCCCTCGGCGCATCGGTCAGCGCCGGGGCCGGAACCCCAGCCGGCGCCCCAGCCGGCGGATCGGCCCGGGCATCGATCGGCGTCTCGTAAGGCGCTGATCCTGATCGCTCCGCTGGCCCTGGCCACCGCCGTGGTGGCCGGAGGCAACCTGCCTGCGGACGCGGCTCCGCAGTGCCCGGAAGGCCTGCCGTCGATCACGGCGACGCCGTCGCCGTCGCCGTCCTCGAAGGCCGCGAAGGCCTCCGCAGCCGCCACGGCGAAGGCCAAGCCGTCGTCCTCCGCCGCGAAGAGCTCCTCCCGTGCGGCTTCGGCCAAGCCGTCCCCGTCGAAGGCCGGCGCGAAGACCGGCACGGAGAACAGCACGGACTCCGGCACGGACTCCGCCACCGGCTCCGGCAGGGACTCCGGCACTGACGACAACGACACCGGCATCCCGATCCTGGACGGGATCGGCGACGCCCTCGAGGACATCGGCGACGGGCTGAACGACATCTTCCACCCCGGCCAGGCAGCGCCGTCACCGTCGGTCGCCGCCCCGCCCGCCCCCTCCTCGGCTGCCCCGTCGTCGGCTGCTCGGCCGTCGGCTTCCCCGTCATCGGTTGCTCCGTCGTCGGCGGGGGCCACTGCCGCCGTACCCTCGCAATCGTCTCCCTCGTCGGCGTCGCCGGCGCCCAGCCGGAAGCCGGAGGAGATCCCCTGCCTCGGCGCCCGGCAGGAGGGCCTGGTCGCCGAAGCGGACGGGATCCCGCTGGCCGGGGCGAAGCCCGGCATCCTCAAGACCAAGTCGCTGACCATGTACAACTCGACCTACGAGGGCGTGGTCGACGTCCCCACCCGGAACGGGCCGATCAAGTCGCTCTTCTTCAGCATGGACAAGGCGGTGAACAAGCCGTTCAGCCTGGAGATCGCCGAACCGAACGGCGCCACCACGCTGATCAAGAGCGGAGAGCTGACCACCGATGGGAACGTCGAGTTCTACTCCCCCAAGTTCACCGGCAAGCTGTTCGGCCTGATCCCGGTGACGTTCAGCCCCGAGCAGCCGCCGCCGCTGACGCTGCCGATCCTGTGGTTCACGGACGTGACGATCGACCTCGCGTATGTGCAGTGCGACGTGCTGACCGCGAAGCCGATCAGCATCAGCGAGCTTCCCTAGGCTTCACGCCGGCAGGTTCGAGTCCCGCCCGGCCCACCGGCGGGGGCGGCGGCACACCGAGACTCGCGCTCGCGGGTACGAGAGCACACCGAAGCGGTCCGTGCGTTTTCATCCGCGCTCTGGCATGGATGAGGATGCACGCTGACGTTGTGTGTGCTCTGGTCCATGCTGAGCCGGACCGGACGCCGACGCCCGGGGGCACGGCCGTGCACCCTCAGCCCTCTCGGGTCGCCCTCCACGCGCAGACCACCTCGTCGGGGTCGAACGGGGGCAGGACCACCGGCGGGCCGTCGATCAGGCCGCGGCGGCAGCGGTCGATGCGCTCGTTCAGATCGGCCACATGTTCGCGGACCAGCGCCTCGGACCCCAGCCTGGCGACCACCTCGGGCAGGTCCTCGGCCGCGCGGCGCACGGCCAGGCTCGCCGGCACGACCGCGGCGCCGCCGCCCTCCCGGCGCAGCCAGTCCTTGACCCACCAGTCCTCGTCGTACTCCTCGCCGTACCCCCGGAGGGGTCTGCCGGTCCCGGAGAGATTCTCGAAGTCGCCGCGTTCGGTGGCCTCGCGCAGCTGCCGGTCGATCGACGACTCGTACCAGTGCACCATGAACCACATGCTAGGCGGCGGACGACTCGTGCCGGCTCACCGTGCTTTTGCCGGCCGCCTTCGCGGCGTACATGGCGCTGTCCGCCTGGCGCAGCAGCTCGCTGATGCCGACCCGCTCGCCGCGCCGGGTCACCGCGACGCCGATGCTGGCGCTGACCTTCACCGGGTGACCCTGGATCATCATCGGCTGGGCGATCCGGCGCAGCAGCCGTTCGGCGAGCACGCCGGCGCGCGGGCCGGCGTCGATCAGCAGGATCGCGAACTCGTCACCGCCGCACCGGCTGACCAGGTCGGTGCCGCGCAGCTCGGCGGTGAGCCGGTGGGCGATCGTGACCAGCACGTCGTCGCCGGCCGCGTGCCCGAGCGTGTCGTTGACCGGTTTGAAGCCGTCCAGGTCGATGACGATCGCGCAGGCTTCCAGGTAGCCGGCGGAGAGCCGGGCGGCGGCCCGGCTGTCGAAGGCGGACCGGTTGAGCAGGCCGGTGTGCGGATCGTGGTGGGCCTGGTAGGCGAGGGCCTCCCGCTGCTGCTCCAGGGTGACGGTGAGCCGGCCGACCGTGACCAGGGTGAGGAACTGGCGCAGCAGCACCAGCGAGAAGCTGCTCAGCAGCAGCCACACCAGGACGGGGTCGAGCTCGCCGTCGGTCAGCTGGCGGCCGGCGGCGACGCCGACAGCGGTGGCGACCGGGATGTAGGGCAGCAGCGCCCACGGGCTGAAGACCAGGCGCTCGACGCCGTCGGCGCCGGGCCGGGAGACGGCCAGCTTGCTGGAGGCGGCCATCACGAACGCGCCGAGCACGTACCCGGCGCCCACCCCGTTGGCGTACCAGGGCTGACCCGCGACGTCGTTGCGCAGCGACACCAGCAGCGTCACCGCCAGGACCAGCGCGGCGAACGCGAGGAGTTGCTGGGCGCTCGCCCGCCGGCCGGGTTCGGAGCCGGCGAGGGTCACCAGCGCCACGGCCGCGCCGAATCCGAGGACCACGACGATCGTCAGGGCGTACCCGGTGAAGGCGGCCCCGGCGAAGGCTGCCTCGCCCCCGGCGGCCGGCGCGATCACCGGCATGAATTCGCCCACCAGGGCGAAGAAGGCCCCGGAGACCGCGGCCAGGTCGATCAGCCACCGCGCCGCGGCGATGCCGCGCAGGCGCGGACCGGCAAGGACGATTGACAGGGGTACGAGCACCGCGGCGACAGTGGAGAGCACCACCGCCGGAGAAGCGGCCCAGGACACTCCCAGGACCGACAGGAGGAACAGCCCGTTCGAGGCGGACCAGGCGGCACAGGCCGACGCGCCGCATCCGAAGGCGAGCTGGATGCGCGGCGGGTTGCTGGTGTCGCGGGCCCGGCTGCGATAGTTGACGGCGGCGTACCCGCTGGCCACCGCGATCAGCACATCGGAGAGCGCCAATCCGGCCGATGCGGGCAGGAACGGGTGCAGAAGCTGCACGACGGTCGCCATTGCCAGGCCCGCCAGCAACGCGATGCGCAGTCGCATGGCCACCCCATGTTGGTGGAGATCCGCAGAAGGGCCGAGTATGACATGGACAGGGGTCTGTGATCAGCCCGTGAACCACGCAGCGAGAAGGAAGGCCTACACCGTGTGCCGGAGCATCCACCAGTTGCACAACTTCGAGCCGCCCGCGACGACCGACGAGATCCACGCCGCGGCCCTGCAGTACGTCCGCAAGATCGCCGGGTCCACCCGGCCGTCGCAGGCCAACCAGGAGGTCTTCGACACAGCGGTCGCCGCCGTGATGGCAGCGACCGCGGAGCTGCTCGACGGGCTGGTCACCACCGCGCCGCCGAAGGACCGCGAGGTGGAGGCGGCGAAGGCCCGCGCACGGGCCGAGAAACGCTACGCCTCCTGACCCGGGCGCGCGGTCAGCGGCCGTACCTGTCGAAGGAGACCGTCCAGTCGCCGAGGCCGTTCCAGATCGGCAGCTCGCGCGGGGTGTTCTTCACGTCGACGATGTCGCCGAGGATGAAGTTGTTGTAGACCCACTTGGCGTCCGCCGTGCTGAGGTTGATGCACCCGTGCGACAGGTTGGCCCGGCCCAGCGAACCGTTCCAGGGCGCGGCGTGCAGGTACTCGCCGGAGTAGCTGATCCGGGTGCAGAACTCGATGTTCTCCGACACGTAGTAGTTCGGGTCGTTCTTGTCGGTGACGCCGTAGCTGGCCGAGGTCATCGTGTGCCGGCGCTTCTTGCCGAGCACGACGTGCGGGCCGCCGGCCGTCCAGTAATTGACGTACTGGCCGTTCGCGCCGGTGGTCCCGCCGCCCTTGCCGAGGCTGCTCTTCATCGTGCGGACCAGCTTGCCGTCGATGTAGACCTTGGTCATGTGGGTCCGGTTGTCGCTGATCGCGATCAGCTCACGGCCGATCTTGAACGAGGTCGAGACGTTCTTCGACCCGTACGTCTTCTTGCCCAGCTTCTGGCCGAACGCGTTGACGCTGACAGTGATCCTGGTGCCGGCGGTCCAGTACTTCGCCGGACGCCAGTGGACGGTCCGGTCGTCCTTCCAGTAGAACTTGCCCTCCACCGACGGCGAGGTGGTGATCTCGATGGCCTTCTCCGCCGCCTCCTTGTTGACGGCGCGGCTGAACGCGACGATCACCGGCTGGCCGACGCCGTACGTCTTGCCCTCCTGGAGCGCGACCATCGCGTTGGCCTGGAACGTCACCTTCGCGACGGCCTCCGGCTTCAGCGTGGTGAAGGTGAACTCCTTCGTCGTCGTCACGCCCAGGCTGTCGGCGGCCTCGGCGGTCACCTTGTACTTCTTGCCGTAGGCCAGGGTGCCCGTCGACTTCCAGGTCCCGTCGCTCTGCATCCCGCCGTCGACCTTCGCCTTCACGGCGGTGACGGTGACCGATTTCAGCGTGCCGTCCTGGACCGTGACCACGATCGGCTTCAGCGGCGAGACCCCGGTGGCGCCGCTCTCCGGCGTGACACCCAGCCGGACCGGCGCGGCGGCGGGCGGCTGCTCGACGTTCGCCACCGGCTCGACCCACGTGGTGGTGCCGGCGCCCGCCGTGCTGCCGCGCGAGGAACACCCGGCGGCCGCGGCGGCAGCGGCCACGCCCATCGTGCCGATGATGACCTTACGTCGCTTGATCATGGCTCTCACATTCGCGGGGGTCCGGCCGGCGCCATCCATGGCTCTTCTCTGTCAAGACGCCGGACGGGCCCGAAAACGTTGCCTGCCGAGTCGATCACAACCATGGAGGAGGGTCATCTTGACAGATCTAGATCCTTTCCGGTAGACCGGCCGCCGGCTGTGCCGGCGCTCACCGGCGGCCGGTGCGCCGCGGTCACCGGGCGGCCCGCCCTGTCGCGGTTCCAGCCGGCCGCCCCGGTCGCGGTTACCAGGCGACCGTCCCGTGCCGGTCGAAGAAGCCGCCGGTCGGGCCGTCCGCGCCGATCGTCGCCATCCGTACCAGGATCTCCGCGCCCTCCTCGATCGTCTGCGGCCCGGAGTGCCCGTTCAGATCGGTGGCGGTGTAGCCGGGGTCGACCGCGTTGACGCGGATCGCCGGGAACGCCTTGGCGTACTGCACGGTCACCATGACCAGGGCGGCCTTCGACGCGTTGTAATCCAGGTTGACCACCCGGGACTCGATCCGGTCCGGGTCGGCGCCGACGGCCACCGATCCGAGGCCGCTGCTGACGTTGACGACGACCGGGGAATCGCCGCGGAGCAGCAGCGGGAGGAAGGCGTTCGTCACGCGTACCGGGCCGAAGGTGTTGGTCTGGAAGGTCTTCTGCAGGTCGTCTCCGGTGAGCTCGCCGATCCGCTCGCCGAGCTTGCCCGCGCCGGCGATGCCGGCGTTGTTGATCAGGACGTCGAGGTGGCCGCTCTCCGCCCGGACGAGCTCGGCGGCGGCCGCGACCGACGCGTCGTCGGTGACGTCGAGCCGGACGAACCGGGCGCCCAGTTTCTCGGCGGCGACCCGGCCCCGCTCGGCGTCGCGCGCCGCGGCATAGACGGTGTGCCCGGCGTCGACGAGGCGGCGGGCGGTCTCGAACCCGAGACCCTTGTTGGCTCCGGTGATCAATGTGATCGTCATGCGATTCATCTTTCGGCCCGCGCCGGACGACAGACAGTGCCCGGCTCTGCCAGTGGACTGGCAGTACCAGGCTGTTCGAGCCGGGCGCGGCGATACTGGACGACATGAGTGGCTCACGGGAACTCGGCAGGGCGCTGCGCGGCTGGCGTGATCGCACGACACCGCAGTCGGCCGGCGTCCCGGCCACCGGCGTCCGCCGGGCGGCCGGGCTGCGGCGCGAGGAACTGGCGCAGCTGGCCGGCCTCTCGGTGGACTACATCGTGCGGCTGGAGCAGGGGCGGGCCACCTCCCCGTCCGCGCAGGTGCTGTCGGCGCTGGCCCGGGCGCTGCGGCTGACCGTGGCCGAGCGCGAGCACCTCTACGTCCTGGCCGGTCAGGTCGCTCCCGGGCCGGGCCGGATCTCCGCGCACATCCCGCCCGGCGTCCGCCGCCTGATCGACCAGCTCGACGGGGTGGCGCTCACCGTGTGCGACGCCGCGTGGAACATCATCCTGTACAACCCCCTCGCCGCGGCCCTGACCGGGGACTTCTCCGCACTGACCGGGCGCGAGCGCAACGTCGCCTGGCGCGAGTTCACCGGCGTGCCCAGCCGGATCCACTGCACGCCCGAGCAGACCGCGCTGTTCCGGGTGTCGCTGGTGACCGACCTGCGGGCGGCGATCGCCCGGTACCCGTCCGACACCGGCCTCCGGGACCTGGTCACCGGCCTGCGGGACGCGAGCGCGGACTTCACCCGGCTCTGGGACAGCGGGGCGGTCGGCGTCCACGGGTCGAGCAGCAAGACGGTGCGCCATCCGGAGGCCGGCACGTTCGTGGTCGATTGCGACGTGCTGATGGCGCCGGGGAGCGACGTGAAGATCGTCGCTTATTCGGCGGCGGGCGGCAGCGACGCGGCGGGGCGGCTGCGGTTGCTGAGCGTGATCGGCACTCAGGACCTGGCGCACTCCTGATCCGCGGGACTCGCAAGTCGCGGGACTCGCAAGTCGCGGGGCTCAGAAGTCGCGGGACATGGAGCGGCGGCGCGCGCTCGCGTACGAGCTGCTCGCCAGGTGAGCCAGGTCGAGCAGGGCGGCGAAACCGACCCAGAACCACTCCCAGCCGACGAGTCCGATACCCGGCGTGTAGAAGATGACGTAGAGCAGCGTCGCGAACGGGAAGAAGATCAGGCCCAGCAGCGGCCAGATCCAGGTGTCGAAGGCGGCATCGACGAAGTTCGGCCGCACCAGCCAGATGATGAACAGGGCGAACCTGGGGAAGATCCCCGCGAAGATGGCGAACAGGCAACCCATCTGCACTCCGTCCCGGCTCTCTCGGTGTCCCGGTTCTCCCGGTGATGCGAGCAGCATGCGGGGATCATCGAGAAGGCCGCATCATGCGCAGCGGATGAGAGCGGGCACATGGTAGGCATAGATGCTGCTCTATAAAAGCGTGGCTCCTGCCGTCGCGGTCTGCGCCCTCGGCATGATCGCCGCCGCCCCGGCCACGGCCGCCGCGCCCGCCGTTCGTGGCGAGTTGCTGCCGGTGCCGGCGGCCGGACCACACCGGCAGACATCGGTACGGGCGGTGGACGTCCCCGTCCGGCGTGGTGGCCGGCAACGTCCTCGAGACGATCACCGTGCCGGACGGCTCCCCCTCGTCCGTGGAGCTGCCGCAGCGCTGGGTGCGGGCGGTCCCGGCCGGCTGGTGGCGTCAGCGGCTCACGCTCCCCGCCGGCGCGACGTCCGGTCACGTGAACGGCCTCACCGACGCCGGGGAAGCCGGCGGATCGGTGACCCTGGACGCCACGCGGGCGGTCCGCTGGTCGCTCGACGGCCGTTCCAGCACGCTGCTCAGCGCGGATCCCAGCGCCGTGACAGCGGTCGGCCCGGACGGCCCGTGGGCGGTCACCACTGTCGATCCGGAGATCCCAGTCCAGGGCGACACCGAGCTGGTGAGCCGGGACGGCGTCCGCACGCCGCTGCGCGGCACACCGGATCTCGACACCGGGTACCGCCATACCGCCGGGTCCGTCGGCGGCGGCGCGCTGTCGCTGCGGGACGACGGCGCCCGCACCCGGCTGTCCGCACCGGCCGGATGGAGCGTGACCTCCGTGGTCGAGCTCACCGACACCGGCCTGCTGGTCGCCGATGTGCGGAACGCCGACGGCGTCGTGCGCCCGGCCGCCTGGAACCTCGGCGGCCGCCCGCGCGAGAGCTGACAGCGCCCCGGCCGGCCGGCACGGATGTGTCACCCGCGGCGGCGGCTCACCCTGCGTGCGGTACGCCGGCTCGTGCGCCGGGCTACCCTGCGTGTAGCGAACATGTCCCCTCCCTCCTGATCTCCGGATGTTCGGTGCCGGATCAGCCGGCCTTTCCAGCGGTCTCCAGATCGTGCAGCTCCTTGGCCTCCTCGGCCGCGATCAGGCCGATGCCGACCAGGTCGAGAGGGCTGATGAAGCCGTCGGCGACCCGGAAGCCGCCGGCCCGGAAGATCGCGTCCCGCAGCGGCACGGCCCAGTGGTGCTCGATCAGGAGCAGTGCGGCGGCGGAATCGTTCGGGATATCGGCGAGGACGTCCCACGCCTGCGGGTCGTCGAAGACCGTGACGCCCTCCTCGGCCGCCAGTTGCCCGCCTTTCTCGAAGCCGGCCGCGGCGCCCTGCTCCCCCTCGAAGCCGAGCCCGATCAGGGCACCGATCTTGCTGCCGACCTCGACGGCCTCCTCACGGGTGAGGTTGCTCAGGTGCTCGGCCTCCAGCTCGCCGTCGGGGGTCTTGTAGACCGCGAGGGCATCGATCACCCGTACGGTGTCGCTCTGCTTCAGCCGCTCGAGCTCGGCGATGATCTCGCCGTGGAAATTCGGGTGCTTGAAGCCCAGTACCAGCAACTGGACGGGACCGATGGCCATAGGAATCCGCTCCTCCACTCGACAGTCCGGGCGTCGGACGCCCGACCTCCGATGGTGCTGGCGCCGACCCCTGGCGTCTTCATCCGGCGCGGGTGAGGACGCGGCGGATGACAGCCCGATGTTCGCTCGCAGTGAACGGCGGAAGATCCGGGACGCCGCCATGGTTGAGCCGACCGTACTCAACTCCTCGGAGGTTCCCGGTGACCAGCAAACGACTCCCCGTTCTGTTCCTCGACGACATCGTCCTGCTCCCGGGCATGGCGGCGCCGATCGAGCTGGATGAGAAGGCCCGGGCCGCGGTGGACGCCGCGCGCACCTCGGCCGGCTCCGAGCTGCTGATCGCCCCGCGGCTCGAGGACCGTTACGCCTCGTACGGCGTGGTGGCAACCGTCGAGCAGGTCGGCAAGTTCCGCGGCGGCACTCCCGCCGCCGTCCTCCGTACCGGTGTCCGGGCCCGCATCGGCAGCGGCGTGACCGGCCCCGGCGCGGCGCTCTGGGTCGAGGCCGAGCCCGTTACGCCGAGCACGCCGAGCGCGGCCGCTCGCGAGCTGGCCGCCGACTACAAGAAGCTGGTCGTCTCGGTGCTCCAGCGCCGGGAGGCCTGGCAGGTCATCGAGTCGGTCAGCGCCATCGACGACCCCGGCGACCTGGCCGACACCGCGGGATGGGCGCCGTACCTGTCCAGCGACCGCAAGCGGGAGCTGCTGGAGACCCCGGACGTCGAGGCCCGGCTGCGGCTGCTGATCGACTGGACCCGTGACTTCCTCGCCGAGTCCGAGGTCAGCGAGAAGATCGAGCACGACGTCCGCGAGTCGGTCGAGAAGCGCAACCGCGAGTACCTGCTGCGCGAGCAGCTCAAGGCGATCCGCAAGGAGCTCGGCGAGGGCGAGGCCGGCGACAAGGACGACTACCGCGCGCGGGTGGAGGCGGCCGACCTTCCCGACGCGGTCCGGGAGGCGGCGCTGCGCGAGGTGGAGAAGCTCGAGCGCGCCGGCGACCAGAACCCCGAGGCCGGGTGGATCCGCAGCTGGCTGGACACCGTGCTGGACCTGCCCTGGGCCGTCCGCACCACCGACAGCACGGACCTCGAGGCCGCCCGCGCGGTGCTCGACACCGACCACCACGGCCTGGACGAGGTCAAGGAGCGGATCGTCGAGTACCTCGGCGTCCGCGCCCGCCGCGAGTCGCGCGGCCTGGCGACCGTCGGCGGGCGGGGATCGGGCGCGGTGATCCTGCTGGCCGGCCCGCCCGGTGTCGGCAAGACCTCGCTCGGCGAGTCGGTCGCGAAGACCCTGGGCCGCAAGTTCGTCCGGGTCGCCCTGGGCGGGGTGCGCGACGAGGCCGAGATCCGCGGCCACCGCCGGACCTACGTCGGCGCGCTGCCCGGCCGCATCGTGCGCGCCATCCGGGAGGCGGGCACGATGAACCCGGTCGTCCTGCTGGACGAGGTCGACAAGGTCGGCAGCGACTACCGCGGCGACCCGGCCGCGGCGCTGCTGGAGGTGCTGGACCCGGCGCAGAACCACACGTTCCGCGACCACTACCTGGACCTGGACCTCGACCTGTCGGACGTGCTCTTCATCGCGACCGCGAACACGCTGGAGACGATCCCGCAGGCGCTGTTCGACCGGATGGAGCTGATCACGATCGACGGCTACACCGAGAACGACAAGGTCGCCATCGCCCGGGACTTCCTCCTGCCCCGCCAGATCGAACGGGCCGCGCTCTCCCCCGGCGAGGTGACGGTCACCGAGGACGCTCTGCGCGAGATCGCCGCCAATTACACCCGAGAGGCAGGGGTACGTTCCTTCGAACGCCTCCTCGCCAAGGCACTGCGCAAGGCGGCCCTGGGCGCCCTGCCCGCCACCGTGGAGGCCGCCGACCTCAAGGATCTGATCGGACGGCCGCGGTTCACGCCCGACGCGGCCGAGCGCACCGCCGTCCCCGGCGTGGCCACCGGTCTGGCTGTCACCGGCATGGGCGGCGACGTCCTCTACATCGAGGCGTCCCTGCTGCCCGGCGACAAGGGCGGCCTCTCGGTCACCGGGCAGCTCGGCGACGTGATGAAGGAGTCCGCCCAGATCGCGCTCTCCTACGTCCGGGCGCACGCCGGCGAGCTCGGCATCTCGCCGGAGCAGCTCGACCACCCGATCCACCTGCACGTGCCCGCGGGCGCCGTGCCCAAGGACGGGCCGTCGGCGGGCGTCACGATGACCACCGCGCTCGTCTCGCTGCTGCTCGGCCGCACCGTGCGCGCCGAGGTCGGGATGACCGGCGAGGTCTCGCTGACCGGCCGGGTCCTGCCGATCGGCGGCGTGAAGCAGAAGCTGCTCGCCGCGCAGCGGGCCGGGCTCACCGAGGTGTACCTGCCGCAGCGCAACGAGCCCGACCTGGACGACGTCCCCGCCGACGTGCTCGATGCGCTGACCGTGCACATCGTCTCGGACGTCCGGGAGATCCTGAGCACCGCTCTGGACGACGTGTCCGTGGGGGCGGCCGCCACCGTCTGACCGGATGACGGGCCGGCGCTGCTGTCGAAGCAGCTCCGGCCCGTCGGCAGTGGGTCAGCGGCAGGGGTTCAGCGGCAGGGGGGGTAAGCCGCAGGCGGTGGGTCAGCCGCAGGCGGCGCCGTTCAGCGTGAAGCCGGTCGGCGCAGCGGCGTTCCCGGTGTGGCCGGCCTGGTAGCCGATGCTCACCGACCCGCCCGCCGGGATCGCGCCGTTGTAGCTCGCGTTGGTCGCGGTCACCGTGCCGCTGGCCGGCGCATAGGTGGCGCTCCAGCCGGAGGTGATGGTCTGTCCCCCGGCCAGCGTGAAGGCCAGCCGCCAGCCGTTGATCGCGGTCGTGCCGGTGTTGGCGATCGTGATGCTGTTGGTCAGGCCGGTGTTCCACGCGTTGACCGCATTGGTGACCCGGCAGGCGCCGGGGCTGGTCGACGGCGAGGAGCTGGGCGACGTGCTGGGTGACGCGGACGGCGAGCTGGACGGTGACGACGAGGGTGAGGACGACGGTGAGCTGGACGGCTGGGTGCCGATGGCGCTCATGATGGCGTCGACGATGCCCTGCTGGGTCACCGCGCCGGAACCACGGTCGAACAGGCCGAAGCCGTGCTGCCCGTTCCAGCCGTTGTCCCAGTAGGCGGTGGCCGCGCCGTACTTCTTGGCGGCGGTCACCACGGCCCGGGCGTAATCCGCGCGGTACCTGTTGCTGGACGCGTCGTACGCCGTCTTGTCGATCGAGCCGTACTCACCGACGAACACCGGGTATCCGCGCGTGACGAAGGTGTCGTGCATCTTCTTCATCTGCCCGTCCAGGAAGTCCTCCTGGCCCCAGACCGACTTCTTCGCCGGGTTTGTCGCGCCGGCGCCCCACTGGGTGATGGTGCCGTCCTCGGTGCCGGTGAAGTCCCACGGGTCGTAGTAGTGCACCGAGATCATCAGACGCTGCTCCCCGGCCGGGATCGTCGCGGACCGGTACTGGTCCGTCGGGATCACGAAGCCGTAGTTGCCGGCGGTGTAGTCGATGTTCGTGTTCCAGCCGGGCACCAGCAGCCACCGGGAGGCATTGGTTCCTCCGGTACGGCGTACGGTGTCCACGAATATCTGGTTGTAGGCGTTGATGTTGGAATAACACGGCTGCGTCGGATTGCCGTACTGTCCATCGAAGTTCTCGTTCATGGACTCGAAGATCAGGTGCTCGTTGTAGCTCTGGAACCTGGTCGCCACCTGCTGCCAGACCCGCCGGTACTTCTCCTGGATCGCGGTCTGCGACGACGCGTCACAGATCAGCCAGGAGCCGGAGACGGACTTGTAGCCGTCCCCGTGCATGTTGATCAGCACGTAGAGGCCGCGGCTGTGTGCGTAGTCGACGACCGCCTGGATCCGGTTCAGCCAGGCCGCGTTCACGGTGTAGTCCGGGGCGGCGCCGATGTGCCCGAGGTAGGAGACCGGGATCCGGATCGTCCGGAAGCCCGCGGCCCGCACCCGGTCGATGAACGCCTGGGTCACCACCGGGTTCCCCCAGGCCGTCTCGCTGGGGATGCCGTCGACGCTGGCTTCGAGCGTGTTGCCCAGGTTCCAGCCGGCGCCCATGTCCGCGACCAGCTGCGGGCCGTTCAACGGGGCCACGGCCTCGGCCGACGCCGGTCTCATCACGCCGTACACGGCTCCGGCGAGGGCCAGGACGGCGGCGAGGAACGCGAGCCCGGCCTTCCTCGATAGCGAACTCATCGACGTACCCTCTCGGTCACGGACGCATTGGGAGCGCTCCCATCATCGCAGTACATCTATGTCTTGTCATTACTTCCCGGGTACCCGTCTGAATGTCGGGCGGAGCCGTCACACAGGTCTCGTGGTGACGGCGTCGGCGATGCGCCGGGCCGCCTCGGAGGCCGTGAGGTGGGTGGTGTCGATGACCTCGGCCTCGGCGTGCAGCCATCCGCGGGCCGCTTCGGCGTAGGGCTCGAGGTAGTGCAGGCGGAACGGGGAGGGAACGAGGTGTTCTCCCTCGATGCGTCCGCGGAGGGTGTCCTGGTCGGCGTGGAGGACGAAGTGCCGGACCGGGATGGCGTACCGGGCGGGGCCCGCGCTGATCTCGCGCCAGTACTGCTCGACCAGGACCGTCATGGGGATCACCAGCGTGCCGCCGGTGTAGTCGAGGACGTGGCGGGCGGTCTCGACGACGAGTGGGCGCCACGGCGGCCAATGCTGGAAGTTGTCCGTCTCGGGCGGGCCCGGCGTGATGTCCATGAGGGTCTCACCGACCTTCTCGGCGTCGAACACCCGGGAGTCCGGGATCAGTTGCCGCACGAGCGCGCTGGTCGTCGTCTTGCCCGCTCCGTGGGTGCCGTTGATCCATACGATCACGGGATCCGATGCTAGCGACGCGCGCGTGCAGTGCTACGACGCCACGAAGAGGTCACCGGCCCGGCAGCGACGGGACGCCCGCCGCGCCGGCCTGCTCGTCGCCGGTCAGCAACGGAACCAATTTCGGGTACCAGCCGGGATGCTCTCGGACCAGGTGATTCAGTGCCGGGCTCTGCCGCATGACGAACGACGCGTAGTCGAACCAATCCTCATAGGCGCCGGTGGCCTTGATCTCCTTGGTGTGATAAAGCCCCACCTCGAGGACGTCCCCGAGCATCTCCCCGACGGTCAGGACCTGCCACCGCAGTTCGTCCGGCGTGGACGGCAGGGGCGTGCCCTCGTAGAAGAAAGGCCTCAGGGCGGGCTTGTCCAGGATCGTTCGAAGGACGCCGTGCAGCAGTTCCATCGGCTGGTGCGTGCCGCTCAGTCCCGCCACGGAATTCTGCAACCGGATCTGCTTGAGGATCTGCCTGGCTTGCCATCCGTTGAAGATGAGCGAGGCGATCACACCCAGGGCACCGACAACGGTCGCGACCAGAACGATCATTGAGCCTCCTTGTGAACAGCGCGAGAGTGCCATTCATGGCCGGCAGCGCCCGGCAAGTATGAGGCTTTGTCGCGGCGCACGGCTCGCATGACGCACTGACGTCGACGAATGGCAGCGTCGGCAATACGACGGAAATACCGCCGGTTCGGGTCTGGCGCCCCCCACTGTTCTCGTGGGTGCGCCGATTCCGCAACGGCGTCGTCCACCTCCGCCGCCGCCTTCTCGGACGGTGAACGACAGCCCGGTGGCAGGTCGACGGCCGGGGCGAGGTCACGCCCCTCCGCGCGGGGACGCGCGTCTGGATTGCCGCTGGAGGACCGCGGCCGCGGCACCACTCAGCGATGGATGGCCGATGCGGTCGGTGCGGAGCAGGCGTTCCTCGCGAGGTGCGGAAGCTCGCTGTCGGTGAAAACGGCGCTGATCTCAGTTCCCTGGGATCGGCCCGGCCCAGCGGCGACCCGGCCGCGCCGGTTCACCGGCGACGGGTCATGGCCGCGTACAACGCCAGCAGGATGAGCGACAGCACGACGAGCGACGGGCCGAGGGTGTGCTCGCCGACCCGTTCGACGAGCACACCGACGCCGGCCGGGATGAGGGTGCCACCGAGACCGCTCGCCGCGATCTGCAGCCCGATCACCCGGTCGGCATGCGCGCCACCGACCCGGTCCGCGGTCGTCAGCATGAGCAGCGGGAACACCGGCGCCGCGGCGAAGCCGATCATCATCAGCCCGGCGACGGCCAGCCAGCCCGGGCCGGGCAGCGCCACCAGCACCGATCCGGTCAGCATGCCGGCCAGACCGGCGGTGAGCGTCCGGCCGGTGCCCAGCCGTTCGACGGTGAAGCCCTGCACCACCCGACCGGCGAACAGACTTCCCCAGTACGCCGAGACGCACAGCCCCGCGATCGCCGGGCTCACCGAGCGGTCCACAGTGAGCAGCAGGTACGCCCACAGACCGGTCGCCACCTCCACACCGACGTAGACAGCGAACGCGGCGACGCCGAGCCACACCGCTGGCATCCGCAGTGTCGCCCCGATCCGCGGGGACATCGTCGCCTGCCGCCGGCCGTCCGGTCGCTGGCCGTCCGGTCGCTCGTCGGCGCCGGGCGTGTTCGCGCCACCGGCGTCGTCCCGCCTCCAGGCCCGCGCGGTGACAGCGAAGGCGATGGCCAGCAGCGCCTGCGCGCCGGCCACCAGCCCGTACCCCCACCGCCACGACAGCCCACCGCTGATCACCCCGGTCATGATCAGCGGGCCGAGGGCGACGCCGAGGCCGAAGAACGCGTGCAGCCAGTTCATGTGCCGGGGACCGAACGCGCTCGCGGCGTACGCGTTGAGGCCCGCATCGACCGCTCCGCCGCCGAAGCCGGCGAGCAGCGCACACGGCACGAGCAGACCCAGGGCGGGCGACACGGCGTACCCGGCCAGGGCGAGGCCCGCAAGCGCCGTGCTGCCGGCCAGCAGCCGGCCGACACCGAGCCGCGCCATGGTGAACCCGGCCGCGACGCTGGAGATCAGATAGCCGACCGTGCTGGCGAACAGCAGCACGCCGACGGTATCGGTGGAGAGCCGCAGGCCGGCGGCCATCGACGGCCAGCCCACGCCCAGCAGACCGTCGGGCAGTCCGAGACTGATGAACGCGCAGTAGGCCAGCAGCAACAACGAGGTGCGGACCACCGGCACAGCCGCACTCGCCGGATCCCGCATTTCCTGATCATGGCACAGCGTGGTGGCGTACCGTGTCGCCCGGTCCTGGACGGCCCGCGCGACGGCTCGGGAGACGCCGCACTCGTCCTTGATCACATCGGCGACCAGCAGATCCAGCCGTTTCCGGGGCACACCGTCCACTGTCGCGTCGACCACCTCGTCGAAGCCGGTCAGCGCCAACGTCCGCGCCGGAGCGCGGCTGTGGGACCACCGGGGCCTCAGCATCCCGCGCGGTCGAGGAACCGAGGCGAAGGCGGGTGTCCAGCCATCGCAACAAAGATCTGACCAGGTCGCCGCGGACTGATCTTTCGTGTGCCGGCCGAAGAACCGCGGCTCGCTCGGATGAACGGGTGCGACTTCCCGAAAACCCTGATCGGGTGGCTGCCCACCCGCGAGACTTGGCGTGCACGGCGCGGCTGACCTGCGACTCGACGGGATTCACGAATGATCGATGTAACTGGTTCGGCGCGCCCGCTCGAGGGGCGGGCGATCGGTGTCCTTATCGAGAGCGACTACTACGAGCCCGAAATCGCCTATTACCAACATCGATTCCCGGAAGAGGGCGCCGAGACGCGCTTCCTGACCCGTTTGTGGGGGCAGGCCTCGCTCACGTTCACCGGTCACGAATATAGAGCGCCCCTCGTGTGCGACACCGATTTCGAAAGCGACATGGAGGCCGTGCTCGATTCTCTGGCGGCCGTGATCATACCGTCCGGTATGGTCGCCGATCGCCTGCGATACACCGACGATGTCGGCGTACTGCCCCCGGCGACGGAGTTTCTGCGGCGCGCGTTCGCCCGGCCGGACCTTCTCAAGGGGATCATCTGCCACGGACTCTGGCTGGTGGCACCGCTGCCGGAACTGGTGCGCGGGCGCCACGTCGTCGCGCACAACAATCTGCACGGCGACGTCCAGAACATGGGCGCGATCTACGTCGACTCGGACGTGGTGGTCGACGGTGACCTGGTCACCGCTCGTACCGGCGCGCACTGCCACCAGTTCGCCCGCACCATCATCGATCTGTTGTCCGGCCGGCCACCGGTTTTCGCGCCGGACGCGCGCATCCCGGCATTGGCCGGATAAGACGGAGAGAGGGGCAAACATTGATCACTACTGCGCACGACCTTCGCGGAATCGAACTGAGCAACGGCGTTCTCCTCAAGGTGCTCGGGGAGGGCGACCACATCTCGGCGGTGCACTGGAACCTTCCGGACAACGCCGTCGTACCGCGGCACGCACATCCGCAGGAACAGTTCGGTTACGTGATCAAGGGCGGGTTCCGGATGACGGTGGGAGACGAGTACTCAGAGATATCCGCCGGCGACTCCTATTTCGTTCCCGCCGATGTCAATCACGAATTCGTGGCCGTGGGAGACACCGAGGCAATCGACGTGTTCAGCCCGGTCCGCGATGTCGCGGGCGCTTATCAACGCGCCCCGGCCTGATGAATGGAGAGCGATTTTATGAGACTACTGGTGGTGGCGTCCAACTACGGCGTGTGGGCTGAGGAGCTGCAGGCGCCGTGGGACGCGCTCAGCGCCGATGGTCACGAGCTGACGCTGGCCACGCCGCAGGGCAAGACACCGTTACCGTTCGCCGTCAGCGTCGACCCGGACTTCTTCGACCCGATCCAGAAATACAAGGTCAACCCACCGGACGGATGCCGGCGAACCAAGGAGCTCGTGGCCTCCGAGGAGTGGGCCCGACCGATGCGGCTCGCCGACGTCTCGATGTCCGACCATGACGGGCTCGTCATCGCCGGCGGGCCGGGCGCGGACCTGGACCTGGCGAACAACGGCGCCCTGCACCGGCTGATCCTGGACGCCTACCGGCGCGACCTGCCGATCGGCGCGATCTGCTTCGCGGTGGCGGCGCTGGTGATGACCCGAGACCCGGCGGCCGGGCACCGCAGCGTCGTGCACGGCCGCCGGATCACGGCACATCCCCGTGCCTGGGACTTCACCGCGGACATGTCGTACCAGCTGTACGGCGCAACACCGGACAATCAGGGCGCCAACATCGTCAGCGCGGGGTTCCTGCTGCCGCTGGAGGATCTGGCCCGTGACGCGGCCGGCCCGGACGGCGAGGTGGCCGCCGACCCGTCGACCAGCCGGGACCGGCCCTGCGTCGTCGTCGACTGGCCGTTCGTGACAGCGACGTCGGCGGAGTCGTCCATCGCGTTCGGCACCGCCCTCGTCGAGGAGCTGCGCCGGCGCACTCCCGTGCTCAGCGGCCGGTGAGGAGCCACGATGGACGTCGGTGAGGCGATCGTCCGCAATCTGGGCGCGATCGGGGTGGACACCGTCTTCGGTGGCGCCGGGGAGGCCAACGCCTCCATGCTGCTGTCGCTGCGTTCGGCCACCACGAAGACCGTCATCGTCCGCAATGAGCAGGGCGCGGCGTTCATGGCCTGCGGCTACGCCATGTTCTCCGATCGGCTCGGAGTCTGCTTCGCCACCGCGGGACCGGGTGAGTTCAACCTGTTGTCCGGGCTCGCCGTCGCGCTCTCGGACTCTCTGCCGGTACTCGCCATCTCGGCGTTCACCCCGGCTCGATGGCGTGGCAAGGGCGCTCTGAACGAGGCGAGCGGGCTGCACCGTACCCCCGACTCGTGGTCGATCTTCGCGGCCACGACCAAGCGCTCATTCCTCGTCGAGGATCCGGGCACCGTGATCGACGTCCTGGAACAGGCGGTGCGGCTCGCCTTCGAGGGCCGTCCCGGCCCGGTCCACCTGCAGGTGCCGACGGACGTGTTCCGGATGCCGGTGCCGGCCTTCCGCACCATTTCGGTCGCCGTCGACCCGGTGCCTCCGGCCCCGCAGGCGATCTCCGAGGCGGCGGAGACCGTCGCCACAGTGGTACGCGACGGCGAGACGCTCGTCCTGATCGGGTACGGCGCCGTCCGCAGCCACGCGGCGGACGACCTGCTCGCGTTCGTCGAGCGGTTCCAGGTCCCGTTCGCCACCACGATGGACGCCAAGGGCATCCTGCCGGAGAGCCATCCCCTGTCGGCGGGCGTCCTGGGCACCGCCGGCGACCCCGCAGCGGCCGGCCTGTTCGACGACGCCCGGGTGGTGATCGCGTTCGGCAACTCCTTCGCGCAGAACGCCACCTTCGAGTTCAGCCCGGATCTGTTCGACGGCAAGGACCTGGTGCACGTCAACATAGACCCGGCCGAGATCGGCAAGGTGTACCGGCCACGGCACGGCATCGTCGCCGACGTGCGGCCGGCGGTACGGGCCCTGTCGGCGGCGCTCGGCGAGCGCGTCGGCTCCATTCCTGAACGCCGGTGGGAGATGCGCAAGCACGCCGATGCCGAGGTGGCCGGTGGCTCCCGGATCCACCCGGCGTTGCTGGTACGGGAACTGAACCGCCTGCTGCCCGAACGCGCCATCGTGCTCGGCGACGCCGGCGGTCACATGCTGTGGCTCAACGCGTACCTGCGGCTCTCGCACGGGCAGATCTATCAGAATCCGGGCAGCTTCGGCCCGATGGCCAGCAATGTCAACGGGGCCATCGGCGTGCGGGCGGCCAACCCGGACCGGCATGTGATCGTCGGCTGTGGTGACGGGGCGTACCTGATGGCGGGTTTCGAACTGCTGACCGCCGTGGCGCACAACCTGCCGGTCGTCTGGGTGATCTTCAACAACGGCGGGTTCAACGTGATCAAACAGTTCCAGCTGATGCACTTCCACGAGACGGCGTTCACCGACTTCGCGGATCCCGATTTCGCCGCCTACGCGCGAGCGTGCGGCGCGCACGGCGCCCGAGTGGAGCGACTGCCGGATTTCGCCGGCGCGTTCACCGAGGCTCTCGCCTCCGGCCGGCCCGCCGTCATCGACGTGCTGGTCGACGCGGAGGTCTACCCGCCGTACGAGGTGGAGCTCCCGCGCCGGGCGCTCGCCGGGGCGTGAGGCCATGCCTGTCGTCATGCTGAGCACCGTGCTCTGCAGCAGGGCACAGAAGAACGAGCTGCTACGCCGCTACTCGGAGATCACCGCCGAGGTGCTCGACGTGCCCATCGAACGGATCTACGTCTTCATCAACGAACACCCGCTCGACTCCGTCGCCGCCGGCGGCACACCCTTCTCCGAACACGCGCCGCCCTCGGTGGAGGCGGCGCTCAAGGCGCGGGCCGAAGGCCTGTAGACAGGAAGCGAAGATGACCGGCACTTTGAAGCAGGACCTGCGAGCGGGCCGGACGTGCATCGGCACGGTGGTCACGATCAACAGCACCGTCGTGGCCGAGATTCTCTCCCGGTCCGGCGTGGACTACCTCTGGTTCGACCTGGAGCACACGACGCTGACGGTGGAGCAACTGGAGACGCTGGCGCAGGCTGCGGCCGCCTCGGGCATCAGCACGCTGGCCCGGGTGCCCTGGAACGACAAGATCGCGATCAAGCGGGCGCTGGACACCGGCGTCGACGGCGTCATCGTGCCCGAGGTCAGCTCCGCCGAGGAGGCCGAGCAGGCGGTGCGGGCCGCGACGTACGCGCCCCGCGGCGTCCGCGGCATCGGGCTCGGCAGGGCTTGCGGGTGGGGCGTACGGCTGACCGAGTACATCCGCACGGCGGACCAGGACATGCTGGTCATCCCGATGATCGAGACCCTCGACGGCCTGCGCAACGTCCGCGACATCGTCCGGGTCGACGGCGTGGACGGCGTCCTTCTCGGCTCCCTCGATCTGGCCATGGAGATGGGCCTGGGCGATCAGGTGGATCACCCCCGGGTCGAGCAGGCACACCGCGACGTGCTGGCGGCCTGCGACGAGGCCGGCGCTTGGTGCGGCATCGTCACGCTGGTTCCGGAGTCCGCCAACACCCGGATCCGACAGGGATTTCGCAACGTGGTGCTCGGCATCGACATCGATGTGCTCGGCCGCTTCGCCGGCCAGGTGGCCGCGGTCGACCGGTCCGCGTCGATGGCCACCACCGAATGATCAAGCATGTGATGCTGTGGCGCCTGCGGTCCGATCTGCCCGGCCGGGGCAAGGAGGAGATCGCCAGGGAACTCGCCCCGATCGTCCGGGCGCTGCCGGCCGACACCGGGGTGATCCGGCGGGTGGAGGTGGGGATGAACACGGCCCGCATCCCGGAGGCGTACGACATGTGCGTGCAGGCCGAGTTCACCGACGCCCAGGCGTTCGCCGTCTTCCTGACTCACCCCGCACACCTTCGGCTGGGCGTTCTCCTCAAGGACGTCCGCGAGTCCTGGGCCGTCGTCGACTACGAGGTTTGACCGACGGCTCAGAGACCGCGCCGCAAGTGGGCGATCACCTCCTCGTACGCGCCGGGGGTCACGGCGAACGATCCGTAGTACGGGTAGTTCATCTCGATCACAAGGAACAGGTTCGTGGCGATCACCGCGGTGGACATGGTCAGCAGGATGCGCCGCAGTAGAGCGTCGTCAAGCCCGAAGAACAGGCACATGACGAGGATCGCCACGGTGGAGACCAGCACGCCGAACCACATGACCGGCGACATGTACTGCTCGTCCACCTCGACGGCGAGGTCGTTGCGAGAGTGCTCGGCGCGGCCGATCGTCTTGATGGCGTGCTCGACGTACGCCCGCTGTGCTTCCGTGGCCGGTTGGAGGGCGGCGACGATGCCCGTGATCTCGCCGAGGTCGGCCGCGGACGCAGTGTGCAGGCCCTGATCGCGCCGGGCGTTCCAGTCGGTGACCTGGTCGGCCTCGTAGCGGATGACGGCCTCGGCCATTCGACGCTGGGTCTGGTCGTCGAAGACCGCGCCGGCCGGGACGAGCGCGGAGACGACGACGGCGTCTTCGACGACGGTGTCCCTGGCCTCGCTGTAACGTTCCCAAAGCGACACCACGCACAGTCCGATGACAATTCCGTAGGCGACGCCGACCACGAGGACGATGACGCCGGTGACGTCGTTGTGCAGGCCCAGCCGACGATGCGGAAGAGTGCGATGAATGAATGCGTCCGAGACCAGCATGACTATCGGCAGTCCGATTATAAGCACGATGCCCACGAACCATGCCGGTACGTGTTGAACGAGCCAGAATTCCACGATAGCTCCGCTCCCTCGGGGATTTTTCAAAGGTAGGCGGGGCGGCACCGGCATGCACCATGAACAGGCATTTCATCAGCGAACGTGGGGTTCTTCGGCAATGCTTGAAATGCCGGACGGACCGCGGTGCGTTGCTGCTTCCGGCGGCTGGGGCAGGTCGCCAGAAAGGGAGACCAGAATGAGTTTACAGACAGCTGACCCGGAACCGGGAATCGGTCGTCCACCGTGCCCCGTCGAACGGGGCTCGTCACATCCGCTCGGTGCGCACCCGGATGCCGGGGGCATCAATTTCGCCGTTTTCTCGGAGCATGCGGTGGCGATGCAGTTACTGCTCTTCGAACGGCACGATTCTCCGGCACCGTATCAGATCGTCACCCTGGATCCGGAGGACAACCGCACCTTCGCGGTGTGGCACGTACGCGTCCGGGGGCTGCGGGCACCGGTCATCTACGGGATACGGGCTTTCGGGCCCGGTCCGGGGGCGGGGCTGCGCTACGACCCGGACAAGGTGCTCGTCGACCCGTACGCCCGCGGGCTCGACCGCAGGCTGTGGGATCGAGCCTCGGCCTGCCGGCCGGGTGACAACGTGGCGACGTCGCTGCGGTCGGTGGTCGTCGACGGCGACGACTACGACTGGGCCGGTGACGAGCCGCTGCGCCGCCCTATGGAGGAGTTGGTCATCTACGAGATGCACGTGGGCGGCTTCACCCGGTCACCCTCCTCTCAGGTGCGGCATCCCGGCACGTTCGCCGGCGTGGTGGAGAAGATCCCGTACCTGCGGTCGCTGGGCGTCACCGCGGTGGAACTGATGCCGGTCTGCGACTTCGACGACAGTGAGGCTCGCATCGTCGACGGCCGCCGCCTCACGAACTACTGGGGATACAGCACCGCGGCGTTCTTCGCGCCGCACGCCGGGTACTGCGTGTCCCCGGAGCACGGGGCCCACCTGGTGGAGTTCCGCGACATGGTGCGGGCGCTCCACAGCGCCGGCATCGAGGTCATTCTCGACGTGGTCTTCAACCACACGGACGAAGGCAACCACCTGGGTCCGCTGTTCTCCTTCGCCGGTCTCGACAACGCCAACTACTACTACGTCGACCCGGCGGATCCGCGGTACTACTACGACTATTCAGGCTGCGGGAACACCCTGATGGCGAACCACCCGATCGTCACCAAGATGATCGTGGAATGCCTGGAGTTCTGGGCCCGCGACATGCACGTGGACGGTTTCCGTTTCGACGAGGCCGCGGTGCTGACCCGTGGCGTCGACGGCGCGGTGCTGGACGAGCCACCGGTGGTCTGGCAGATCGAGCTCTCCGAGGTTCTCGCCGACCGCAAGATCATCGCTGAGGCGTGGGACGCGGCGGGCGCGTACGAGGTGGGCCGCTACCCCGGTTACCGGTGGGCGGAGTGGAACGGCCGTTACCGGGACACCATGCGCCGCTTCGTTCGCGGCGAACCCGGCATCACCGGCGACGTGGCGGCCCGGTTCGCTGGCAGCGCCGACCTGTACCAGAGCCGCGGGCACCGGCCCACCAACAGCATCAACTTCGTCACCTGCCACGACGGCTTCACGCTCGCCGATCTGGTGTCGTACGACGGCAAGCACAACGAGGCCAACGGGGAGGGCAACCGCGACGGCAGCGACGACAACATCAGCTGGAACTGCGGGGCCGAGGGACCCACCGACGACCCAGCGATCCGGGCACTGCGCCTGCGGCAGACGAAGAACCTCGCCGGCCTGCTGCTGCTGTCCCGGGGCGTGCCGATGTTCCTGGCCGGCGACGAGTTCGGGCGCTCCCAGCAAGGCAACAACAACGCCTACTGCCAGGACAACGAGATCGGCTGGCTGGACTGGTCACTGCCCGAGACCAACGCCGAGCTGCTCCGCTTCTGGCAGCGCATGATCGAGTTCCGCCGGACACACCGCGTGCTGCGGCAGCCGGCGTTCTTCACCGGCCGTTCGGCCAACGGCCGGACAGCGGACCTGACCTGGCACGGAACACAGCTGTCCAGCCCGGACTGGGGTGATCCGGAGGCGCGCACCCTCGCCTGCACCCTCGGCGGCGTCGGCGACGATCCCGATCTCCACATCATCGCCAACATGTACTGGGCTCCGCTCGACTTCCAGCTTCCCGCCGTGCCGGGGCACAGCTGGGCGCGGGCCGTCGACACCTCGCTGCCCACCGGCAGCGACATCGCCGATCCCGGCATCGAGCCGGCCGTGCTCACCGCGACCTATACCGCGCAGGAGCGCAGCGTCATCGTTCTCGTCTCCCGCCCAAGCAGTTGAGCGGTTTCACAGAAAATTGAGGGCATCGTGCCTAATAACATCGACTTCACCTTCTCGGACCTCGTCGCGGGCTACGTCATCAGCGCCGATCCGCAGGCGGGACAGTTCCAGATCAACACCTCCGACGGGCGGCCGTTCGTCGTGCGGCTCACCCCGACCACGACCGCGGAGATGCTGCGCAACCTCGGTGAGGCGTACATCGATGCCACCGCCCAGCTGCCGGCCATGCTGGAGCACGGCCGGCTGCTGCACGTGTACGGCGTCTTCTACCCGTCCGACTCCGAGGCGGGCACCGCCTTCGAGGCCAAGCATGTGCTCCTGTTCGGCAAGGCCGCCGACGAGTTCAAGTTCGAGTCGCCGAGCTGGTGGACGCAGCAGGTGAGCAAGCTGGCCGACTTCTACCTCGACAGCGAGTTCGGCGCTGGATCGGCGACGTTCGACTACCGTGACTACCGCACCGACCTCACCATGGAAGGCGCGAAGACCTCCGGCCTGCGCCAGGAGACCGATACCGTCTCCCGCCTGGTGTACGGTCTGGCCACCGCATACCTGATGTCCGGGAACCGCCGCCATCTCGACGGGGCCGTGGCTGGCGCCGCATATCTGATCGAGAATTTGTGCTTCGTGGATCGCGCTGACCAGGTCGCCTACTGGTACCACGCTCTCGATCTCCGCCCGGACGGCACCCAGCGCAAGATTTTCGCTTCGGAGTCCGGCGACGACTTCGACGCCATTCCCTGCTACGAGCAGGTATACGCGCTGGCCGGCCTGACACAAGTCTTCCGGATCACCGGCGACCCGAGACTGCGCGAGATCATCGACATGACGATCAACATGTTTCACCGGTACTTCGAGGACAAGACCTGCTACGCCGACGGCACACCGCGGCGCGGCTACTACTCGCACATCGACCCGGTGACCTTCGACCCGCTGAGTCCGGCGCTCGACGTGGACGGCCACACCAACCGCGACCGCAAGAACTGGAACTCGGTCGGCGACCACATCCCGGCGTACCTGATCAATCTCTTCCTGGCGACCGGGGAACAGCGGTACGCCGACGAACTGGAGTCGCTCTGCGACCAGATCACCGAGCATTTCCCGGACTACGACAGCAGCCCGTTCGTACAGGAGAAGTTCTTCGGTGATTGGAGCCCGGACCGGCACTACGGACAGCAACAGGACCGCGCCATCGTCGGGCACAATCTCAAGATCGCCTGGAACCTGACGCGGGTCAACAACGTGCGACCGAAGGCACCGTACGTGAGCATGGCCAAGAAGATCGCCGATCTCATGCCGGCGGTCGGCATGGACCCTCAGCGCGGCGGCTGGTACGACATGGTGGAGCGGCACACCGGTCCGGGAGAACGCTTCCACCGCCTGGTCTGGCACGACCGCAAGGCATGGTGGCAGCAGGAACAGGGCATCCTCGCCTACCAGATCCTCAATGCGGTGTTCGACGAGCCCAGCTACGCCAAGTACGCCCGGGAGAGCTCCGCCTTCTACAACGGATGGATGCTCGACACGCAAGCCGGCGGGGTCTTCTTCAACGTGCTGGCGAACGGCAACCCGTTCATGCTCGGCGGCGAGCGCAGCAAGGGCTCGCACGCCATGGGGATGTACCACAGCGCCGAACTGGGCTACCTGGCCGCGATCTATTCCGGCCTGGAAAGCCGCCGACAGCCGATCGACCTCTTCTTCGCACCCCGGCCGGGTGCGTTCGGCGGTGGTCTGCTGCGCGTCGCGCCGGACCTGCTGCCGCCCGGGACCGTCAAGCTCATGCAGGTCTGGGTGGACGGCCGCGAACACCCCGACTTCGACGCGGACGCGCTCACCGTGACCCTCCCGCACAGCACCGAGCCGCAAGAGGTACGGGTACGCCTCGTTCCCGCCGCATGCGCTTTCAGCGCCGACACCCGGGACCTGTCGGGTGGCATCGCGCGCATCACGCTGGCCGGCTCACTCAGCGCCCAGCGCGTGCCCGTCCTACGCGAGGAACTCGAGCGTGCGCTCGACGGCGGCGCTACGACTGTTGTGCTGGAAGCCAACGACCTGGTTTACCTCGACCCGGAGGCGGTCCGCTACCTCTCCGTGGCGAAACAGCATCGCGACTTCCGGCTCGCCGTCACCGGCGCATACGGCCAGGTCTCCGGCGAACTGGCGGACAGCGAATTGAACCAGGAGTTGGTGACCACCGCGCAGCCCGGGTGACGTGGTCCAAGCGTCTGCCGTCCCGCTGGCCAGGCGCTGCGCTCACGAGGGCAGCGCCTGGTCGTTGCGTCTCCGACCGGCCGCCGCGGGTGCCCGGCGGCGCCGGACCCCAAGTTGATCAGCTGCGGTGCTCAGGGGTTGAGCAGGGCTGCGATCCGGTCGGTGACGGTCACGGCCGAGTTGACCGCGGTCGTGGTGCGGCCCCGGGTGGCCGCGACGGCGATGGCGATGCCCTTGGCCGGCAGGTAGGTCTGCACGGCGGAGTAGCCGGCGAACGACGGGCTCTGCTGGATCCAGCCGTTCTTGACCATGAGGCCGAGCCCGTAGTGGCTCTCCCGGGTGTGATGGACGCAGATCGTCGCGGGACAGTTCTTGGTGGGCCCGCCGAGGCCGACGGTGCCCGGGTCGAGCTGGGTGCGCCGGGCGCGGGCGGAGATGAGGCGGCCGGTGCCGACGGCCCGCGCGGAGGCTTCCAGGTCGCAGATGTCCGTGGTCAGGACGGCGCCGGCCGCGGTGGTCCAGGACGGGTTCCAGTACGTCGAATCCTCGTACTTCCCGCGTTCGATGGTGTAGGCGTGCAGGACGGGTTGCGGGATGACCGCGTCGTCCTGGCTGCTGGTCGCGGTGAGGCCGAGCGGCTTCAGGACCCGCCGGCGCAGCAGCTCGGCGACGGGCGTGCCGGTGATCCGGGCGAGGACCTGGCCGAGGATGACGAAGTTGGCGTGCGAGTAGCTCCAGTTGGTGCCGGGTTCGTACCACAGCGGGCGGGACATGGCGAGGTCGACGAGCTCCCGCTCGGTCCACTGCCGGAACGGGTCGGCGTAGATCCGGTCGATGAACGGCTCGTAGGTCACGTAGTCCGGATAGCCGGACGTGCTGCTGCCCAGCATCCGCAGCGTGACCTTGTCGGCCCGGGGAAGCTGCGGAAGCCAGCGCGAGATCGGATCGTCGAGCTTCACGGTTCCCTCGTCCGCCAGCTGCAACAGCACGATGCCCAGGTACGCGATGCCGACCGCCCCGGAGCGGAAGTGCATGTCAGTGGTCGCCGGGACACCGGTCATCGACTCGCCGACCGCCGCGGTCACGACCTCCCGCCCGCCGATCGTCACCCGGACCAGTGCCGCCCCGAGATCGAGCTCTCCGCGCGCCGTCCGGGCGATGTCGACGATCTGTGCGGCGGTGCCGCGCGGCTGCACTGTCGGACCGCATCCGGCGGATCGTCCTCCGGCGTGGGCTGGACCTCCGGCGTGGGCTGGAATGACGGAGCACCCGGTTGCCGCCAGCGCGGCGATCGTCAACGTGGACAGCACTGAGCGTCGCATTTGTCCATTGTCAGTGCCGGCGCTCCGGGCCGTGGCGAAGATCCGGAAAGAGGCCGGGGCCGTTGCTCCGGCCCGGTCGGACCGGCACCGGCCACGAGGACGTCGGTGACGGCCTCGGCACTTCCGGCCGCCGGGTTCACCGGAAATCGATGACATCACCGGTGAGCGGGTACCGCCCGGCGCGGTCCGGCGCCGGCGGGGCGGCCACCCGTACCGGCGCCTGCGGGTCGCTGTCCAGACCGGCGATCCGGTTCTGGATCCGGAAGTGATCGAAGGTGTACGGAACACTGTCGCCGGCCAGGCCGAACGGCAGGCCCGGGCCGTCGACCACGTGGAAATGCAGGTGCGGTTCGGTCGAGTTGCCGGTGTTGCCGACCAGACCGAATGTCTGCCCACGGGTGAGCCGGTCCCCCACTCGGACCCGCACGCTGCCGGTCTGCATGTGGGCGTAGAGAGCGTACGCCCCGCCGCCGAGGTCTTGGATCACGAAGTTGCCGGACAGATCCCCGGCTTCCCGGCTGGCCGGTGGATTCTCCGGCGTGTTCGCGGGCACGCCGTCCCGGACCGCCAGCACCCGGCCGTCGGCCACCGCCGTGACATCGTCGCCGAAGATGAAGTAGCTCTCATTACGGGCCTGGTCACCGGCGTAACTGCGCACACCGTCGTCGGTCCGGACGAAGTCGATCGCGTACCGCTGGGCCGCGAACGTGCCGCCGCCGGCGTCCATGAGGGCCTGGCGGTGCGCGAACGGCTGTCGGCAGCATCCGTACACGGCGAGACCGCCGCCCCGCAGCGGTGGGCTGAGGCGCAGGGGCTCGCGCCGGTCGACCTCCGTCGCAGCGCCACGCACTGTCCGGCCGGCGGCTCCGGACACATCGAAGCGGTGGATCAGCCGGGCCGGCACCCGGGCCCCGGCCGCCACCGCGACGTCGAGCAGCAGCGAACCGGACTCGCCGGGCGCCAGCGCCCGGTCGAACGTGCGGGTGCCGGGGTCCAGCATGACGTGTTCGATCGCGCCGGAGTCGTAGACGGCGACGGGATCGGTGCGGTCCGGCTCCCGCACTTCCACCCGCTCCAGGTGTACGGGCCCGGCGGAGACGTTGCGCAGCACGACCTCGTAGACCAGATGTGTCCGGTCGTCGCTCGCCGGCACCGGCCACGGCGCCGCCAGCACCCTGGTCTCCAGGATCTGAGCGCCGGCGACCCCTGGCGAAGCCAACACCGTCGCCGGGCCGGCGGCATGCACGGTCGCCGGCACACCGGCGGCCGGCAGCATCAGCGCCGCTCCCCCGGCGATGATCGCGACCATTCTCCGGTACGCGCCCGGCCGTCCTGCTTCGGACGATACCGGCGAACATTGCGACATCGTGGCTCCCCGCTGCTGGACTCCGAGCGTCGGCTCGAGAAAGAGTTGGCGTGTTGCCCACCAACTTCTTCGAGCCAGTTCCTCATGCTGCTACCTGCCCTCCTCCTTCACACACTGTTCGGCAAAGCCGGGCCGTACGTTCCACACCACGCGCGCTGGCTACGACATCGAGATGGACCTCGAACCGGGGTACGAGGTCGTCCGCCTACGGTTACGACCCACAGCCGAGGGCACTGATCCTGGCGCTGCCACCGCGATGTCCCGACGCTGGCTGATCAACAACGCCGCTCGGGGCCCGCGAAGCGTCAAGATCGACGCTCGACGTGGATGAGGTCGCACACAACGCCATCGTGGTCCCGCGCCTACGCCATAGCCGGGACGCAGGCACACGGACGGCTTCGGTGTGCTCTCATCCACGCTGGCGCGGGCTTCGGTGCGCTCCTGTCCGCGTTCCGCGACCGGATCGTGTGCCCTCAACCTCGTTCCGGCAGCAACCGCGAGCAAGCCTGAGTCAACTTCCGCAGCTACCCGCCGGCTCGCACCATGGAACTCCAGCGCGGAGGAACCGGGGCTCGGATCTACCGGCCCGCGCCACTCTCCTGTTCCACGACAGCCTCCCCACCAGAACGGGGATGCGGCACCTCGGGAGCCTCGAACTCGGACGCTGCCGGCGAACCGAACGGGAGGCGGGTGTCGAGCCGGCGCAACACCGCGGCGATCAACGCCGCCAGCAGCACCACCGCGCCCAGGTTGATCAGAACGGCCGGGTAGCCGAGCTCGGTCACGTCCGCGAAGGGGTACGGGTACCAGCCGGTGGCCGCGCCGTGGGCCAGGGTGTAGCCGATCCACGCGGCCGGCCAGATGGCGGCCCAGGCCAGGGTGCGGCCGTCGATGCGGGGGCGGGGGCCGAAGAGCAGCCAGCCGAGCAGGGCGGCCCAGGGCGCCACGTAATGGAAGCCGAAGTCGGCCAGCCAGGCGGCGCCGTGCGGGTCGGCCTGGCCGGCCAGGATGGTGGCGTAGACCAGCCCGGTGATGACGATGCCGAGCAGGGCGTCCAGGCGGATCACGCGCCAGAGGCGGCCGTCGCGGTGCGGGTTCACGGCCAGGGCCACGACCGCGGCGAGCAGGAGCAGGTTGCTCTGGATCGTGAAGTAGCTGAACAGCCGGATGAACCTGGTGAGCGCGGGGGCGGCGTCCGGCGCGCTGTCGGTGGCGGTCAGGACCAGTTGGATGATCAGCGAGGTGAGGACGATGCCGGCCAGGGCACCGTGGTAGACACGCGACTTCATACATCCCCCGCATTGATGATCTTTGCGCGGGGACTGTACCTCCGTTCAGCTCCGGGCGGGTAGTCGCACCTCGACCCGCAGGCCGGGGTGAGCGTCGCCGAGGATGACCGATCCGCCGTGCCTGCGGACCAGCTCACGGACGATCGCGAGGCCGAGCCCGGAGCCGCCGGCGTCGCGGGCGCGGGCGTCGTCGAGGCGGGCGAATCTCTGGAAGACCCGTTCCCGGTCGGCCGCCGGGATGCCCGGGCCGTCGTCGGTCACCACGAGGAGGCGGTCCGGGCCGTCGGCCGCGGCCGTCACCGTGACCCTGTCCCGTTTGTGCCGCACCGCGTTGTCGAGCAGGTTCGCGAGGACGCGGGCCAGCGCGTCCGGCTCGGCGCGCACCGGCAGCGGCTCGCCCGGGTCCAGGTAGTCCACGCCGGGGAACCGGGCGGCGACCTCGCCGGCGAACTGGGCCAGGTCGACCTCCTCGACCCGGGCGGTGAGCGCGCGGGTGGAGCCGTCGTCCTGGCGGGCCAGCAGCAGCAGGTCGTCGACGAGCCGGGACAGCCGCTGCACGTCGGCGAGCAGGTCGTCGGTGAGCGCCGGCCAGTCGGTGTCGTCCGGCAGGTGCTGTGCCACCTCCAGCTCGGTGCGCATGTTGGTGAGCGGGCTGCGCAGCTCGTGCGCGGCGTCCGCGACGAACGCGCGCTGGCGGGCCCGGGACGCGTCGAGGCGGTGCAGCATGTCGTTCAGGGTGACGGCCAGCCGGTGCACCTCGTCACGGGAGTCGGGCACCGGCAGGCGGCCCGCCCGGGTGCCGCCGGTGATCTCCTCGGCGCCGGCCCGGAGCGCGTCGACCGGTCGCAGCGCGGCGCCCAGCGCCCGCCACAGCCCGGCCGCGAGCAGCCCCACCAGCAGCGGGAACAGGATCACCAGGGTGATCCGGAGCAGGTGCACGCTCTGCCGCAGCTCGTCGGTCGAGCGCGCGACGAGCACGGTGAGCGGGTCGGTGGGCGGGCCGGCGCTGAGCTTCACGACGCGGGCCTCGCCGTCGAAGCCGATCCGGTTGCCGGGGATCGTCATGCCGCTGCCGTCGGACAGGTCACGCAACTCGTCCGGGTAGAGGATGGGCACCAGGCGGTCGGCGGTCGCGGACACCGACCGTACCCTCCCGTCGTCGTCGATGACCTGGACCTGGACGCCCGGGGTGACCGGAATCGGGTTTGTCAGCGACCCCTGGTCGACCAGGCGTTTCACGCCGCGCGCGGTCTCCAGGGTCTCGATGTGGACGGCTCGGTTCTGCGCGAAGCCGAGGGCGGCGACGAGCAGCGCGCCGCCGACCGCGAGGCCGATCGTCAGGCCGGCCGCGGAGACCAGGAGCAGCCGCGCCCGCAGGCTCAGCTCACTGGGCCGGCGCATCTGATCCAGCCGGCGCGTCTGATCCGGCCGGCGCGTCTGATCCAGCCGGCGCGTCTGATCCGGCCTGAGCCAGGCGGTATCCCGCTCCCCTGACCGTCTCCAGGCGGTCCCGGCCGATCTTGCGGCGCAGGTAGCCGACGTAGACCTCGACCGCGTTCGGCGCGGTGTCCAGCGCGGCGTCCCAGACGTGGTCGAGCAGCTCGGTCTTGGAGACCACCTGGCCGGGGCGGCGCATCAAGTACTCGAGCAGCGCGAACTCGCGCGCGGTCAGGGTCACCTCGGCGCCGGCCACCAGCACCCGGCGCTCCGCCGGGTCCAGCTCCACGTCACCGAAGGCGAGGACCACCGGGCGGGCCTGCGCGCCGCGGCGCAGCAGGGCTCGCAGACGGGCGAGCAGCACGACGTACGAGAAGGGCTTGGTCAGATAGTCGTCGGCGCCGCAGTCGAGGCCGTCGGCCTGGTCGTACTCGCCGTCCTTCGCCGACAGCATGAGCACCGGCAGCCAATGCCGCTCGGCACGCAACTGCCGCACCACCCGGTACCCGGAGAGACGCGGCAGCATCACATCCAGGATCATCGCGTCGTACCCGCCGTGGCGGGCCATCTCCAGGCCGTCCTGTCCGTCGGCGGCCACGTCGACCGCGAAACCCTCGGCCTGCAGGCCCCGCCGCAGCGCGGCAGCAAGCCGGGCCTCGTCCTCCACCACCAGCAACCGCACACCCACACCTTGGCATGCGGCGGCGGTCAGACGTGAGCAGCTCTCAGCTGAATCACAGTCACAGTCACAGCCACAGCCACAGCCACAGCCACAGTCACAGTCACAGTCACCGGCTCGGCGCGGCCCCGCTCGGGCGCGGACCGCTCGGCGGCGCGCCACCGGGACCGCCGGATCCCACCGGGGCGCCGCTCGGCGCGCCGTCCCCGCTCAGCTGGCCGCCGGTCGGCGTGGTCGTGGTGTCCACCCCGACCTCGAGGGAAAGCGTGAAACCGTTCGTCACGTCGCCGCTGACGGTCGCGAGCTGACTCGCGCCGGAATCGTCGCCGAACACGTTGTCGCTGTCCAGCGTGACCTGTGCCAGGTTGGTGACCGAGTTCTCGTACCCGGTGGTCGCGTAGACCGTGTCGCACGCCGTCTGCGGAAGCGCCACCTGGGAGGTCGCTATCGCGTTCGCGGCGTCGGCGATGCCGGCCTGGTCCGGGTAGACCTCGAAGTGGATGTGCGGCCAGCGCCCCGAGTAACAGGCCGGGAAGACACTGGTGAACGTCACCTGCCCGGTGCTGCCGGCAACCTGCACGCCACGCAGGTAGTTCTCGTTCGTGATCCCCTCGGAGTAGAGCGAGTACTCACCGGCCCGGTTGCAGTGCCAGACGTAGACCGCGACGCCGGCGAAGGCCACGCCGCCGTTCGCCAGGTCCTTGATGTCCAGGGTGAGCGTCATCGGCACGCCCTCGGCCGTGGTCGTGGAGTCGCCGAAACTGGACCGGATGTCGCTGCGCACGATGCCGCTCTCGGTCAGCACGTTGGGCCCGTTGGAGCCGTCGCCCGGGTACGGCCCGGCCGTCTCGTCCGGGATCTCGCTGACCGTGTTCGTCTCCGAGGTGGCTGTCGTCGGGGTGTCGTCGCTGTCGCCGTCCCCGCAGGCGCCCAGCCCGAGAGCCACCGCGCCGAGGCCGAGCGCCCTCAAGACCTGCCGCCGCTGCGCCATCGTGCCCAGGTCGAAGAGCAAACCCTGATCCACCAGGTCTTCCTCCGGCCGGGGCAGCGAGCGCCCTTCATACGTACCCATGAAAGCCCTTCGCCTTTTGTCCTTTAAACTCCGATTTCAAGCTATCTGACCGACCAGGAAGGGGCGTCCCTTACGGGGCTTTCTCAGCCTCGTCACAGCGGTGCCGTAGCACGATGATGGACAGAGATGGGGGAGGTGGACATCGTGTCCGTGTTCAGGTCTAGGCCGGCGTTGCGCTGGCTCGTTCCGTCGGCCGCCGCGGTTGCGGTCATCGGGGGCGGCGCGGCGGCCGGAACCATCGTGGCGAGCGCCGACCCGGCCCTGCCGGAGCGCTCCGCCGCGCAGTTGCTGGTGGATCTGCAGGGCGCCGACCCGGCAGGCTTCTCCGGCACTGTCGTGCAGAGCACCGATCTGGGGCTGCCCGGCGTCGCCGGCCTGCTGAAGAACATCGAGGGTGGCGGCCTCACCAGCCTGGTTTCCGGGAGCAACACGGCCCGCGTCTGGTACGCGAGCGACGACAAGGTACGGCTCGCCCTGCTCGGCACCGACGGCGAGACCGACGTGATCCGCAACGCCGGCGACGTGTGGATCTGGAAGAGCAGCGACAACACCGGCACGCACGTGACGCTGCCGGAGGACATCGAGGAGAAGGCCGCCGCGGAGAAGAAGGCGCTGCCGAGCGGCGTCCCGTCGACGCCTCAGGAAGCCGCCGACGCCGCCCTGTCGGCGATCGACGGCACCACCAAGGTCACCACCACCGGCGCGGCCGAGGTGGCCGGGCGGGACGCGTACGAGCTGGTGCTCAGCCCGCGCGACGCGAACTCGCTGATCGGGCAGGTCCGGCTCGCGATCGACGCGGCCGAGCACATCCCGCTGCGTGTCGACGTCTACGCCAAGAACGCCACGAAGCCCGCTGTCCGGGTGGCGTTCGAGCAGGTCAGCTTCACGGTGCCGGACGCGCAGCAGTTCACCTTCAACCCGCCGCCGGGCGCGAAGGTGGAAGAGGTGAAGCCGTCCTCCGACGAGCTGGAGCAGCACGCCAAGCAGGACGGCGCCAAGCAGGACGGCGCCAAGCCCGCGGACGTGGCCGGCTCCGAGGACGTCACGATGGTCGGCGAGGGCTGGACGTCGATCCTGAGCGCCAAGCTGCCCGAGGACGCGCCGTCACTGGAGAGCGCGGCTGCCGAAGCCGGCAAGGAGGGCAAGGACGGCGAGGCGATCGCCGGCCTGCTGGAGACGCTGCCCAAGGTGAGCGGCGAGTGGGGCAGCGGCCGGCTGCTCAGCGGCTCGCTCTTCACGGTGCTGCTCACGGATGACGGCCGGGTCTTCGCCGGCGCGGTCACTCCGGAGGCGCTCTACGCGGTCGCCTGACCGATCCAGCACACCCTGCTTGTCCAGCACACCCTGCTTGTCCAGCACACCCTGCTTGTCCAGCACACCCTGCTGATCCAGCACACCACGAGCCCCGTCGCATCGCGCGGCGGGGCTCGTTCCTTCGCCGCGGGTCTTTACCGCAGCCGCTGCTTGATCGCGGCCAGGTCCGCCTCCGGCACGCCGGCGTCGCGCGGGTGGGCCTCGGCGCCCGAGCGGATCAGCGCCCCGGCCGCGGATCGTGCCGCCGTCAGCGGTCGGTGTCCCGCCGAGGCCGCGGGCGTTGCTGCGGTCCGGTCAGTCGAGCCTCATGGCGGCCAGCGTAGGCGACACCCACGTGCCGGCTGTGCGCTTCGCCGCCGGGGGCGTCGTCGTCATCTCCGAGGGTGCTGTTCTCGTCGCCGGGCGTTCGCGGGGCCGGGATGAGCCCGTGGGGCGCACGGGTCGCCGGCGGGACCTCGGTGGAGGCGGGACGGTGCTGGCGGAGCAGGGCGTAGGCGGCCGCGGTCAGCAACCCGCCGGCGGCGGCGTCCAGCCAGTAGTGGTTGCCGGTCGCCACGATCACCAGCAGGGTGATCGCCGGGTGGAGCAGCCACAACGCCCGGCGGCGGCCACCGATCGCGGCCATCAGGGCGACCGCCACCACCAGGGCCCAGCCGAAGTGCAGGGACGGCATCGCGGCGTACTGGTTGGAGAGGTGGTCGGTCTCCGGGTTGCCGTAGACGGCCGGCCCGTACAGGTGGCCCAGGTCCAGCATGCCGGTCTCGCCGAACATCCGCGGCGGCGCGAGCGGAATCACGAAGTGCACCAGCAGCGCGGACCCGGTGAGCAGGATCAGCACGTTGCGGGTCCAGCGGTAGTGGGCCGGCCGGTACAGGTACAGCCAGATCAGGGCGGCAGCGGTCGCCGGGAAGTGGACGTACGCGTAGTAGCTGTTGGCGACCTCGACCATGGCGTGCCAGTCGAGCAGGGCGCGCTGCACGGTCAGCTCGCTCGGCAGGTGCAGCCAGCGCTCGGCGTCCCAGATCGCCCGGGCGTTGCGGAACGCCTCGTCGACGTGGCCGTCGGCGGCGAGCCGGCCGACCTTGTAGACCAGGAACAGCACCGCTACCAGGGACAACTCGCGTAACGCCGAGAGGATGCCGGATCGCGCCACGGCCGGGCGGTGTTCGACAGCCGGGCCGGGTTCGACAGCCGGTCCGTGTTCGACAGCCGGGCCAGGTTCGACAGCCGGTCCGGGCTCGACCTCGGGGCGGGGTTCGACGGCAAGGCTGTGTTCGACGGCGTGCTTCGCCACGGCGGGCTCCTGATCGGATCGGCCGGCGCGGGCGCCCGGCGCGAGTGGGCTGGGGTTCGGCACCCGGACGCCGGTGGCGCGCGGGTGACGGCCGATCAAGCGGAGCCTGAATTCGCCATGACAGTTCCCCCGGTATCAACGCAGAGTGAAAGCATCCGGCGATCTTGCAGCTTGTGCAAGATTTAACGGCGTAATAGTGATGTAACGCGCAACGGAAACACGCCTGTTACATCCGGTCGGCCCTACCGGTGACGAGCAGCACGGCCAGGGTGACGAGCGCGAGCACCGGCAGCAGGGCGAGCGCGGTCACCCCGTACCCGAGAAGGAGCGCAACCGTCGCGCCTGCCGCGACCCATCCGGCGCGCACCGCGCGGCGTGTCCGGACCGGCAGCAGCGCCAGGCATCGCCACGGCAGAAGGCCCGCCGGAACCAGCACCCGCAGACCGAAACCGATCATCACGAGCGTCACCGTGGCGGCGGCCGCACGGGCGGCGAGCTCCCAGGACGGCCAGAGCAGCGCGCAGCCGGCGAGGAGCACGACCAGCGGGACACCGACGCCGAGACCGCGGCGGAAACCGCCGAGCAGGCCGCGGACCGGCCAGGTCAGCGCTGTCACGTCGAGCTTGTCCGGATGGTCGGCGGCCAGCTCCCGCAGCCCGCGCAGCGACGAGCGCACCCGCAGGCGTTCCGCGTCGAGCAGGGCGATCAGCCAGCGGCCGTCCGGATTGCCGGGATCCTCGGCCAGGGCCGCGCCGACCGCCGCCCGGGCGGCCCCGCGCCGGCCGGCGTGCCGCTCGATCTCACCGAGGGTGAGCAGATCGATGACCGAGTGCGGGTCCAGGGCCAGTGCCCGCCGGGCGGCCTCGCGCGCCTGGTCGAACTCGCGGCGGGAGGACAGGACACGGGCCAGGACGCGGTACGCCGGTGGGTGCGCCGGGTCCAGGCGGACCGCCTCCCGCGCCTCCCGGAGAGCCTCCGCGGTGCGCGTTTCGTCGGACTCCGCTGTCGACGGGCCCGATGCTGGCGACGCC
Organism: Actinoplanes sp. NPDC023936; assembly: GCF_040639325.1. NCBI lineage: Bacteria > Bacillati > Actinomycetota > Actinomycetes > Micromonosporales > Micromonosporaceae > Actinoplanes > Actinoplanes sp. NPDC023936. The sequence continues at coordinate 34,243 of NZ_JBEZZR010000017.1, read as the reverse complement.
GTGGATGCTGGCGACGTCTCGGACGACTCCTCCGTTCCGGACGGGATCATCAGCAGGCACTCGGCCCGCTCGATGTGGGTGCCGGACAGATGCGGGGCCGCCGCCACCGCCGCGTCCGCCGCTGCCAGCGCCTCGGCACGCCGGCCCTGCAGGCGCAACAGGCCGGCCAGCAGGGCCAGCAGCTCCGGGTCGGTGGGCAGCCGCGCGAGACCGGCACGGACCTCGGCCTCGGCGTCGGACAGCCGGCCCACCCCGGCCAGGGCGCGGGCCCGCGACGCGGCCGTCACCGCACGCGCGCTTCTGTCCCGGGACCGTGCTCAATCAACCGATGCTCGCTCACCCGACGCTCGCTCACCCGACGCTCGCTCACCCGCAGCTCGCTCACCTGACCTTGCGCTTCTTGAGGTACGTGGCGAGGTCGTCGTACTCGCCGCTCTCGTTCGCGAACATCGCCACGTTGCGGGCGGTCGCGAACCACGCGTCGGTCGACGGGCGCACCTCGCGGGCGGCGGCCATCATGTCGGCCTGGCCGATCATCCGGATCTCGCCGGACGCGATCGAGTCACGCATCGCGTACTCCGCGGCGGTCTCGCACAGGTGCGCCAGGTCCGCGCCGGAGTAGTGCTCGGTGGCCGCCGCGACCTGGTCCAGGTCGACGCCGGCTACCGGGCGGTCCCGGAGGTGGAATTCCAGGATCGCGGCGCGGGCCGGGCGGTCCGGCGGCAGCACCAGCACGGTACGGTCCAGGCGTCCCGGCCGCCGCAACGCGGAGTCGACGTCCCAGGGCGCGTTCGTGGCCGCGAGGACGAACACCCCGTCGTTGCCGCCCTCGACCCCGTCCAGCTCGGTGAGCAGCTGGTTCACCACGGTCCGCATCGACGACTGGAGCTGGCTGCGCTTGTGGCCGAGCGCGTCGATCTCGTCCAGGAACAGCACGCACGGCGCGTGGCCGCGAGCCGACTCGAACAGGTCGTGCAGGTTCTTCTCCGAGCTGCCGACCCACATGTTCAGCACGTCGGTGATGCTGAGCGAGATGAACGCGGCGCCCATCTCACCGGCGACCGCCCGGGCCAGGAACGTCTTGCCGCAGCCGGGCGGGCCGTAGAGCAGCAGGCCGCCGCGGAGGCTCTTGCCGAACAGCGACCGCAGCTTCGGGTTGCGCAGCGGGCCGAGGAACGAGACCTCGAGGCGCTTCTTCACGTCGGCCATGCCGCCGACGTCGGCGAGCGTGATCGTGGAGCTCTCGACGTCGAAGACCCGGTCCTGGTGGCCCCGGACCGGGTCCGGCTCGCCGGTGTGGGTGAACCGGGGCGGGACGACGTCGCCGAACTGCTGCTCCATGGCGGACCAGTCGACGGCGGCCGGCGACGGCGCAGCCGGCGGCTCGGCCGAGGGCTGCGGCTCGGCCGAGGGCGGCGCGACCGGCTGCTCGGCCGGCTTTTCGGCCGGCGGCGCCGGGGTAGCGGCCGGGGTGGTTCCGAGCGCCCGGCCCATCAGCTGCTGGGCGGTGGCGTTGCCCGGCTCGCGGGCGAGCACCTGAGCGGCATGCCCGATCGCCTCCGCGCCCCGGCCCGCGGCCACCAGCAGCTCGGCCAGGTGCAGGCGCAGCGGGAGGTCGTCGGGACGGGCCTGCACCGCGGCGGTGAGGCTGTCGATCAAGGGGTCGCTCATGACAGGCGATTATGCCCCCGCCGAGTTCGCCGCCCGGCGGGTACTGCGGCACGGGTGAGATCCGCCGGGCGGAAAAGCGCGCGGTTGAGGCCGGACAAACGAAGATCGCCCCCCGCACTCCGGCGAGGGGCGATCTTCGTCAGCGATTCCTAACCTGGCCGGCGATAGCCCGCGATGGGACCGCGGTCGATCGTCGCCATCCGCACGTAGTCGCCCGTGTGCGGTGCGTGCACCACCTTGCCGCCGCCGATGTAGATGGCGACGTGGTGCACATCGGAGTAGTAGAAGACCAGGTCGCCCGGCTTCAACTCGTCCCGGCTGACCGACTTGGTCGAGCCCCACTGGTCTTTCGTGTAGTGCTCGAGGTGAACACCGACAGCCGCCCACGCCTCCTGCGTCAGACCCGAGCAGTCGTAACTGTTCGGGCCGTTGGAGCCGAAGACATAGGGCTTGCCGATCAGGTCGCACGCCCGCTGGGCCGCGCGACCACCCTTGTCGTTGGTGTAGGTGACCGGGCAGGGGCCGGTGCGCAGCGCGCCGTCGTCGGCGTTCGCCGTGCCGTAGGCCTCGATCCGGAGCTTCTGGAGGTCCTTGATCTCCTTCTCGATCGCCTTCTTCTTCGACGCCAGGTCCGTGTCCCGGACGGCGATCTCGGAGGCGAGCTGGTCCACCTTGGCCTTGTCGCCCGCGTACTTGTCGCGGAGCTGCGCCACGTGCTCGATGGACTCGGTCTGGTGCTGGGCCAGCTGGTCGAGCAGCGCGAGCTTCTCGGTCAGCGACGTCGGCGAACCACTGATGACCATCGCGTTGAACGCGTTCGGCGGGCCCTGCATGTACGCGTCCACGGCCATGCCCCGGACCTGGGCCATGGCGACATCCACCTTCACCTGCAGTGGCTTCAGCGTCTTCTCCAGCGAAGACTGCTGCTTGCGCAGCTTCTTCAGCTTGGCGTGCACCGAGTTGTACTCCTCGATGACGGGCTCGAGCTTGTTCCACTGCTCGTCGATTTGCTTCTCGACGCTTGCCGGCGTGGGCTCGGCATGGGCAACGGCGGGACCAGTGAGAACGATTCCGGCCGCGGCCATTACGCAGACCAAACCGCGTAAGAGGCCTTTCCGTTTCACTTAGGTGCGTTGTCCTTTCTTCCCACTCGACCGCCGACCGGGTTAGCTGACGGGTTCGGGCGGGAAGCTGCCCGGCCGCTCGGGGGGAGCGGCTTCACCCCGGGACTACCTGGGTCCCCGGCGCGCTTTGTCTCTCGAGGCACTCGGTCTCGAAGCACTCGGCGTTTAGGCGGCGGCTCGGCAGATCGGCCGGGTGGACGATTGGGGGGCTACCGAACCGGGAACCACCGTACCGGTCACGGAACGCGGAAGAAAAGGTCGTCCGCGTGGCGAAACCGTGCGCTCCATTTCCCTTACGGAGAGTGGCTAAAAGGGCCAGGTGTTAATCGCGCGCCCCAGCCACGGCACCACCAAGATCACTGTGGGTAGCACCAGGAGACCCGCCGCGGCGGCGCTCGCGGCGACCGTCAGTGACCGGCTCTCGGGCAGATCCAGGCGCGCCAGGCGCCGCCGGCGGGCCTCCCCCGCGGCCCCGTCGGCGAGCACCCCCTCGGCGAGCGGCAGCGCATCGGCGAGACGACCCAGCGCGGCCCGCAGCGGCGCCGGCCCGGTGCGGCGCCGCGCGGCATCGTCGGCCACCATCTCCAGCAGCAGGTGTACGGCGTCGAGCGGCACCCGGCTGCGCAGCAGTTTCGGCACCGCCTGGTAGAAGGCGGTGAACGACTCCATCACCAGCTCGTGCCGGTGCCGCAGGTGGGCGCGCTCGTGCGCCAGCACCGCGTCCACCTGGTCCCGGTCGAGAACCTGCAGCACCGCGTCGCTGAGCACCACCCGCGGCTGGCGGCCGGGCACGCAGTACGCCATCGGCAGCGCGCCGTCGAGGATCCGCACCTCGCCACCCTTGATGTCGTCGCGCCGCTCCACCCGGTCCAGCAGATCCACCAGGGTCCGGTGCCGGGCCCGCCGGGCACGGGCCCGGGAGGTCACCTTGGCGAGCGAGATCAGCAGCCGGATCACGATGGTCGCGGCGATGGCGAGCGACAGGACGAGCGCGACCACCGTCTCCGGATGGCGCGCGCCGGCCGCCCGGGTCACCTCCTCCGGGGCGGCGAGCACCACCCCGAGCGCGCAGAGCACCGCGGTCAGGGTGAGCGCCTGCCAGAGCAGGACGCCGGCGACGGGGGCCCGGTCCGGCCACTTCGCCCTGGCCAGGATGCCGGGCGCGATCAGCGAGAGGGTCAGACCCAGCGCGCCCAGCAGCAGCGCTGTCACGGTTTCCGGTCGGCTGCCGCTTTGATCGCCGCGGCCAGCGCCTCCGGCGGGAGCTGACCCATGAAGTACGCCAGCGCGGCGTCCCGGTCCGGGGTGGCGCTGAGCGCGTCGAACATCAGGCCGGCGGTCATCTCCTCGCGGGTCTGCGCCGGGGCGTAGCGGTAGGCGCGGTCCGCTTTCTGCTGGGTGACCAGGCCTTTCTTGGCGAGCCGGTCGAGCACTGTCATGACCGTGGTGTACGCCAGGTCGCGGTCACGGCTGAGCAGCTCGTGCACCTGGCGGACGGTCAGCGGCTCCGGCGCGTCCCAGAGCTTCGTCATGACCTCACGCTCGAGGTCGCCCAGGTTCTTCGAGAGCGAGGTCTTCGAAAGCGAGGTCTTCGAAAGCGGGTTCTTCGAGAGCGGCGCCATGTGTTCCATCCTACGGGAGGCCTACGTCAGGTTGTCGTACTACACGACGTAGTATCTACTACGAAGCGTCGTACTACGTTGGGGGAACCCGTGGACGTGCTTGACCTGACCCGGCTGCAGTTCGCGGTCGTCACGATCTACCACTACCTGTTCGTGCCGCTGTCGATCTGCCTGGCCGCGACCGCAGCGGGGCTGCAGCTGGCCTGGATGCGGACGTCTCGGGAGAAATACCTGCATCTGACGAAGTTCGTCGGCAAGCTGCTGATCGCCACCTTCGCCGTCGGCGTGGTCACCGGCCTGGTCCAGGAGTTCCAGTTCGGGCTCGGATGGAGCGCGTTCGCCCGCTTCTACGGCGACGTCTTCGGTCCCACCCTCGCCATCGAGGGGATGCTCGCGTTCTTCCTGGAGGCGACGTTCCTGGCGCTGTGGTACTTCGGCTGGGACCGGCTGCCCCGCCGCGTGCACGCCGCCACGATCGTGATCGTCGCGGTGGGGACGCTGCTGTCGGCGTACATCATCCTGGCCGCCAACTCGTTCATGCAGAACCCGGTGGCGTACGCGCTGGACCCGGAGACCGGTCGCGCTCATCTGACCAGCTTCACCGAGCTGCTCACCAACGAGGTGGTCCTGGCCGCGTTCCCGCACACCATGGCCGGCGCCGCGATGGCCGGCGGCGGGCTGCTGCTGGCGATCGGGGTGTGGCGGCTCAAGGCCGACCGTTCGTTCGAGACCCTCTCCCGGCTCGGCGCCTGGATCATGCTGGTCGGCGGGCTCGGGACGGTGATCAGCGGTGACCACCTCGGCAAGGTGATGACGGCCGTGCAGCCGATGAAGATGGCGGCGGCGGAAGCCCTGTACGAGACGACCACCGGCGCGCCGTTCTCCATCTTCGCCATCGGGGAGCTCGGCCACGATCGGCCGTTCTTCAGCATCGAGGTGCCCAAGCTGCTCTCCTTCCTCGGCACCGGCTCGTTCAACGGGACGGTGCAGGGCATCGACGACCTCCAGGCCGCCTACGTGGCGCAGTACGGGCCGGGCAGCTACGTGCCGATGATCCCGGTGGCGTTCTGGACGTTCCGGCTGATGATGGGCGCGGGCATCCTCGCGATGGCGGTGGCCGCGTTCCACCTCTGGTCGTCGTACGCGTTCCGGGTCCGCTTCCTGCCGGCGTTCCTGCAGCCGGGCCGCGGCACGCCGGCGCTGCTGCGGCGGTTCATCTGGCTCGCGCCGCTGCTGCCGGCGGCCGCCAACACGTTCGGCTGGATCTTCACCGAGACCGCTCGCCAGCCCTGGCTCGCCTTCGGCATCTCCAAGGTCTCCGACGGCATCTCGCCCGGGCTGACCAGCGCCGAAGTGATCGCCTCGCTGGCCGGGTTCACGCTCGTCTACGGGCTCCTGGCGATCGTCTGGTGGCGGCTGGTCGTGCACCTCTCGCGCAAGCCGCTCGCACCGGACAAGATCGAGTCCGCGCCCGAGCGTGAATCGGTTCCGGCCTACTAGGAGATTCCCATCATGATCACCTTCTGGTTCGCGGTTCTCGTCCTCGCCTGGGTGCTCTACTTCGTCCTCGAGGGCTTCGACTTCGGGGTCGGCATCCTCACCCCGGTCCTCGGGCGCGACGAGCACGAGCGGGGCGCGGCGATCCGTACCATCGGCCCGTTCTGGGACGGCAACGAGGTCTGGCTGGTCGCCGCGATCGGCGTCACGTTCGCCGCCTTCCCGGCCTGGTACGCCGCCCTGCTCTCCGCCCTCTACCTGCCGATGGTGCTGATCCTGCTGATGCTGGCGATCCGCGGCGTCGCCCTGGAGTTCCGCGGCAAACACGACTCGCCTGCCTGGCGCCGCCGCGCCGACCTGCTGCTGGCCGGGTCGTCCACCGGCATCGTGCTGCTCTGGGGCGCCGTCCTCGGGATCTTCGTGCACGGCCTCGCCCTGGGCGCCGACGGCGAGGTCACCGGCACCGGCCTGTCCCGCAGCCTCGACCCGCTGCTCACCCCGGCCGCCGGGCTCGGCGCGCTCGGCGCGCTGCTGGCCGCGATCCTGCTCGGCGCGACGTTCCTCGCGCTGCGCACCACCGGCCCGGTCCGCCGCCGGGCCCGCGGCCTGGCCCGGCACGCCGGCCTGGGCGGGGCGGTCGCCCTCCTGATCGCCGGCATCGGCACCGGATCCCGGATCGTCCTGCTCGCCGCCGTGCTGAGTTTCGGCGCCGGTGTCCTGGCCCGCCGGGCCCGCGAGGCGGCGGCGTTCGTGGCGGTCGCCGCCGGGGTGGCCGCCGCCGTCGTGACGGTGTTCCTCGTCCACGGGGACGTGGTGCTGCGCAGTACCCTGTCGGACGCCTGGAGCCTGACCCGGATCAGCGCCGCGGCCGGCCCGGAGGCGTTGAAGCTCATCACGATCGCCGGGGTGATCGTGCTGCCCGGCGTCCTCGCGTACCAAATCTGGTCCTATTGGGTCTTCCGCCGCCGCATCGCCAGCGAACGGGTGGCGTCATGACGCGGCCGTCCCCGGCCGATCTCGACCGTTCCGGGACCGCATCGCCCGAGAACCACCGGGCAGGCGAGAACCACCGGGCAGGCGAGAACCAATGGACAGGCGGGGAACGCCGGATCTCGCGGGGACCGGTCGATCCCCGGCTGCTGCGGCACGCCCGGGCCAGCCGTGCCGGGGTCGCGCTGCTGACGCTGATCGGGGCCGGTCAGGCGGCTGCCACCGTCGCGCTCGCGATCGGTCTCTGCTGGATCGTCAGTGGGCCCCGGCAGAACGGGATCACGCTGCTCGCCGGTGCGTTCACCGCGCGGGCCGTCCTCGCCTGGGCCGAACAGGTGACCGCCCGGCGCACCGCCGCCCGGGTCACCGACGAGCTGCGCCGCTCGATGCTGGACACCGTCGCCCGGCGCGGGCCGGCGTGGGTGGCCGACTACGGTGCGGGCCGGCTCACCACGGTTCTCGGCACCGGGCTGGACGCGCTGAAACCGTGGTTCTCCGGGTACCTTCCGGCGCTCGCCCTCGGCGTGATCCTCCCCCCGCTGGTCATCCTGGTGATGTCCGTCGTGGACCCGGCGGCGGCGATCATCGCGTTGCTCACGCTGCCGCTGATCCCGCTGCTCGGCGCGCTGATCGGCTGGGCCACCCAGTCCCGCGCACGGCAGCGGTGGGCGGCCGACGCCCGGCTGGCCGGGCACTTCCTCGACGTGGTCCGCGGCCTCGCGACGCTGAAGGTGTTCGGCCGGGCGGACCGCCAGATCGACGTCATCGCCGACCTCACCGACCAGCACCGGCGGGCCACCATGCGGGTGCTGCGGGTCGCGTTCCTCTCGTCGACCGCCCTGGACCTGGTCGGCACCCTGTCGGTCGGCCTGATCGCGGTGCAGGCCGGGCTGCGCGTCGCGGCCGGCACGATGGACCTCGCGCCGGCGCTGCTGGTGATCCTGCTCGCCCCCGAGGCCTACCGGCCGCTGCGCGAGATGGCGGCCCGCTACCACGCGGCGACCGATGCCACCGCGGTGATCGCCGACGTGGACGAGGTGCTCGCCCCGGCCGCTCCCCCGCGCCGCCTCCCGGACACTCACTCGCCGGACACTCACTCGCCGGAGCCCGCCTCCCCGGAGACCGCTTCCCCAGAGAATGGCGCGAGCCCGGCGCGGGGAGATCTCGCCGCGCGCGTCGCGCTCGTTCCGGGCGCGGTCGGCCGCTGGGGGGTACGGGTCAGCGCGCTGCGAGCCGGATATCCCGGTGCGGCACGCAGCGCCCTCGTCCTGCCGGAGCTCGCGGTCCGGGCCGGGGAGACGGTGGCGTTGCGCGGGCCGTCCGGCGCCGGCAAGACCACGGCGCTGCGGGTGCTCGCCGGGCTGCACCCCGCGGAGTCGGGCGCCATCGCCGTCGGGCGCACGTTCTACCTGTCGCAGCGGCCGGCGCTGCCGCACGCCCGTACCGTCGCCGAGGTCTTTCCGCCGGAAGCCACCGGCGCCGAGATCGCCGAGGCGCTGCGGACCGTCGCCCTGGACGGTGAGGTCACCGCGTCGACAGCGCTCGGTGAGCACGGGGCCGGCATCTCGTCGGGTCAGCGGCAGCGGCTGGCGCTGGCCGCCCTCCTGCACCGGGCGTCGGTGGCGCTCGCGGAGGAGGCGGCGGCCGCGGTCGTGGCGGAAGCCGCCGCCATCGCGAGCCGGGCGGCCGGCGGCGGTGCTGCCGGGGATGCTGCTGCCGGGGATGCTGCTGCCGGGGATGCTGCGGGACGGGTTGGGCGTGGGCGGCCGGTGGTGACGTTGCTGCTCGACGAGCCGACCGCGCACCTGGACGCGGACGCGGAGAAGCTGGTGGTCGCGCGGCTGCGGGAGTTCGCGAGGCAGGGTTGTGCCGTTCTGGTGGTGGCCCACCGGCCCGCGCTGCTCGCCTCCGCTGACCGGGTGGTGGACCTGGATCCGGTGGGAGCGCACGGCTCGGTGGACTCGGGAGCCCAGCCGGGTGTTGCGGATCCTGGAGCCGGTGGGGAGGGCGGTGGGGACGGGTACTCGGGGGGACCTGGGGAGGGCCGGGAACGGTCCGGTGTGCGGGGTTCCGATGGGGAGCAGGGCCGGTGGGGGTGCCTTCGGCGGCCCTGGACGGCGGTTGCCCTCGGCGCCGGGTCGTCGCTCGCCGGCGTGCTGCTGACCGGGGCCGCCGCGTGGCTGCTCGTGCGGGCGTCCTCGCTGCCACCGGTGCTGACCCTCTCCGCGGCGGTGGTACTGGTCCGGGGCAGCGCCGTCGCCCGGCCGCTGCTGCGCTACCTGGAACGGCTGGTCTCGCACGACCTGGCGTTCGCCCGGCTCGGACGGCGGCGGGCCCGCGTCTACGCCGACCTGATCCCGCGCGTTCCGGGACGGCTGGCGCACCGCCGCGGTGACCTGCTCACCAAGCTCGTCGACGACGTGGACGCGCAGGTGGACGGGCTGCTGCGCGGCCGGCTCCCGGCGCTCGCGGCGGCGGCCACCGTCGCCGTCGCCGGGCTGGCCGTGTTCGTGGCCGCGCCCGCCGTCGTCGTTCCGCTCGCCGTCGGGGTGCTGGTCGCCGGGGTGCTCGCGCCGGCCGTGGCCGCCTGGCAGGCCGACCGGCTCGACGCGGCCACCGGAACCGCGCGGGCCGCGCTGCGGGACGCCATGGTGGAAACCGTGGACGGGATCGAGGAGGTGGGCTCGGGGGCGGCGCGACTGGGCGTACCCGTCAATCGGAGCCTGACCCTCGCCCGGCTCGAGGCGCGCGCGGCGCGGGAGTCCGGCCTGGCCGCGGCGCTCGCCCACCTGGGGTGGGGGGCGGCAGTGGCCGGAACCGCCGTGGTGCTCGCCGGCACCGAGATTTCCGCGGAATGGAGTGCGGTGCTGCTCCTGGGCGTTGTCGTTCTCGGCGAGACGGTGGTGGCGCTGCCGGACGCGGCGATCGCCCGGCGTCAGGCCGCCGGTGCGGAGCGACGGGTGGACGCGCTGACCACGGAGGAGCCGGTCAGCGCCGCGCTGGACGAGCCGCGGGCCGAAGCCGAACCGGTGCGGGCCGGAGCCGGACCGGTGCGGGCCGAGGCCGGACCGGTGCGTGCTGGGACCGGACTGGCACGGGCCGGGACTGGGCTGACGCGGGCCGGGACTGGGCTGACGCGGGCCGGGAGTGGGGAGCTGCGGATCCGGGGGCTGGTGGCGGGCTGGGATCGGGGCCGGGAACCGGTGCTGGACGGGCTGGACCTCGACCTGGCGGCCGGATCGCGGACCATGGTGACGGGGCGGTCCGGGTCCGGCAAGTCGACGCTCGCGGCCGTCGCCGGGCGGCTTCTCGACCCGTGGGCCGGGACCGTCGAGCTCGACGGGACGGCGGTGCTGGTCGGGGACGAGACGGGGCATGTGTTCGCGTCGACCGTACGGGAGAATCTGCGTCTCGCGGCACCCGGCGCGACCGATCCGATGCTCGTCGCGGCGCTGGAGCGGGTGGGTCTCGGCGACTGGCTGGCCGGGCTGCCGGACGGACTGGACACCTGGCTCGGCACCGGCGGCAGCACGATGTCGGGCGGGCAGCGGCGGCGGCTCGCGACCGCGCGGGCCCTCCTCGCCGATCCGGACCTGCTCATCCTGGACGAGCCGACCGAGGGGATCGACGAAGCGGGCGCCCACGCGTTGATGGCGGACCTGCTGGACGCGGCGTCCGGGCGTACCGTGCTGGTCTTCGCCCATCGCTTCGAAGGCCGTGACCTGGTGGACCGGGTGGTGGACCTGCCGGCGGTCAGTTCAGTCGTGCGGTGAATTCAGTCGTGCGGTGGGCTCAGTCGTGCGGTGGGCTCAGTCGTGCGGTGGGCTCAGTCGTGCGGTGAGCTCAGTCCTGCGGTGAGTCCAGTCGTTCGATGATTGTCGCGTTCGCGGTGCCGCCCGCTTCGCACATGGTCTGCAGGCCGTACCGGCCGCCGGTGCGTTCCAGCACGCTGAGCAGGCTCGTTGCGAGGCGGGCGCCGCTCGCGCCGAGCGGGTGACCGATGGCGATCGCGCCACCGTCCACGTTGACCTTCGCCGGGTCGGCGCCGGTCTCCGCCTGCCAGGCGAGCACGACCGAGGCGAACGCCTCGTTCACCTCGAACGCGTCGATGTCGGCGAGGGACAGCCCGGCGCGGGCGAGGACCTTCGCGGTGGCCGGGATGATGCCGGTCAGCATCATGATGGGGTCGTCGCCGGTGGCCACCGCGGTGTGGATGCGGGCGCGCGGCCGCCAGCCGTGCCGCCGCGCGATCTCGCTGGTCGTGACGAGCAGGGCGGCGGCGCCGTCGTTGACCGGGCTGGAGTTGCCTGCGGTGACCTTCCAGTCGATCGTGTCGAAGCGCCGCTCCCAGATCTCGTCCCGGAAGGCGGGCCGCAACCCGGCCAGGACCGCCATGGCCGTGTCCGGGCGAATCGTCTCGTCGGTCGCCAGATCGGTGATCCGGGTGATCTGGCCGTCGACGTGTCCGTCCCGCCACGCCGCGGCGGCCCGATGGTGGCTCAGCATGGCGAACTCGTCCAGCTGGGCGCGGCTGAGACCCCACTTGCGGGCGATCAGCTCGGCGGCGATGCCCTGCGGGATCAGGCCGCCGGGGTAGCGTTCGGCGAGCAGCGGGCCACCCACGTCGGCACGTTCACCGTCCCGGATCGCGGCGCTGCCGATCGGGATCCGGGACATCGACTCGGCTCCGGACGCGATCACCACGTCGTAGCCGCCGGAGATCACGCCCTGGGCCGCGAAGGTGAGCGCCTGCTGACTGCTGCCGCACTGGCGGTCGACCGTCACACCGGGCACCGACTCCGCGAACCCGGCGGCGAGGGCGGCGAGGCGGGCCACGTTGCCGGTCTGCTCGCCGACCTGGCCGACGGTTCCGCTGATCACGTCGTCGATGAGGTCATCTGAAACGGACGGGGCTGTACCGGACGGGGCTGTACTGGGCTGGGCTGTACCGGGCTGGGTCGTACCGGATGGGGCGATTTGTGCGCGTTCGGCCAGCGCGCGCAGGACATGGGCGTGCAGAGTTACGGGGTGGATGGCGGCGTACGCACCGGTGGGCTTGCCCTTGGCTACCGGTGTGCGTACCGCGTCGACGATGACGGCGTCTCGCATGGCTGCTCCCCTTGCCGCTGGCTTTGCTGGACTTGGCTTCTCCTGGACTTGGCTTCTCCCGGGCTTTCTTAACGGACCGATCGGTCCGAGTGTAACGTCCGGTTGGACTGATCGGTCCGTTAAACTGGTCACCATGGCACGAACGCCCACGCCGGGCACCCGCGACACGATCCTGACCGCCGCCGCCGGCCTCTTCTACGAGTACGGCGTCCGCGCCGTCGGCATGGCCCAGGTCGTCGAGGTGGCCGGGTGCGGCAAGAATCTGCTCTACCGGCACTTCCCCAGCAAGGCCGAGCTGGCCGCTGCCTACCTCGACCTGGTCCGCCGCGAGCGCGCCCAGTCCGCCGGCGAGGCGCTGCGCTGGGCCGGCACCCCGGCCGACCGGCTGATCGCCCTGGTCGCCGAGATCGCCGACTGGGTCCGCCGGCCCGGATACCGGGGCTGCGCCTTCCGGAACTACCTGACCGAGTTCCCCGGCGAGGACGACGAGCCGGCCCGGGTCGCCAAGAACTACCTCGCGGACACGCGCGCCGAGGTGGACCGGTTGGTGGGGCAGCTCGGGGCGGCCGAGCCGGAGCTGCTGGCCGCCCGGATCTGGCTGCTCGTGAACGGGTTGTACGCGAGCACGCCGGAGCAGGCACAGACCGCCGTCGCGTGGGTGACCGAACTAGTCCGCGAGAGCCGCTGACACGGCTGTCAGATCGAGGACGTTCGACGTCCCAATCCGGCCTCAAGACTGGATGATTCCCCTCTGTCGATGGGATCACACCGCGCCGGATCACACCTGGCCGGGTCACACCGTGCCGGATCACACCTGGCCGGATCACACCTGGCCGGAGTACGGCGCGGTCGCATCCGCGGAGGTGACGGTGGCATACGACTCGACGGATGTCGCACGGCTCGATGCGCTGCTGGAACGCGCCAATGCAGTGCTGGCACAGGCAGTCACGGATCCGGGTGGCGCTCGAACTGCCGGATCCGCGAGCGCGGCGGACGGCCTTATACAGGTACAAGTGAGCCCGGGACGGCTGGAATCGCTCCAGATGGATGCCCGGGCCTTGCGACTCGGGACCGCTGAGCTGGCGGCGGAGATCCGGAACGCTGTCAATCAGGCATTCGAGTCCTCGGCACAGGACTCCGCAGAAGCCGCTCGCGCTGCGGGCACGGCCCTCGCCGACAAGGTTCGCGACATTCAGAACGACTCGATGCGTGGCATGTCGATGTTCGTGACCGCGATGCAGGACGCGGTCTCCCGCTTCGAACGCGATCGAGGATGACGAGTGACGGGCCCGGTCCACGGGGTGGACATCCATCCGCCCTCGCTGCGCGCCGCTGGTGATCAGTTACGCGCTGCGGCAGAACAGCTGGAGCAGTTATGGCGGCAACACTCGGCTGTCACCGGCAGTAGAGGCGATGTCTTCGGCGCTGATCCGGTGGGCGGCCTCATCGGGGAATCGTACCGAGCCGCATTCGGCACCGCCGAGCTTCGTATCTCTCGGTGAGCGCCAGCCTTGCCGGCTACGCCGAGGTACTCGATGCCATGGCGGACGACTTCGAGCAGACCGACGAGAGCAGCGGTGAAGACATCGTGGCAGCCGTGCTGGACGAACCTCGATGAGCATTCAGCTTCCCGGTGAACTCTCCGCCCTCCTGCAAGAACTGGGATATTCCTGGCCGGAATCCGACGAGAGCCAGCTGCTGGACCTCGGCCAGGAATGGCTGAGGCTGGCGAACGTCATCGATGAGTTGCACGAGGATGTCGTAGCCGCCGCACGACAGGTGGCGAACGGCAACACCGCCCGCGCGGTCGACGCGTTCCTGACCCAGTGGCAGGCTGAGGATTCCGGCGCCGCCGCACTGACCCGAGGCAGCGCGGGCGCGATCGCCATCGGGGGCGGGCTCACCGTCTGCGCAGGTGTGGTCCTCGCACTGAAGATCAATGTCTTGGTGCAGCTGACCCTGTTGGCAGCTCAGATCATCCAGGCGATCGCGACGGCCGTGCCGACGGCCGGAGCCTCTCTGCTCGAGATCCCAATCTTCAAGCAACTGACCAACACCGCCATCGACTTCCTGGTCAGCCAGGCGACGGAGGTGATCCTTGGCTAGAAACAAGCGTGCCGGCCCGGCCGGGACAGGCATCATCGCCCGACTGGGCGGCCAAGCAATACGGTGAGCCCGCGGGTCAGGTCGCGGCTCAACGGGCCGCACGGTCCTCCACGGTCCTCGGCATTCCCCAGGGATTCACGGCACGGCAGTTAGCCCGGTTCGCGCGCGGCGCTCGCCAGCTACAACGGCAAGCCGGCCTGCCGGACGGAGATCTGGTGGTACACGGGAGCCGGGTGCGCGGCACGGCGCGTACCGGATCAGACATCGACGTTGCTTTGCGTGTCAACGACCGCACGTTCTTCGAGCTTTCGGAAAAGGCACTGGCCCGGGCACGGCCAGGCACCAAGCTGCGTGACAGCATGATTCGCAGAATCAACGGGAACGGCCAACTCTCCAGTTTCGACCTGGGCTCCGACTTCCACCGCCGCCGCCGGGACTTACTCGATGCCGAGACCCCGCACAAAGTCCAGTTCTCAGTCCTCCGGATCGGCGGTAAGCTCGACACCGGCCCATTCCGCCCCCTAGGTTAAGGAGCCGGCACGGGTGTACGACAACCATTTCATCGTCATGGTGGACAGTGCAACGGGATGGGTGCGCCTCCTCGAGGATCTGATTACGGCATTTTCTGGTGCCGTGCAGGTGAAGGCGAACTCGTGTGACCTCCGTGGTAACTGGCTGGAGATCTCACCGAACGACGACGCGGACGAAAAGCTCGCTACGGATCCGGACACCGGCTATCACTATTTCCGGTGGCGCATCGAGGTGACTCCGCTGAATGAATCCGTGGGTGAGGACAACCAGGTGCTATTCGCCCGGGCGCTGCTCCAGCATTTCCGGTCGGGTGGGGCGCGGGCCGAGGTTCTCGCCAACTTCGAGGATCGTTTGTAACGTGAGGCGATGACCGCGCTGCCGGAACTCTTCGTGGCCGTCGACGTCGAGGCGGACGGACCGATTCCGGGGCCGTACAGCATGCTGTCGCTCGGCATGGCGGTCGCCGGACGGCCCGACCTCACCTTCTACACCGAGCTCCGGCCCATCTCCGACGACCTCGTCCCCGCGGCCCTCGCCGTGTCCGGGCTCGACCGGGACCGGCTCCTGCGGGAAGCTCCCGAGCCCGCGATCGCGATGAAGGCGGCCGCCTCCTGGGTGAACGGGCTGCGGAGAATCGGCCGCCCGGTTTTCCTGGCCGCGCCGGCAGTGTGGGACGGGATGTTCGTGCACTGGTATTTCGTCCGGTTCCTCGGGCACAGCCCGTTCGGCTCCACCGGGTCCGGGGTCGACCTGCGCAGCTTCTGGATGGGCGCCACCGGCAGCGAGTGGGTCGAGACCCGGAAGGGGAAGATCAAGAACGCGCTCGGCCTGACCGACGTGCCGCACACCCACCACGCCGGAGAGGACGCGGCCGAACTCGCGCAGGTCTTCGACGCGGCGATGCGCCACCGCAACGGCTGAGCGGCTCAGCGGCCTTCCGGCGCGGCTCGCACGGCAGGGAATCCCGCCGTCAGCGGGGGGAGTCGCCGTCGAGGAGGCCGAGCACCTCCTCCTCGGCCTTCTCCCGGGGCTCGCCGGGTTCGACGTCGGCCACCCGGCCCTTCTCGTAGTGCTCGATGACGCGCGGGTCGACGTAGGAGTTGCGGGCCACAGTGGGCGTGTTGCCGAGCATGCCGGCCACCTCACGCATCGCGTTCGCGACCGCCTTCTGGCGTTTCGCCTTGGTCGGCTGCGGGCCCGCCTCGGCCAGTTCGGTGGCGGCCTTGACGGTGCCGTGCCAGGTGCGGAAGTCCTTCGCCGTCATCTGCTCGCCGCTGATGTCGCGCAGATAATCGTTTATCGCGTCGGCGCGGATCTCCTGCCAGCGGCGGGACGAGCGGTCCCAGTACGCGAGGAGCCGCTGCTCGCCACGGCGGCGGCGCTTGAGGTCCCGCAGCACCGCGCAGACCTCGCCGTCCCCCACCGTGGCCGAGTGGTCGACGCCGGACTTGCCGCGGAACTCCAGCAGGACGCAGCCGCCCCTGGTGCGTACGTGCTCGGGCCGCAGCGTGGAGAGGCCGTAGGACGGGTCCTCCTCGCGGACGGCGTACTGGTCGCTGCCGATCCGGAACATGCCCATGTCGAGCATCCGGACGATCGCCGCGAGCACGCGTTCCCGGGTCAGGCCGCGCGCGCCGGTCAGGTCGGCGCAGAGCCGTTCGCGGACCTCCGGCAGCCGTTCGGCGACCTCCAGCGCGTGGTCGAACTTCTCCTGGTCCTGCTGCTCGCGCCACTGCGGGTGGTAGAGGTACTGCTTGCGGCCGGCCGCGTCGACGCCGGTGGCCTGGATGTGGCCGCGTGGATCCGGGGAGATCCAGACGTCGCGCCAGGCCGGCGGGATGACGAGCGACGTGATCCGGGCGACGGTCTCCTCGTCGGCGAGCCGGCTGCCGTCCCGGTCGAGATAGGTGAAACCCTTTCCGGCGCGGCGGCGGCCGAATCCGGGTTTACCGAGGTCACTGCGACGCAGCTTCATGTGGGGTCTCGGTTTTCATGGAGGGGCATCCACAAGGGGTGTCGGGGCGAAGGGGTAGAGGGTTGACGGTGTCAGAGCTGTGGGGCGTCAGGCGGCTTCATCGGGAGGCGCGCTGCACCTCCTCCGCGGCGGCCAGGACCTCGTCCACCGTGACCGCCCGGAGAGCGGGGTGCACCGGGCCGGGCAGGTCACCGCGCTCGCTGCGGGTGCCGTGCCAGATCGGGCGATGCCACGGCCGGTTCGCGGGTGGTCCCCAGCGGGCCGGGGAGACCGGGCCGAACAGGGTCACCGAAGGGGTTCGGTAACCGGTCGCCAGGTGTGCGATGCCGGTGTCGCCGCTGATCACGAGCCGGGCTCCGGCGACCAGGGCGAGCAGTTCGGTCAGGCTGGTGCGGGCGACGGCTTCCGGGCCTAGTCCGGCTGCCTCGCTCACCCGTACACACAAGTCCTGCTCCGCGGCGGAACCGGTGATCAGCACGTGGTGGCCCGCTGAGCGCAACCGGCGGGCGACGGACGCGAAGCGGTCCGGAGGCCAGCGCCGAGCCGGGGATTTCGCACCCGGATGGATGATCGTCACGCCCTGCGCGACGTCCACGCCGGGCGTCGCAAGATCAAGATCATCAGGATCACAGGGTACGCCGTAATAGCGCACCAGCCGGCACCAGCGACGGACCTCGTGCTCCTCGTCGAGCCAGCCGGGACCGTCCTGGTGACCGGCCGCCCGGTTCGCGAACGCCCAGAGCTTGCCGGGGTGCAACGCCTGGAGCTGCCGGTGCGACTCCGGGCCGGAGCCGTGCAGGTTCACCGCGAGCTGCGGGTTCGCCGGGGCGCCGGTCAGCGGCTCCAGCTCCGTCGCCGGGATGATCCGGTCGATGCCGGCGTTCCCCCCGCCGGCGTTGCCCCCGCCGCCGTTGCCTGTCCCAGCGTTGCCCTCCCCAGCGTTGCCCTCCCCAGCGTTGCCCTCCCCAGCGTTGCCCTCCCCAGCATTGCCCTCCCCAGCATTGCCCTCCCGAGCGTTGCCGCCGCCGATGGTCGCGCCGCCGCCGATGGCCTCGACGAGCGGCGTCAGCCAGGTCGGCGTCGCCAGGCTCAGCGTCTCGCCGGGGAAAGCGGCCCGGAGCCCGCGCAGGGCGGGCACCGAGGCCGCGAGATCTCCCACGCCGAGCGCGCGAAGGATCAGGATCACGGGTACGACGTCTCCATCTCCGCCGCCACGACCAGCTCACGGACCGCACAGCCGGCCGGCTGGCTGAGCGCGAAGAGCACCGCCGACGCCACGTTCGCCGGATCGTTGAGGATCGCGTCCGGTCCGGGCTTGTAGCGGTCCTCGCGCTCGTCGAAGAACTTGGTGCGCATCCCGCCCGGGATCAGCAGCGTGACGTTCACCTGCCCGGCCAGCTCGGCGGCGAGCGCGCGGGTGAAGCCGACCACGCCGAACTTCGCGGCGCAGTACGCCGTCGCGTCGCCGACCGCCTTGATCCCCAGCGTGGACGAGATCGTGACGACCCCGCCGTGGGACTGTTTCAGGGCGGGGAGCGCGGCCCGGATGACGGCCGCCGTGGCGAGCAGGTCGATCGCCACGATGCGGTCCCAGGTCTCGCCGGGGATGTCGGCGAGCGCCCCCGGGACGTCCATGCCGGCCGCGGTCACCACACCGTCGATGCTGCCGCCGGCCCTCTCGATCAGATCTCGGGTGGCCTGCTCCGCCGCCCGGGTGTCGGCCAGGTCGCACTCGATCCACTCGACGCCGTCCTTCGGGGGCTGCCGGTCGATCACGTACGGGCGGCCACCCGCCTTGATCACGGCGTCGACGACGGCGGCGCCGAGGCCGCTCGATCCACCGGTGACGATCACTGCGTCCAATTCACTGTCCTCCAGTTTTTGCGGCTTGGATGGTCTTTGCAGCCTGGATCGTCTTCGCGGCCTGGATGGTCTTCGCGGCCTGGATCGTTTTCGTTGTGGACCGGCCGTCCAGGTAGGGGACGATCACGGTCTGGCCGCCCCAGCGCTTCATCAGCTCGGCCTCCGGCATCTCCGGGCCGCCGTCCGCGTAGTCGCCGCCCTTCACCCAGATGTCCGGCCGGAGCCAGGCCAGCACGGATTCCGGGGTGGGCTCGTCGAAGATCACGACGGCGTCGACGCAGTCCAGAGCCGCGAGGAGCCGGGCCCGGTCGGCCTCGGTGTTGAGGGGACGGTCCGGGCCTTTCAGCCGGCGAACCGAGTCGTCGCTGTTCAGGCAGACGATCAGGCAGTCGCCGAGACTACGGGCGGCCCGCAGGGTGGCGAGGTGGCCGGTGTGCAGCAGGTCGAAGCAGCCGCCGGTCGCGACGATCGTGCCGCCGGACGCGCGCACCCGCGCGACGACCTCGGAAGCGCCGCCGGCCGTCGCGGCCTTGTCTTCTTCTGCCGCCTTGTCTTCTACCGCCTTGTCTTCCGCGGCCTTGTCGCCTGTCGCCTTACTCCCTGCCGACCTGTCCCCCGCTGCCCTGTCCCCCGCTGTCCCGTGTCCCGCGGGCTTGCCGGCTGCCGCGGTCTTGTCTCCCGCGACATACGCGCTGGCGGCCTCGACCGCCTGCTGGACCGCCTCGGAGACCAGGGCGCCGTTCGCGAGGGCGATCGCCGCCGCGGCCGCGAAACTGTCACCGGCCCCGCACGTGTCGCCGGCGCTCACCCGCGGCGCCGGCACCACCAGCGGCGTCGGGCCGGAATGGCAGAGCACCGCGCCGCGCGCGCCGCAGGTGACCACCACGGCGCCGGCGCGCCAGCGCTGCCGGAGCTGGTGACCGGAGCGCTGCGCGGCCGCGAGCTTCGAGCCGTTGCCGGCGTCACCGGCGAGCCGCAGCGCCTCCGACTCGTTCGGCGTCACCAGGCGCACGTTCGCGACCGGGGCCGGGCCGTTCGGGTGCGGATCCCAGACCACCGGCGCCTTCGTCTCCTCCAGCGCGGTGCGCAGCGCCGGATGCCGGGCGACACCCCGGCCGTAGTCGCTGACCAGGATCGCGCCGGCGTCCCGGAGCACGTCAAGGACCGCGCTCGGTACGTCACCGGGCGGGACCGGCGGGCCGCCCCGGTCCAGGCGCAGCAGCACCTGGCCGGCGGCGCGCAGGCGCACCTTCTCCGGCGTGGCGCCGGGCAGCGGGAGCGGGTACACCTCGACCCCCGCCTCGGTGAGCAACCGCGTGAGCCGGGCGCCGGGCTCGTCAGCGGCGATGGCGGTCACGAGGCTCACCTTGTACCCCTGACGTCGCGCAAGCACTGCCGCAAGGCCGGCGCCGCCTGGCCGTTCCCGGACACTCTCCTCGTCGAGCACGGGCGCCGGAGCGTCCGGGGCGATGCGGCGCACGCTGCCGTCGACGTCGCGGTCGAGGAGCGTGTCGCCGACGATCACGAGCTTCATACCGTGACCATCTCCCTCTGTTCCGGCTTCTGTCCCGGCTTCTGTTCCGGCTTCTGTCCCGGCTCAGCCGTGTACGGGATCAGGTGTTGGTCGATGTACTCGCACATCACGTGCACGGCGACCAGATGCAGCTCCTGCACCACCTGGCTGTCCTCGGACGGGCAGCGCAACACCTCGTCGCAGGCGTCGGCGAGCGGGTTCGGCGCCTGGCCGACCATCGCCCAGGTGTGCACGCCGATCTCCTTCGCGGCGCGGGCCGCAGTGACCAGATTCGGACTGCGGCCGCTCGTGGAGAGCAGCAGCAGCACGTCGTCGCGGCGGCCGTGCGCGCGCACCTGGCGGGCGAAGACCTCCTCGAAGCCGTAGTCGTTGCTGATCGCGGTGACCGCCGACGAATCGGGCGTGAGCGCGATCGCGGAGAGCGGCATCCGCTCGCCGCGCAGCCGGCCGACCAGCTCGGCGGCCAGATGCTGGGCCTCCGCCGCGCTGCCGCCGTTGCCGGCCACCAGCAGGCGGCCGCCGCGGCCCAGGTGATGGGCGAGGCGGGCGCCCCACTCCTCGAGGTGGCCGGCCTGCTTACGGAACGGCGCGATCGCCGCCTCCAGGCCAGCCAGATGATCTTCCAGGGGGTTCACGCGGCTACCTCCAGGTCGGCAACAGTCGAGTAGACGGCGGTCAGGCGTTCGGCGATGCGGGGCCAGGAGTACGACGCGGCGGCCCGGTCCTCGGCGGCGGCCGCGTACGCGAACCGGCGTACGTCCTCGTTGACCAGCCGGCGCAGCGCCGCGGCGAGGGCCCTCGGGTCGCGGGGCGGCACCAGGTCGCCGGTCACGCCGTCGACCACGGTGTCGGTGAGCCCGCCGACCGCTGTCGCCACCACCGGCACACCACAGGCCATCGCTTCGAGCGGGGTGAGGCCGAACGGCTCGTACCACGGGGTGGCGGCGACCACGTCGGCCGAGCGGTACCAGCGGGGCATCTCGTGCGCCGGGACCGCGCCGGCCAGGCGTACCCGGTCGGCGACCCGGCACTTCTCGGCCAGGGCGCGCAGGCGGCGGGCGTACGGCTCGTCGTCCAGCCGGTCCGCGGGCGGCCCGCCGACCACGACCAGCTCGGCGCCGGGCACCGCGGCCAGCGCGCGGATCGTGTCCTCGACGCCCTTGCGCTCGACCAGCCGGGCCACCGTGAGGATCCGGGCCCTGCCGGGCGTGCGCGGTGCCGCCGGCCCGCGTGGGCTGAACCGCTCGGTGTTCACCCCGGACGGCACCAGGTCCATCGCCGACCGGGGCACCCCGAGCCGGAGCAGCTCGCCGATCTCGTCGCGGCACTGCACGATCACCCGGTCGGCGGTCCGGCCGATGTGCCGCTCGTAGGAGACCCGCCCCTGCGGGCTGGTGTCCGCGTCACCCTGGTAACGGCGCTTCACCGAGCCGAGCGCGTGGAACGTCTGCACCACCGGCACCCCGCAGGCGCGCCCGGCGTCCAGGGCGGCCAGGCCGCTCATCCAGAAGTGCGCGTGCGCCACGTCGGGGCGCCACTCGTCCCGCCAGTCCGCGGCCATCCACTCGGCGAACTGCCCCATGAACGGCAGCAGTTCGTCCTTCGGCAGCACCTCCACCGGGCCGGCGGGCACGTGCACGACGTCGACCCGCTCCCCCATCGGCACCACCGTGGGAAGGTCCGGGCTGTCCCGCCGGGTGTAGACGCGTACCTCGTGTCCCTGGGCGGCCAGGGCGGCGGCGAGCTCGGCGACGTGCGAGTTCTGCCCACCGGCGTCGACCCCGCCGAGCGCCGCGAGCGGGCTCGCGTGTTCCGAGATCATCGCGATGCGCATGTTTCCTCCTCCAGCAGCCGGTCCCAGTCGGCCAGGAACCGGTCGAGCCCGTACTTGGCGAGAGCCACCTGGCGGGCGCGTTCGCCCATGCGGGCCGCGGCCTCCGGCTCGTCGATCAGCCACTGCGCGGCCTCGACGAGGGTGTCCACCTTGGTGGCGAGCACGCCGGCGTCCGGTGGGACGGCGGCGACCGCCTCGGTGGTGGCGAGCGCGACGACCGGCATGCCCATCTGCATCGCCTCGATCAGGCTCAACCCGAGCGAGGTCCAGCGGCAGAGGTGCAGGTAGGCGCGGCGGCGGGCCACCTCGGTGTGCATCACGTGCTGGGGTGGGTCGTCGAAGGCGGTGACACCCTCCAACCCGGCCCTCTCCAACCCGGCCACCCCCATCCCGAACACGTCGAGGGGCGCCACCGCCGCGAACCGTCCGAACAGGTCGGTGCCGGTGACCCGGCCCCGGCGTACCGGCTCGTTGGTGACGACCGCGAGCCGGTCCAGCTCGCCGGTCCAGCGCGCCTTCGGCTCCACGATCCCGTGGTCGATCACCGTGGTCCGGGTGGCGCCGGTGTCCCAGAACAGGTCGTTGAAGTCGGTGACGTGCGCGATCACCAGGTCGTCTCGGTCGGCGAGCGGATGCCGCGAGTTCGGCACGTCGCCCTTCGGGGTGTTGTGCTCCACGTAGATCACCGGCACGTGCGGCGGGATCAGATCGAGCTCCTCCGGCCGCTGCGCGATCGCGACGTCGATGTCCCCGATGCCGATGTCCCCGGTGCCGTTGTCCCCTCTGCCGTTGTCCCGGATGCGGGCGTCCCGGATGCGGGCGTCCCGGATGTCCTCGAGAGGCAACTCCTCGACCGTGTCCGGCCAGTCGAAGGTGCGGGCACGGCCCCGGCCCCACTCGTCCCGGGCCGGGTTCACCGGCACCAGATAGCGGTGCTTGCCCTGGACGAAGGATGTCGTCCAGGATCCGTGGACGTGCCAGAGAAGGATGTTCACGCAGCCACCTCGCCGAAATATGGTTTGTGGGGCGTCACGCCGATCCGGCGCAACGCGTGCAGGACGTCCCGCGGCCCGATCTGTGACAGGCATGGATGACCTGGGACGGGGCAGCGGATCGCGCGGGTGTCGCGGCAGGCCGCGGCAGCGTCACCGAGCCGCACCGCGGGAACGCGATAGGGCCCCCACCGGCCGTAGGGGACGGTCGGTGCGAACAGGCTGATCACCGGGGTGCCGACGGCCGCGGCCAGATGCGCCGGGCCGGTGTTGCCGACGATCACGCAGGCGGCGCCGGCGATCAGCTCGGCCAGACCGGCCATCGAGGTCGGCCCGGCGTCGGTGCCGGAAGTCCCGGCCACGTAGGAAGCCAGCCGCCGCTCCCCCGGACCGCCGGTGACCAGCACCTCGTGACCGGCGGCGGCCAGCGCGGCGACGATGCGGCGCAGATTCTCCGGAGGGCAGGAGCGGGCCTCCACGCTGGCGCCCGGGTGCACGACCACGTAGCGGGACCTGGTCGGTGGCACGGCGACGGACACCCGCAGGCCTCCGTCGTCACCGTCGGGCAGCGCGAACCCCGCCGCTGCCGCGACGCTGCGGGCACGTTCCGGTTCCGGCAGATCATCGGGTACGCGGTGACGCACGTCCAGCAGCGAGCCGGGATAGTCGTCGCTGATCGCGGTGATCCGACCCACCCCGGCCATCCGCAGCAGCAGGGCGAGCGGGAGAGCCGACTGGTGGAACGAGGTGAAGACCACCGCCTCCTCGGCGCCGGTGGCCCGCAACCGCTCGGTGAGCGCCCGCATGTCGTCCGGGTCGACCGGGCCGGGTTCGGGGTCGATCCAGGGCAGGCGCCACTCGACGATCTCGTCGACACCGGGCAGGAGTTCGGCGGCGGCCCGGCCGCGCGGGCCGCAGAGCAGCACCACACGGTCGGCGCCGGCCGCGATCGCCCGGATCCCTGGGCCGGTGACCAGCATGTCCCCGGCCGAATCCGACCGCACCGCAAGAACCGTGCCGGCCCGGCCAGTCGTGCCGGCCCGGCCAGTCGTGCCGGAGCCGCCGGGTCGGGGCGCCGGTGTGAGCAGCGCCTGGCGCCGCAGGATCAGGTCGGCCGCCTCGGCGAGATCGACCGCCGTCTCCGGTGCCGCGGCGACCTCGGCCGGCATGGTGATCTCAGTGGGCACCATGATTCCGGCGGCGCCGGCGGCGAGCGCGGCCTCCATGTCGCGGCCGATGTCGCCGACCACCACGCAGCGGCGGGCCGTGGTGCCGAGCGCTGCCGCCGCCGCGTCGACCAGCCCGGGGGCGGGCTTGCGGCACGGGCATCCGGCGCTGTCGTCGTGCGGGCACACCTGACAGGTGTCGAACGGCCCGAGGAGCTCCTCGATCCGGCGGTGCACCGCGGTCAGCTGGTCGCCGGTGAAGTAGCCCCGGGCCAGCCCGGACTGGTTGGTGACCACCCCGAGGCGCAGGCCGGCGGCGCGCAGCCGGTCGAGGGCCTCCCGGGCGCCCGGCATCGGCTGCACCCGGTCCGGGTCGCCGTTGTAGGGAACGTCCACCACGAGGGTGCCGTCCCGGTCGAAGAGGACCGCGTCGAACAGGGCTGTCACCGGCGGGCCTCCGTGAAATCCCGGTGTTGCCGGTTGTCCGTGACTGTCCTGTCCGTGGCCGTCCTGTCCGTGACTGTCCTTTCCACGGTTCTCTCGGCCACGGCCCGTGTTTCCACGGCTTCCTGGTCCGGACGGATCGGCTCTGCGCCTCGCCAGCGCGCCCAGCCCCGGAGCCAGTGGGCCACCGCGACCGGCGGGATCGCGGCGCTGGTCAGCAGCATCGTGGTGACCTCGCGGCGGTCGCGCGGCCCGGGTGCGATGCGGGCCGCAGCGAACTCGGCGGTACCAGCCGCCCAGACCAGGCCGGCGAGCACGGCGGCGGCCGTGAACTGTCGCTGACCGGTGATCCCGCGGGCGGCGGCAGCGGTCAGGGCCACGACGCCGGCGGCGGTCACCGCGGCGTGACGGCGACGGCGGCCGGGCGGGATCTCCAGGACGGCACGCCAGCGGGGCCCGTACAGGTGGCGCAACAGCGCGTCGTCGGCGTTGCCCCGCTGAGTGCGGACGCTGACCCAGCGGCTCTCCCCCCGTACCGGATGGGTGGTCTCCCGAAGGCCGCGCCGGAGCAGGAAGCCTGCCTCCCGCACGCGGTGCGCAAGCTCCGCGTCCTCGCGGAAAGCGCGCGGCAGACGCTCGTCGAAACCGCCGGCCAGCGCCAGCGCGGACCGGCGGTAGGCCATGTCCGCGGTGATCCACTCGCCGTCGGCGAGAGCCGCGGTGACCCGTTCCCAGTCGGTCGGCCGGCGGCCGGAGGGCAGCGGGACGCGCAGCCGGCCCTGCACTCCCCCGACCGGAGGCCCGCCGTCACGGGGGTCGGCGTCACGGGGGTCGGCGTCACGGGAGTCAGCGTCACGGAGGTCGGCGGCCAGTTGCTCGGCCCAGCCGTCGCCGGGCAGCACGTCGTCGTCGAGGAAGACCACCCACTCGGTACGGGCGGCCCGCCAACCCACATTGCGGGCGGCAGCCGGGCCTGCGGCACGGCCGGGAAGGACACGAACGTGCGGCGGAAGGTCCAGCGGTGCGGCGCCGGGGTCTGCCCGGTCGTCGACGACCAGGGTCGGTATCCCCTCCGGCAGGGCCGCGACCAGCTCGAACAGACTCGGCCGGCCGAGCGTGGGTATGACGATGGTGACGTCCGTCATCGGCTCGCCCCAGGGGTGCCCGCCTCGAAGGTGGTCGCCCGGTGCACGGCGAACGGGCCGATCGCGAGCAGATCCACCGGCGCCGAACCGAACAACTCGAGGGCCTCCCGCGGGGTGTCCACCATCGGGCGCCCGGCCGTGTTCAACGAGGTGTTGACGACTACCGGAAGACCGGTCTGCCGCTCGAACTCGGCGAGCATCTCCGCCACGACCGGCTCGGTCTCGGCGTGCACGGTCTGCACCCGGGCCGTGCCGTCGACGTGGGTGACCGCCGGGATCCGGTCCCGCCAGTGCGGCTTCACGTTGTGCACGAAGAGCATGTACGGACTCGGGAAGACGCCCTCGAAGATCTCGTCGAAGCGTTCGGCCCGCACCATCGGCGCGATCGGGCGGAACTGTTCGCGGCCCTTCACGTCGTTCATGCGGGTCTGGGTGTGCGCGTCGCCGGGGTGCGCGAGCAGCGAACGGTGGCCGAGGGCACGCGGGCCGTACTCACTGCGCCCCTGGTACCAGGCGACGATGCCGTTGCCGGCGAGAACCCGGGCCGCCTCGTGCGCGATCGACGCCGGCCGGGTGTACGGCACCGCTGCCCGCTTCAGCTCGGCTTCCAGTTCGTCGTCGCTCCAGCCGCGGCCGAGCGCAGCGGTGCCGAACGGGACGTGCTCCCGGCCGAGCGACAGGGCCGCGCCGAGGGCGGTGCCCGCGTCGCCGGCCGCCGGCTGGACCCAGACCCGCTCGAACGGGCCCTCGGCGGCGATCCGGGCGTTCGCCACGCAGTTGAGGGCCGTGCCGCCGGCCATCGTCAGCGTCGGCAGCCCACCGGACGCCTCGTAGGTCCAGCGGGCCAGGTCGAGCAGCACCTCCTCGAGGCGGACCTGCACGCTGGAGGCCAGGTCGGCGTGGGCCTCGGTCATCTCGCCGTCGGCCGTCCGGGCCTTCGCCAGGGCGTCCCAGTCGATGCGCTCCACGGTGAAGCCGCCGTCCTCGGTGGCGTAAACCAGCTCCCGCAGGAGCCCGAGGAACTTGGGGCGGCCGTAGGAGGCGAGGGCCATCACCTTGTACTCGTCGCTGGAGTGCAGGAAGCCCAGGTGCCGGGTGAGATCCTCGTAGAGCAGGCCCAGCGAGTGCGGCAGCTCCTGGCTCTTGAAGACCTCCAGCTGCCCGTCGCGGTACGCGCCGGCCAGGTGGCTGGCGGACTCGCCGCGCCCGTCCAGCACCAGCACCGCGTTCTGCTCCGGGACGCTCAGCCCGGCGGAGGCGGCGTGTGCCACGTGGTGCGGCACGAAACGGACCTGCTCCGGGTCGAGGCCGGGCAGCGCCGTGGCGAGGAACTGGGGCGCCCTTCGTGCGTAGTCGACGCGCAGGTGGTCCCAGGGATCGCTGAGGCCCAGCTGCTGCGCGTCGCCGCAGAGCGCCGGATCGAAGGAGTAGGCGACCGCGTCCAGGTCGCCCGGTTTCAGCCCGGCTGCCTCCAGGCACCAGGCGGCGGAGAGCTCCGGGAGCTCCCATGCGGAGAACGGCACCGGCCGCTTACCGTGCTTGCGCCGGCTGAACCGTTCCTCCTCCGCGGCCGCAACCACGCGTCCGTCGACGACCAGGGCGGCCGAGGGATCGTGGAAGATCGCGTTGACGCCAAGTACTCGCATGGCGCGCCGAGTACCCCGTATTTTTGCGTCTATTCAAATGACCATCGACTTCTCCCGGAAAGATCAGTCCTTTCTGGAAAATGCGCATGACCTGCACTGATAGGTGCCATCATTTGCGGCCAGCCAAGTTTTTATGCAATGCAACGGGGAAGACAGCCCCCCATGTACGACGTCGAGCAGCTCATCGCCGGCGCCTGGAGTCCCGGCTCCGGTGACCGCACCCTGACCGTTATCGACCCGCGCGACGACACCCCGGTGACCCGGGTGCCGGTCTCCTCCGAGGCCGACGTCGCGGCGGCGGTGAAGGCCGCCCACGCCGCCGCCGGAGAGTGGGCCCGGACCGCGCCGGCCGCCCGCGCCGCCGCCCTGCACGCCGCCGCCACCGCCCTCGAGGCCGCCGCGGGCGAACTCGCTGAGATCATGTCCGCCGAGATGGGCAAACCGGTCGGCGAGGCCGGCGACAGCATCGCCGCCGGCATCGGCACCCTCCGCCAGTACGCCGAGCTCGGACCCACCCACCGTGGCCGGACTCTGGCCGGTAACGATGAGGCGATCGACCTGATGGCCTACGCGCCCCGCGGCGTCGTCGCGGTGATCACCCCGTGGAACGATCCGGTCGCGGTCTCCTGCGGCCTGCTCGGCGCTGCCCTGGTCACCGGCAACGCCGTCGTGCACAAACCGAGCGAGCGCACCCCGGCCACCGGGTGGCGGCTCGCCCAGATCCTCGCGCCGCACTTCCCGGACGGCGTGCTCGGACTGCTGGCCGGTGACGGGCCGGTCGGCGCCGCCCTCGCCGGAAGCGAAGTGGACGTGGTGGCGCAGGTGGGCTCCACCGCCACCGGGCGGGCCATCGCCGCCGCCTGCGCCCGGACCGGCGCGAAGGCGCTGCTGGAGAACGGTGGCAGCGACCCACTGATCGTGGACTCCGGCGTCGACCCGGTGTGGGCGGCGCAGCAGGCGGCGGTCGGCGCGTTCGCCAACGCCGGGCAGATCTGCGTCTCGGTCGAACGGATCTACGTCCATCAGGATGTCGCCGCGCCGTTCCTCGACGCGCTCGCGAAGGAGGCCGCCGGCTGGGCCGAGAAGATCGGGCCCCTCGTGGACGTTCGGCTCCGCGCGGGTGTCGACGAGCAGGTCCGGGCCGCGGTGCGGGACGGCGCCCGGGTGCTTCACGGCGGGTCCGTGCCGGGCGGCGCGGGCGCCTTCTACCCGCCGACCGTCCTCGCCGACTGCACGGACGACATGGCGGTGGTCCGGGAGGAGACCTTCGGGCCGGTCGCGGCGGTGGTCACGGTCGATTCGTTCGGCACCGCGCTGGCGCGGGCGGCCGAGTCACCGTACGGGCTGGCCGCCACCGTCCTGACCGGCTCGATGAGCCACGCCCAGCAGGCCTGGCGCGAGCTCCCGGTCGGGACCGTGAAAATCAACGCGGTCTTCGGCGGAGCGCCGGGGGGTGCCGCGCATCCGCGCCGCGGCAGCGGACAGGGCTTCGGGTACGGGCCCGAGCTGCTCGATGAGATGACCGTGATGAAGGCCGTCCACATCGAGGCGCCGCCCACCGGTTGGTGACGCTGCTCCGGGCGCGCTCATCCGCCAGGGGTGAAGCGCGCCCGCGCGCCGCCGCGCCAGACTCGGGCACATGAATGGCTGGCTGATGTGGGGGCTGCTCCTGCCCGTGTTGCTGGTGGTCGCCGGCATCGTCAATTATCGCCGTAACCGCCGGCGCTGAGATCGGTTCTGCGCTTCGTTCTGTGCTCTGCTCGCTGGCCCTGCTCGCTGGCCCTGCTCGCTGGCCCTGCTCGCTCGAACCTGGTTCGCTTGTCGGAGCGTTGGTGAGCTAGCCGGTTTCCGGGCGGGCGGCCAGGCGGATTCGCGACAGGGCGTGGACTGGGATTTCGCTCAGCGAGCGCTCAATGATGGGGGCGTGCGTGAAGCGGTCCAGAAGCTGAGAGACGACGCGGTGGCGTTTGCCACCGCGGACGCCGCCATGCCCGCTGACGAGGTGGCCGCCGCCTGTGTGGCCGACCTGCACGAGACCATCCAGGCGCTGACCGCTCTGCAGCTGCGCCTCGTCCGCCAGCTGGATCGGAACGACTTCGCGAAGAAGACGTCCTCGCGCGGCACCCCCGCCTGGCTGCGCGACAAACTCCGTGTCGATTGGTACGTGGCTCGCCGGATGGTCGCGCAAGCCGCCCTGCTGGACAAGCGTCCGGATCTCGACGGCGCGCTCAGCACCGGCGACGTCACCGGCGCGCAGGCTCGGGTGATCGGCGAGGCGCTCCGCTTCCTGCCGGAGGCGGTGCAGCCGGAGACCGTGAACGCGGCGGAGCAAGCGCTTATCGACTACGCCCAGCGCTTTGAACCGGCCCGGCTCCGCAAGATCGGAGACCGGATCCTCGAGCACGTCGCTCCGGACGAAGCCACGCGGCTCGAGGGTGAGGCGCTCCGCCGCGCCGAACAGCGGGCCTGGTGGCGACGGGGTTTGACGCTCTGTGCCCCGGTGGCCGGCAGCGTGCGGGTGATGGGCTGTCTCACCGTCGAAGACGCCGCCATCGTCCAGGCAGCGCTCGATCCGCTCTGTGCTCCGGCGTCCACCCGATCATCGTCCGGGAACGGCACGGCGTCTGCGGACGGCACGGATTCCCAGAACGGCCCCGATTCCCAGAACGGCCCCGATTCCCGGAACAGCCCGGACTCCCAGAACAGCCCGGACTCCCAGAACAGCCCGGCCTCCGAGAACGGTGCCGCCGCCCACGACGAGAGCTGCTCACCGCGTCAGCGCCGCGCCGACGCGCTGGTCGAGGTCTGCCGTCGTGCCCTCCGCTCCGGAAGCCTTCCCCACAACGGTGGCCTCCCTCCGCAGATGTCCGTCACGATCGACTACGAGGCGCTGCTCACCGGCGTGGGAACCGCGTACACCGAGAGCGGCGCCCGCCTCGACGCCGAAGCGGCTCGCCGGATCGCCTGCGACGCCCGGATCCTCCCGGTGGTGCTCGGCGGCGCCGGCGAACCACTTGATCTCGGTCGCTCCCGGCGGCTCTTCACACCGGCACAACGGCAGGCCCTCGCCGTCCGGGACGGCGGGTGTGCGTTCCCCGACTGCGACCGGCCACCCAGCTGGTGCGAAGCCCACCACATGCTTCCTTGGGACCACGACGGGCCCACCGACGTCGCGCAAGGCGTGCTGCTGTGCCGGCCGCATCACCGGCTCGTCCACGGTGGCGGGTGGACGGCATGCCGGGGCTCCGACGGCCTGCCGGAGTTTCTGCCGCCGGCACACGTGGACCCGACCCGGCAGCCCCGGCGCAACATCCTGCACCGGCCCGCGATTCACCGGCGGATCTAGTGTCGCGTGTCTGAAATAGCTTGACGGTCCGGGGATGTCGTACCTGAGTGCCAGGATGCGGACATGGATGACGCGTTGACCGTTTTGAGGCGGGAGTTCGAGGCGACGGAGGGTAGTTTCCTGCTGTGCCTGCGAGGCGCTGACCTGGTCTGGGACCGTGCGGCCTTCAGCCAGTTGGAGCAGACGATGCGAACGGTCTGCAAGCAGTACGAAGGCCGTGACGATTTGCCGCGCTGGATGGCGGAGGGCTTCTACTACGTTTCCCACTTCGTGACGGAGTGGACCAGTCACCCGAACTTCCCTCGACCGGAGCCGGTGCAGTACTACCACGACTGCCTGGAACGGCTACGGGACCTCGCGGACTGGTTCTTCCACGGCTGGCACGCCTACCAGGAACCGCACGTGTGGCGTGATCTCTGACGTCAGGCCGAGGGCTGGCGTTGCGCCTTGGCGAGGGTCTGGTCGGCGGTTTTGGTCCAGCGGAACGGCTGGCACCGTTCGTTGTAGCCGTCGATGAACGCGCGGATCGCGCCGATCAGGTCGGTGACGCTGGTGAAGCTGCCGCGGCGGATGGCCTGCCGGCTGATGAGCCCGAAGAAGATCTCGACCATGTTCATCCAGGAGGCGCTGGTCGGGGTGAAGTGCAGCGTGACCCGTGGGTGCTTGGCCAGCCAGGCTTTGACCTTCGGGTGGTTGTGGGTGGCGTAGTTGTCACATACGACGTGCAGCTGCACCCGAGGGTGGGCCTTGGCGACCTGCTTGAGGAAGGCCAGGAACTCGGCGTTGGAGTGCCGCTCGTAGCAGGCGTCCGCGGTGATCTTCCCGGTGGCCACCTCCAGCGCCGCGAACAAGGTGGTGGTGCCGTGGCGCCGATAGTCGTGGGTGCGGCGTTCCGCGGCGTCGAACCGCATCGGCAGTAGCGGTGCCGTTCGATCCAACGCTTGGATCTGCGACTTCTCGTCCACGCAGACCACGACCGCGTTGGCCGGCGGGTCCAGATACAGCCCAACCACATCACGGATCTTCGCCTCCAGTTGCGGATCCGTGGAGAACTTGAACGTCTCGATCCGGTGCGGCTGCAATCCCCAGGCCCGCCAGATCCGGGCCACCTCGGCGAAGCTGACCGGCATCCCCGCCCTACTCAACTGGCCAGCGAGCAGCCGCGCCGACCAATGCGTCACCGCCAACTCCGACGGCGGCGGATTCAGCGTCGACGCGATCACCGCGGCCTCGTCGATACTGCCCGGCCGGCCCGAGCGCGGCAGGTCGGCCAGCGCGGCGATCCCACCGGCCTCGTACCGCGCCCGCCACGCGATTACGGTCTGCCGGGTCATCCCGACCCGCCGACCGACCTCCGCGTTCGGCAACCCCTCGGCCGCCAGCAACACCATCCGAGCTCGTTGCACATGCCCAGCCGGCGCGGCGGACGAGCGTGTCAACTCCCGCAGGCGCGCGCCATCACCCGGACGAAGAACCAGCGCAGCCGCGACAGACATGCCTCATTGTCGCCCGCCACACTGTCAAACCACTTCAGACACGCGACACTAGGAATCGGCCGGCGCGCCACGCCGGGGAACACGACGCCGGGACTACGCGGGCGGTGCGCTCAGCCGTACCAGATCCGCTTCGACCTCGGGCGGCAGCAGCCGCCGGTGACGCAGCGCCCACGGCAGCGCGCGTGCCACGTCCCACCCCGCCGCAGGCGCTTCCCGCATCGCCGCGGCCACGGTTCGCGCGATCACGCCCGCCGGCCGGCGCAACAGCGCGGTCAGCATCCGGTTCCGGGCCTCGATCCGCCTGCGGGCGCCGCGATCACGGCCTGCCGGAAGTGGGAAGTGGCGCACCACCAGCGACGGGTCGTAACACAACCACCAACCGGCGGCGGCCAGATCCATCGCCAGGAGCGCTTCCTCCCCGTACACGAAAAGGCGTGGCTGGAAACCACCGGCCGCAAGGAACGCCGTGCGCCGGACCACGACGGCGCAGGAGAGAAAGCCCAGAATCGCGGGGCCGGGCGCACCGGCCGGCGTGCCGATCGGTGCGGCGGCCATGGCCTCGGAGACCGGGTCGAGGCGACCCTCCGGTCCGATCAGCACGCGAGCCGAGAGCAAGGCCAGCTTCGGGTGCGCGTCCATCAGGGCCGCGGCACGCGCCAGAGAGCCCGGCGACCAGTACGAGTCGTCGTCCGCGAACGCGACGTACGGCGTGACCGCGCGACGCACCCCCTCATTGCGGGCCGCCGCGCCGATGTTCTCGCCGAGCCGCACCACCTCGACGGCCGGGAACGCCGTGGCGATCTCCTCCGGGCCGCCGTCGTCCGAGGCGTTGTCGACGAGGATCACCGGGGCTTGGTGCTCGGGGAGGGTCTCGAAGAGCCGATCCCGGCGATTGCGGGTGGCCACCACCACCGTGACGCTGTCGTTCGTCACAATTTGTCCCGCAGTTCCGTGGCGAAGAAGTCCAGGAAGCCGTCCGGGTCCGGACCGGCGTTCATCAGGACGATGTGGTCGAAACCAGCGTCACGGTACTGCTGGATCGACTCGACGTACCGAGCGGGGTCGGGTCCGCAGACGAACGTCTCGCGCACGTCGTCCTCGGTGACCGTTGCCGACGCCGCCTCGAAGTTGACCGGATTGGGCAGTTCGGCCATCACCTTCCAGCCGGTGACAGCCCAGCGGGTGGTCCGGTGGGCCTCTTTCACCGCAGCTTCCTCAGTGGGCGCCCACGCGACGGAGGCCTCCGCGTACTTCGGCCCCTTCCCACCGGCCGCGGTGAACGTCTCCACCAGGTCGGCGCGCGGCTCGGTCGCGAACAGCCCGCTGCCGTGAGTGGCCGCCAGCTCGGCCGCTACCTTCCCCCCGGCCGCGACCGCGATCGCCGGCAACGTCTCCGGGAGGTCGAACACCCGCGCGTCCTCGAGTTGCAGGTGCTTGCCCTGATAGGACTGGTATCCGCCCTGCCAGAGCAGGTTGATGATGTCGAGTGCCTCGGTGAGCCGCTCATGCCGTTCCCGGACGCTGCCGAAGCCCTGGCCGACGACGTGCTCGTTGAGCCGCTCGCCCGAGCCGACACCGAGGGTGAACCGCCCGTCCGAGATGATCGCCAGAGTGGCAGCGGCCTGCGCGATGATCGCCGGGTGGTACCGCACGGAGGGGCAAGTCACGCCGGTCGCGAGGCCGAGCGTGCGGGTCTGCACCGCGATCGCGCTAAGCACGTTCCACGCGAACGGGGAGTGTCCCTGCACGTCCAGCCACGGATGGTAGTGATCGCTGATCTCGACGAAGTCGAAGCCGGCCTGTTCCGCCCGGATCGCCTGCCGGATGAGTTCCTTGGGACCGAACGCCTCGGCCGCGAGCTTGTACCCGAGTTTCATGGTGCTGCCGATTCCCCAGCTTCACCGGCACAAACACGAGTTCGGCACAAACGCGGGACCAGCGCAGACGCTGGTTCCGCGCAGACACTGGGCCGGCGCAAACGAGGGCCGGCGCAACGAGCGCCGGCGCAAACAACGGCCGGCGCAACGCGGGGACGGCGCCGGCCGGCACGAGCCGCTGACACGGCACAGCGGCGGGGCGGGGCGGGGGCGCGCCCGCCCGGGGGGGCGGGCCCGGGGTGCCGGCGGGGGCGGGCGCGGCCCCGCCGGGCCCC